>NZ_JBCLQK010000006.1:225324-227498 GCF_041223505.1 Adlercreutzia muris
ATTTTGAACTGAAAGGCCAGTAGCGATACTGGCCTTTTTGCTAAGGATCAGCATGGATACCTACGGCTTGAGAGAAGAGGTAACTGCGTTCATCGTCGATCAGGCGAGAGAATGCGGGATCGCGAAGGTTGTCCTCTTCGGCTCTCGCGCATCGGGTCGTTTCTCCGAGAAGAGCGATATCGATCTCGCTGTCTACGGCGCTTCTTTCGACCGCTACATCGGGATTCTCGACGAGAGCTGCCCGACCTTGCTGACCTTCGATTTCGTCGACATGTCCCAAGAGGTGGGCGAGGGGCTGCGGGAGCGCATCGCGCAGGAGGGGGTCGTTCTCTATGAAGCATGCGAACTATAAGGCGAACCTGAGCGTGCTGAGGCAAGCCCCCGAGCAGGACCTGCAAAACGAGTTCATTCTCAGCGGCATCATCGATAAGTTCGCGATGCAATTCGAGCTCTCCTGGAAGTTGCTGCGCAAGACTCTCGAGTACGAGGGCAGATTGGATGCGGCCACGGGGTCTCCGAGGGGGATCATTAAGGCGGCCTACGATGCGTACGACTTCATCGACGAGGGCATCTGGCTGCGCATGCTCGATGATCGCAACGCGGCCGAACATGTTTACGACGCGATGCTCGCACGGCGCCTTGCCGACGACATCATCGGCTCCTATATCGCCACTTTCGACGACTTGCTCGCCAACCTCGAGCGCCTCTACCCGGCCGAGTTGCTCGGAACCTTCTAGCTGAGCGACGGGTTCCTGTTAGTGGGAGGCCCAATAAATTAGAACCTCGGCTTGTCGTGTCGGAGTTACTTGCTTGAGCATCGTGGGTCTCGCTATCAAAACACGAGTTTGAGAGTCGTTTCCCCTGATCCATATTTACAGATTCCGTGAATAGAAAAATGGGGCTGTTTTTGGGTCTGCTCGGGTACTGACTTAATGAGGCCTAAATGGCCCAACGGCTAAATCGCCATGAGTTGCGAATCACGTCTGTCAGAGCTCCAATAGGGCTTACTGAAAAATGTCCATTGTGTCGGTATGTACTACCATGAGCAATAGGGTACTATTATGAATCGATAATGGCAGGTCTAGGAGGCTCATATTATGGATGAAGAGAAGAAAGATGCTGCACAGAATTTCGAGTTAGTGCTGTCTTCAGCGGCGCGGTTACCGGGAGTTAGGATAGATAGGGAGAAATATCTCGTTGGAGCTTTAGGCAAGAAGTTCTCTCTAGAGGTTGTTGCAACCGCCGTTGACTCATCTCCGGCTGCCGCTGGCATAAAGCCCGAAGAACTCAGCCATATCGCCGATGCCTCTATCCGGTATGAGTCTACAAAAGTAACTGCGATTTCGGCAGTTGCTGGAATACCCGGCGGCTTCGCGATGGCGGGCGCGGTTCCTGCTGATTTAGCGCAGTACTTTGCTCACGTGTTGCGAATAACTCAAAAACTGGCCTTTCTGTATGGATGGGATCATATCTTTGAGGGAACGGAAGAAGAGATTGATGATGAGGCGAAGAATCTTCTCATCTTGTTTATCGGGGTAATGTTCGGGGCCAATGGTGCCACGGATGCTGTCACTAAGATCTCAAATCAAGTTGCGGCCGCTGTGGCTAGGAAGCTTCCGCAAAAGGCATTGACCAAAGGTGCCATATATCCAATTGTCAAAAAAGTTGCAGGGTATATCGGCGTCAAGATGACAAAGGACATTTTCGCGAAAGGCGTCTCCAAGGTCATCCCCTTTATTGGCGGTGTCATTTCGGGCGGCATTACTTTGGCGACATACGCCCCGATGTGCCTGAAGTTGAAGGACTACCTTGCCGGCTTGGAAGTCGCCAACCCAGACACATATGTCGTGAAAGCGATAGCCGCTGAAGACGTAGAAGAATATGAGGCATAGAGGAAGAACGCGGTGTCGATAACGAAGATCAATCGCCTAATTAAATCGAAATCAATGATAATGCTTCTCGGAGTACTATCACGTCGGAGGTCGCGAGTTTGAGTCTCGTACATCCTGCCGTTTTGAACTGAAGTCGCCGTTCCGTCTGGGGCGGCGATTTTTGTTTGCTAGAATGCGGTTCGAGATATGATGACCCCGAAGGTGAGGGTAGTGTGCCGAACGTTGGTGTAATTGCCTAGAACCTGGCCCCTATTCTAACCCATCGCCTATGCCGCCCTCCTT
>NZ_JBCLQK010000007.1:0-158811 GCF_041223505.1 Adlercreutzia muris
TCGGCGCACACCGACCGATAGCGGACAAGCGCACCGATGGCTCGCGGAATCACGGACTGAAAACGCCGCAATAATCATTCGCGGCAACGGAACAGATCAGCGGCGATAGCGAAAAACCCTCCGAAACGCCATGTGCGCCGCTGTGCGCCCTGCTTCCAGTATCGAATGGAATTCGACCCCTGGAAGCAGGGCGAAAAGGGGAGACGGCAGCGAATACGCCCGAGCGGGCCACGGGGCGCGGCGGCAGGGGCCCCAAACCCCACCGCCTACGCCCCGGGCACCTGCTCGAAGCGGTTATAGCTGTCGTAAACCCTGAAATACGCCCTGCGCGGGAGAAGCCAGGTACAGCCCACGCGCTCGCGGAGGCCGTAATAGTAGCTGACGGAGGCGAACAGCTTGCCGCCAAAGGGAAGGGAGAGCAGAAGGCCCCTCATCCCGAAGTTTGACAGCTTGCGATGGTTCGCCTCGATCTCTATAAGGCTGCGAATCTGCCTATCAAGCATCCTATCAAACTGGGCAATAAGAACGATCTTGTAGCCGTAGTGGCGGTGCTGGCTGAAGAACTCAATCCAGTCCATGCGCCGCTGGCTCGCCCCCTTGTCCTGCCAGGTGCGCGAGTTGAAAACAAGTTGAGCCTCGTCTATCACCAGCAAGATAGCGTCCTCACGTACGGGTCGCCCATCGAACCAACGCCGCGAGAAGTCATAGAGGAGATCAGGCGCAAGGTCAGAGTTGGGAACGTAGCGGAACAGCTTCCCATAGTTCCTCAACTTGGGGTTAACGTCGAAGTTGCAAACAACGGGCCTCCTCTTAACTTGCAGCGTGTCGCGAATGTCGCGGGCAACATGGAGGCTCTTCCCGCTGCCAGGAGTGCCTGAGTAAAGATAGATCATGGGAACCCCTATCTGTCAACGGTGGAAATGACGCGCTGAACGACCATGGCGACGTTGACGGCGAGCACGAGGCCAATCCAGGTCGTAAGAATGTCGATGAGATCGCCGACAGGAACGAACCAGTTGAGGGCACCGAGGGCATCGGCCACGCCCTGGGGCATGGCGAGGGGGAGCGCCGAGAGATCGACGGCGGGCAGCAGCGAAAGCAGCAGCAGAACCAACTGAAGAGCTGCACCCGTGATGAAATCAATAAGCCCGGTGATCATTCGGAAGCCGCACCCCCTCCCATGAAGATGAAACGGCGGGTATTGGCGAAGAGGACAACAACGAACAGGACGCGGCAGAACCAGCCCGACACGTCAGCAACGGGCTGCATGGGCGCGAGATCGACGCGCATAGGCTCGCCGCCGATCTCGAAATCCCAGACAGGGGCGGCGGCATCATGGCGGACAAGGCCCAAAACCTGCTTAAGCACGGCGGGGATACAGAAGGGGAAAGCACTAGATATAGAGCCCTGAACCTCGGAGGAGAGGGCGCCCAATCGCGAAAAATCCAGATCACCAACTAGAGTGTCGACAATATCGCGGGCAGCGCCAGCCATCATGAGATCAACAATGGTGGCCAACTTCGCATCAATGTAGGAGGTATCAACACTCAAGCCCTTAGCCGACCACGATTCCCAAGCCTTCGCCCACTCAATCAAAATAGTTCGAATGTCTAGAAAAAAATCACCGAAGGAATCATCAAAATCAGAAAGGACACGAACAATAGAAAGAAGATTCTGATTAATACCATAGGAAAGATTGTTAGCGTTCTCAAGAAGGACAGAATTCCCAACGAGAACATCATAGATGTAACCAATGGTGGTAGTGAAGTACCGACCATCATACTGGCTGTGGAGGAACTCATACAACCTATCATTCTGGGCACGAATCTTAAGCCCGTTATCATAGATATAGTAAATCCAGGTAGTGAAATAGCCGTCGTCAATCTTAGACGAGAGAAAAGAATAGAGATCAAAAAAACCCTTGGAAGTCAAAGAGCCATTCTGAACAAGGGCGTTATAGATGTAACCAATGGTGGTAGTGAAGTACCGACCATCATACTGGCTGTGGAGGAACTCATACAACCTATCATTCTGGGCGCGAATCTTAAGCCCGTTATCATAGATGTAGTAAATCCAGGTAGTGAAATAGCCGCCGTCAATCTTCGAATGAAGAAAACTGTACAAAGAAGAAAAGGTATCATTCAAAGAATAGAGCCAGCCAGCGGGAGAATTTTTCGCCCAAACAATCGTATTGCCAGTACCGTAATTATAGCCCCACTGCTGCTTTAACAAATTCAAAGTGGTGAACTGTGGAATAAGTTTCGCGCGATCAACCGTAGAAACCTGTGTGAGCCAAGAATCACTTCCGTAAAACCACGACAGATAATCCTTTACAGTACTCCAAGCAGCAGTAACAATACTTTGAATAGAACCCCATGTTTGCCCAACAGTATCAGAAAGGGAAAAGGCATTAGCGGAGTAAAGCGGCATATCAGCGGCTAAAATTAATCCCCCATCAACTTTCTGAGAAGTTTCTCCTGCTCGCGCTGAAGTTCCATCGTCTGGAAAACGTCCCTCTCCTGCTGCTGCGCCATCTGGGACTGAAGAGCCTGATTCCCACGAATCATCCGCGCCTGAAGTTCCCGCTCCATATCCTCCACCGTCTGATTCTTCTTGCGCGGCTTGCGACTGAACATGGGAAACCTCCTGACCGTCGGCGGACTCGTCGGCATAAGCATACCACGACAGAGCCGGGGAGAGCGAGAGCGTTACCGTGAGCAGGACGGACAGGGGAGCACGGAAACGAGCGAGCATAAAATCACCTCCTAAGATGAAAAAAGGGGAGGGCCGAAACCCTCCCCGAAGCCCAGGTTAGCAAGGGCGGGAACCGACTAAGCGCCCGAGGTGAAGCGCTTGACCAGCTTCCACGTCGCGGTGATCGCGATGAAGATGGCGGCCACACCCAGGATGGTGGGCAGGTTCGCGCCAATCACGGTCTGGATGGACGTGGAAAGCTGCGTAACGGCAGTTCCAATGGCAGTGGTGATAGTCTCCATTTCACACCTCCTCTCGTCAGATGAGACTACGAATCAAGCTCAGAAGCTTGAATGTTCCGAAGCTGAGGAGACCCAGGAACAACCCCAGCATGAAACCAGCGGGAACGGCTGCGAAGAGCGACACGAGGAAATCAAGCCAGCCGGCAACTTGATAGGTCTCGAGAATTTCCAAGGCGATCACCTCAATAAAAATGGTCGAAGAGCACTAAGGCAAGGGCACCAAGAAAAGAGCTCACGAGACAAAGAAGCATGAACAGTTGCGCGGTCACAGCGCCGCCGCCAGGAAGCAGAGCACCAGGACGGCGGTGAGCGCCCAGGGCGGCAGCTTGAGGAGCAGGGGACGCTTGCCCCAATCGTCGCGCCAGCGGTCTTTGGCCCAGGCGGTCACGATCTTCAAGACCTCGTAGACCGCGAAGGCGTAGGCGAGCACGCCGACGAGGGACAGAATGACAAGGACGTTAAGAAGGGATTCCATCTTAAGACCTCCACTTATCGGAGAACGCGAGCCAGAGGATCGCGCCCAGGTTGAGCAGGAAAGCCAGCAGCAGGAATACGAGAAGAACCGTCTGCATGTACTGGAAGGACATGAGGTCTCCGAAGAACCCGGAGGGAACCTCCACCGAGGAGTGAACCTCGGTGACCCACCCGCCGTCATCGGCGGCGGGCTCGGCGGGGGCCAGGTTGGCGGCCTCCTCCCCGTCGGGCTGCGGAACCTCCTCGGCCTCGTCGGGGCGGGACAAGATTTCAAGCTGCTTGAAGGACAGTTCGCGAATCTGGGCAACGTCCTGGCCGATGCCCTTGAGCGTGGCGGCCGCATCGACGGCCAGGCCAGCGGCTTCCGTCTCATCCATCTAAGCCACCTCCTCTACGAGATCGGGGAAAGGGCAGAGAGGGGAGCGGGAAGGGGGAGCGCCGTAAAAGTGCTTGTAACGGCCCTCGTCCTCGTAGTCGATGAGGCCGTGGCGCGGATCCCGGTAACACTCCTCATCGAACATATCCGCAACTTGGGAAAGCTGCGCGACGATAAGGCGGATAAAGAAACGCGCCTCGGGATGGTCGGCGTAACTCATGACAACATTGCCGTTGAAGCGATTCATAGCGACAGAAAGCAACTCGCCGCGGGGGATGTCGATGAACTGCGCGGCTTCCTCCACATTGTCCAGGGGAAAAATGATGTGATGCGAAAGGCCCATTTAGCACCTCCTTAAGTTCACAAGTGTTATGTAAAGTCCAGGGGATGCGGGCGCTACAGCTCGTAGGAATCGTAAACGAGCTTACAAAACTTCTCGCCAGCGTTCACGCGGAGAATGACGCAACAATTCACCTGCTCTTCGGGAAGCGCGTTCGATTCCTTGGGAATGGACACCTTCACCAGCTTCTTTGCCTCGGTGTCGTAGAAACGCGCATTGTGATACTCAACCTTGCGCCCCGTCTCATCGGTAAAATCGCCCTTCTGCTCATCGAGCAGAAAACCGTTCAAATGAGTAACCATGATCAACCTTCCTTTCGGTTAGAATTATCGGAAGCGCCCACGCGCTCCGTTCACGGATACCTTAAACCGATCTGAAAGGCTGATAATATGGATTATGTAAAGTCTAAATCCTTTACCCTTGCCCATGGAATTCTCGTTCTGTTGGTGGCCATCATGATGATCGCGGCTGCCTGCTCGCTCTCAGGTTGCCTGGGCAGCCCGAGCGACGAGGACGCCATCCGCGCGAAGCTCACTTCGGAACTCGACAGCATCAAGAACCTCGACGACTCCTTCGTCAACGAATTCTCCGAGAGCATCAACATGAGCCAGTTGTCGGTCTACGGCATCGACGGCGTGGCCTTCATGAAGTCCTACCTCGACGGCTTCGACTACGCCATCGATTCCATCGCCGTGGACGGCGACCGGGCCACCGCGCAGATCACCATCACCTGCAAGAGTTACACGGGCTATCAGGGCGCCCTCCAAAACGCCGTGACCGACATCACTGCGAATCCCGACGAGATCGCTGCCTTGTCGAGCGATGAGATCAACCAGCGCATCGGCGAGATCGTCATCGGCTCTCTCGACGGCGTGGAACTGGCGGCCACCGAGCCGGTCACCATCACCTACACCAAGGTGGACGGCCAGTGGGAGCCGGCATCGTCGACATCCGGGGACATCGCGGCAGCGCTCATGACCAACTAGGGCCATCAACCTTATATCTTCACGGAAGGCACCGCGTACCCGGTGCCTTCTTCTATAATAGCCCCACCGCGCATAATCAGCGAACAGGACAGCCCCGCTGTGCGATCGGCAGACGGCCCGAACAAGAAAGCGAACATGAGTACGAAACAGCATTCCGACGATAGGGGAGCGTTCGCTCCTCTCTCCCCTGCCCTGATCTGGCAGCTTTCCGCCCCCCACACCTGGCCCGCGGCCATCATGCCCGTGCTCATCGCCTGCGCCTGCGCCCTCGCGACCACGGGCGCCGTCTCCCCTGCCATGGCCTGGCTGCTTTTGGTCATCTGCATTCTCATGCAATCATCGGTGAATACGTTCAACGACTACTTCGACTACGTGAAGGGCGCCGACTCGGCCGACGACAACGTGGAGGTCACCGATGCCGTCCTCGTCTACAACCACGTGAACCCGCGCTCAGTGCTCGCCGCAGCCATCGCCCTGCTCACCGCGGCCTTCCTCCTCGGCATCATCGTCATCCTCAAGGCGGGCCTCACCCCGTTGGCTATCGCCCTCGTGGGGGCCGTCATCGTCGTGGCCTACTCGGGGGGCAAAACGCCGCTGTCCTATCTTCCCGTCGGGGAGGCCGTAAGCGGTCTTGTCATGGGAGGTCTCATACCCCTGGCCTGCTACCAGGTGCTCACCGGCTCCCTCGACTTCCTCATGCTGCTGTGGGCCGCGCCCACCGTCATCGGGGTGGGACTCATCATGATGACCAACAACACCTGCGACATCGAGAAGGACATCGAGGCGAATCGTCGCACCCTGCCCGTCCTGCTGGGTCGCCCGCGCGCCCGGACAGCCTATCGCGGTCTCATGGTGCTCTGGATCGCGGCCATTCTCGCCATCGTGCCCATCTGGTTCCCGACGGGCATCGCCGTCCTGCCGTTCCTGCTGCTGGCCGCCTACCCGCTTCTGCGGGCCCTCTGGCTCAACCCCCTCGTTCCCGCCTCGCGCATCGGCGCCATGGGACAGATCGGCAGCGCGAACGTGGCACTGGGCGCTCTCTACGCCGCCGCCCTCCTGTTCTAGGCTCAGCGCCAGGGTATCTGCACCGGATCGGAAAACAGGGTCAGCAGCTCCCCGACGGAGAATTCTCCCAGCAGCTCCTCGGGCATGACGGGATCAGTCGTGGGTGCCAGCCCCGTGATGCCGGCGATGTGCCCGATCACCGCCGCAGGCGTGCCAAAGCGGGCGAGCAGCTCGTCCAAGGCCGCATCGCGATCCCGCTTCGAGAGGCGCCGGCCCCGGTCCCCCGTCACCAGCGGCACATGGCCGTAGACGGGATGGGGCAATTCGAGCAGCTCCTGCAGGTACATCTGCTGGGGCGTGGAGCACAGCAGATCGACGCCCCGTACCACCGAGGTCACCCCCTGGGCCCCGTCGTCCACCACCACGGCCAACTGATAGGCGAAGGCCCCGTCGGCGCGGCGCACGAGGAAGTCGCCGCAGTCGCAGGCCAGGTTCTGACGGTAATCCCCCTGCACGAGGTCGCGCAGGCCCAGGACGCGGTCGGGCACCGTGAGCCGCAGAGCCGGCGCGCGCCCGGCGGCCTCGCGCTCGGCCCGCTTTGCAGCCGGCAGGGCGCGGCACGTCCCCGGGTACACCGGCTTCTCGCCGCGATGGGGCGCCGAGGCGGCATGCAGGTCGGCCCGGGTGCAATAGCAGGGGTACAGCAGATCCCGTGCGGCCAGGGTCTCCAGGGCCGCACGGTAGGCCTCGTCCCGATCATGCTGGAAATAGGGACCGCGATCCCAGAAGAGCCCGAGGCGCTCGAAGTCCCGCTGCACGCCGTCGATGAACGCGGGCTTGGAGCGCTCCCGATCGAGATCCTCCACCCGCAGCACCATCTGACCGCCCTGGGACCGCGCCACGAGCCAGGCCACGAGCGCCGCGAAGATGTTCCCCGCGTGCATGCGCCCCGTGGGCGACGGCGCGAAACGGCCAACGACGGGGATAGCGGGAACTTCAGGAGCATCCATGGAAAGGCCCTTGGGCTACTTCGCCCGTCGGTCGTCCACGTGCTTGGCCTTGCCGATGGCCCGCTCGATGCCGCCAGGCTCCACCAGGCGCACCGAAGGTGCCACCAGCAGGGTTGCCTTCAGCTTCTCGGCGATCTTGCGGCGCAAGGCGTCCATGGTCTCGAAGGAATCGGAGAAGGCCTCGGGGCGCAGCTCGGTCTCCACGATGAGGGAGTCCATGCCGTCCTTCGTCTCCACGATGATATGGTAGTGGGGCGTGACCTCCTCGATGCCCGTGAGCACGTCCTCCACCTGGGAGGGGAACACGTTGGTGCCGCGGATGATGAGCATGTCGTCAGAACGGGAGCGCACCTTGTCCATGCGGGCCAGGGTGCGGCCGCAGGCGCAGGGCCCGGTATGCACGGCCGTCAGATCGTGGGTGCGGTAACGCAGCACGGGGATGCCCTGCTTGCCCAAGGGCGTGAGCACGAGCTCGCCCATCTCCCCCTCGCCCACCGGCTCGCCGGTCTCAGGGTCGATGACCTCCCACAGGAAGTGGTCCTCGGCGATATGCTGCTGGTAGCGCTCGGCCAAGCACTCACCGGACACGCCCGGCCCCATGACCTCGGTGAGCCCGTAGTTATCGGTGCACACGATGTGCATGCGCCGCTCGATCTCGGCCTTCAGGCCCGGCGGGCAGGGCTCGCCGCCGAACAGGCCCACGCGCAGGGACGAGGCCTCCCAGTCGTAGCCCATCTTCTCCCCCACCTCGCAGATGTGCATGGCATAGGAGGGCGTGGCCACGAGCACCGTGGTGCCGTAGTCCTCGATCATCTGGATATGGCGCTCCGTGTTGCCGGCACCGGCGGGAATCATGGCGCAGCCGAGCCGCTGCAGGCCGTAGTGCAGGCCAAAGCCACCGGTGAACATGCCGTAGCCGAAGGCCATCTGGGCCACGTCCCCGGGCACCACGCCGGCCATCTGCACGAGTCGGGCGATGCACTCGCTCCACATATCCATGTCGTCGTCGGTGTAGCCCACCACCACGGGTTTGCCCGTAGTGCCCGACGAGGAATGCAGCTCGCGAATCTCGTCCAGGGGCACGGCGAACAAGCCAAAGGGGAAGGTGTCGCGTAGGACGGCCTTATCGGTGAAAGGCAGCTGGCGCACGTCGGCCAGGGTCTGGATGTCGGCGGGCGCCACCCCCATCTCGTCCATCTTCTCCCGGTAGTAGGGTACGCGCTCGTAGGCGTAGGCCACGGTCTCCTTAAGCTTGGCCAGCTGCACCGCCTCGATCTCCTCGCGCGAAGCGCACTCGATCTCGGCCTTGTACACCGGAAGAAGATCGAAGCGACCCGCGGCCGCGGCGGCCAGGGCGCCCCCCTTCTCCCTCACGTCCATGATCGCGGGAACGCTCATCGCTCGATCTCCTTCCCCTGGCGGGCCGCCGAGAAGCGGGCGATGTCCTCCTGGGTAATCATCTCCACCGGCTCGCTCGCCAGAAGCTCCCGGGCCCGGTCGGGATCGGTGGTGGAGAGCACGATGTAGGTGGAGATCATGGAGTAGCTGTACACCACGTTGATGCCGCAGCGGGCGAGCACCCCCATGACCCGGGCCAGCTCGCCGGGCTCGTCGACGAGCTTCAGGCAGAGCACGGGCGCGACGGTGCAGGCGCAGCCGTCCTGCCGCAGCGCCGCCAGGGCCTCCTCGGGCCTGTCCACCACGAAGCGCAGGATGCCGTACTCGCCGGTATCGGAAGCCGAGAACCCGCGCACCGACACGCCGACCTCCTCGAAGCGGTCGAGCACCCGGCCCAAATGGCCGGGTCGGCTGTTGGCAAAGACGCTGATCTGGGACACCGTCATATCACTCACGCCTCCTCTGTGGTATCCATAAAGGCCCGGCCGGCGGCCAGGGCCGCCAAATTCGCCTCCACGGTACGGGCGGGCACGCGCTCGGCCACGGCGCGCTCCCATATCTCGGCCGGGATATCGAGCGTGGCCGAGAGCGCCCCCACGAGCACCACGTTGGCGCACTTGGGGTTGCCGGCAGCCCGGGCCAGGGCCTCGGCGGGAACGAGCAGCGCCCCGGCCGCGGCCAGGTCTTCCCGGGCCCGGGGCGGCATGGAGGCGGCACCGGTGAGCACGGGCAGCGGCTTGATGGCCGTATCGTTCACGATGAGCGTGCCACCCTCGGCGAGCTGGGGCAGGTTGCGCAGGGCCTCGGTGGTCTCGAAGGCCACCACCACGTCGGCGGCGCCCGGATCGGACACCATGGACCGCACAGCACCGCCCATGCGCACCACTGTGGTCACGGAACCGCCGCGCTGGGCCATGCCGTGGATCTCCGACACCTTCACGTCGAGCCCCGCCGCCAGGCAGGCGGCGGCCAGCAGGTCGGCCGCCAGGATGGTGCCCTGACCGCCGACGCCGCACAAGAGCACGGTCTTGGTCGTCATCTCCATTATCGCTCCCCTATTCCAAAACGATCGCGTTGAAGCGGCAGTACTGCTCGCACTGGCCGCAGCCGATGCAGAGCCCCGTATCGATGGAGGCCACGCCGCTCTCGTCCCGGGCGATGGCCGGGCAGCCGAGCGTGGCACAGGAGCCGCAGGCCGTGCAGGAGCCGTTCACCCAAAAGGGCCGGGCCGCCTTGCGCTCCAGCAGCACGCAGGGAGAACGGAATACGATGACCGAGATGTCGTCTGCGGCCGTGGCCTCCTTGAGGGCCGCGCGCACCGCGGCGGCGTCGTTGGGGTCCACCGTCCGCACGTCCTCCACGCCGATGGCGGCCACCACGGCCTCGATGTGCAGCTCGCGGCTGGGGCGCCCCTGCAGGGTCACGCCGTTGAAGGGGTTGCCCTGGCGCCCGGTCATGGCCGTGGTGCGGTTGTCGAGCACGCAGACGGTGCCCGCGCCGCAGTTGTACACCGTGGAGATGAGCGAGCTCAGGCCCGAATGGGCGAAGGTGGAATCGCCGATGACCGCCACCACGGGCCGGTGCTCGGTACCGGCTAAGGCCAGCTCGAAGCCGTGGGCCATGGAGACGGAGGCGCCCATGTCCACCGTGGTATCCATGGCGGCCAGCGGGGGCAGGGCCCCCAGGGTGTAGCAGCCGATGTCCCCGGTAACGATGGCCCGCATGCGGGCGAGCTCCTTGAACACGAGGCGGTGGGGGCAGCCCGGACACAGCGCCGGCGGCCGGGCCGGCAGTCCCTCCACGGCCGGGGCGTGGGGCAATGCCGCGCCGCCGAAGGCCGCCCGCACCAGACCCGGGGACAGCTCCCCGGCCCGGGGCAGCGGGCAGGGCGGCTCGCTCACCGCGATGCCGCAGGCCCGCACGGCATCGGCCAGATAGGCCGAGCCCTCCTCCACCACGTAGAGGCGCTCGACGGAATCGGCGAAGTCGGCCAGGGCCGCGGCCGGAAGGGGCCAGGTGAGGCCCAGCTTGAAGACGGAGGCCTCTGGCAGCCCTTCCACCACATGCTGGTAGGCCGCTCCGGCGCAGACGACGCCGATGTCGCTTCCGCGGCGCACCACCTCGTTGTAGGGGCACTCCTCGGCCCAGGCGCGCAGGGCGTCGATGCGCTCGAGCTGCACAGCACGGCGCGGCTTGGCGAAAGCGGGCATCATGACCCACTTCGCGGGGTTCTTCTCGTAGGGAACGAGGGGGCGCTCCGTGCGCGCGCCGGGCTCCACGGGCGTCTTGGTATGGGAGATGCGCACACTGGAGCGCAGCATCACCGGCACATCGAAGCGCTCGGACAGGTCGAAGGCCTCCCGGGCAAAGCGGAGCGCCTCGGCGGAATCGGCCGGATCCAGGCAGGGCACGGCGGCCGCCTGGGCATAGTAGTGGGAGTCCTGCTCGTTTTGGGAGGAGTACATGCCGGGGTCGTCGGCAGCCAGGATCACCAGGCCGCCCCCCACGCCGGTGTAGGCGGCGGTGAACAGCGGGTCGGCCGCCACGTTCACCCCCACGTGCTTCATGGTAGCGAGCACCCGGGCCCCGGCCGCCGAGGCGCCGACGCCCACCTCCAGGGCCACCTTCTCGTTGACGCACCACTCGGCGTAGACGCCCTCTTTCCGGCCGAAGGCCTCCAGCGTCTCCGTGGAGGGCGTGCCCGGATAGGCCACGCCGATGGCGCAGCCGGCTTCCCAGGCACCTTGGGCGATGGCCTCGTTTCCCGACATCAGTTCCATAGTTCCTCGTCTCTCTCCCAACCAAGGGCCGCAAGCGGCCTAGTTCTCCTCGTATTGCAGGCAGAAAGTGCCGATCTGGATGAAGTCGCCGGGACGCAGGGTGCGCGCCTCCACAGAGTCGTTGTTCACCCACACGCCGTTGAACGAGTTCGCGTCGCGGATGACGTAGCAGGGACCCTCGGGCTCGATGGTGGCGTGCATGCGCGAGACGGTCATGTCGTTCAGGAAGATGGTGCACTGCGGCGCGCGGCCCACGGTAATGGGCTCGCTGCCCAGACCGTAGACCATGCCCACCTTCGGCCCGCGCACCACGGTGAGGGACGCCCGGGTGGGGGCCACATCGCAGGCGAGCACGGCATCGCCCTCCACCGACAGCGGCTTGAAGGCCTGGGTCGCACCGAGGAGCTTGAAGCCGCAGGTGGGGCACACGGCATCATCGGGCGATACCGCATGGGAGCAGACGGGGCACAGTTCGGTCATAGCCGTTCTCCTTCTATTCGCTGGCCCCGGACGCCGGGGCCCCTTGCTGGTCGTCGGTCGCCCCATCGCCGTCGGCCGGGGCCCTATCCTCCTCGCCGGAGGCGATGGCGGCCACGGACTGGTCGGAACGGGTTGGCGCCTTGTCGTAGATGAGCGGGGTCTCGTTCACCACCACGGGCTCGGCCACAAGCTCGGTGCCCCCGAAGCCGGCCCACAGGCGCTCCCACCAGATGGCGATGGCCTGGAAGAAGTCGGGGGCGGCCGCGTCCTCGGCGGCCACGAGATCCTGAGTGGCGATGGGCTTGCCGGCCTGGTAGAAGGTGGCGGTGCCCACTTTATCGCCGGCCCGCACCGAGCCGTTCAAATCGTCGAAGACGAGCTCCTGGCTCACGTTGCCCTCGGGAGCGAACACCTCCACGGCGGCCTTCGGATCGGCGAAGGTGGCGTTCACGCGCTTGTCGGTCCAGGCAGTGAAGGGCACCTCGGCGATGAGGGGCACCTCCTCGGCGCGGCCGTCCGCGGTCATGGTCACCGTGCGGTCGCTGTGGGCGAGGCGGTAGCTCACGCGGTTGTCGTAGACCCAGTCGAAGAGGATCTTCGTGTCCTCGAAGCGGGCGGTCTCCGAGGGGCAGCCGAGCACCACGGCGATAAGGTCGCCGCTGCCCCGGTTGCAGGCCCCGGCGAAGGAGTTGCCCGCAGCCTCGGTGTAGCCGGTCTTGATGCCGCAGGCGCCCTCGTAGACACCGAGCAGCAGGTCGGAGGACACCAGATCGAGGGTGACCGCCTGGCCATCGGGCTTGGCCACGGTGATCTGGGCCGTCTGCTGGGCCACAATGGAGCGGAAGGTCTCGTTCTCCATGGCGTAGGCGCACATGAGGGCCACATCGCCGGCCGTGGAGTACATCTCGTTGTCGAACTCGTCGATGTCGAGCCCGTGGGGGTTCGCGAACAGAGAGTGCTCCATGCCCAGCTCGGCGGCCTTGGCGTTCATGGCGTCCACGAAGGCCTCGTTGGCCGACTGGCCGTCCCGGGCAAGCCCCGCCCCCACGGCCTCCGCGATGGCGATGGCGGCATCGTTGCCCGAGGGCACCATGAGCCCGGTGAGGGCCGCCTGGAGGGTGAGCGTGTCGCCGGCCTGGAGGTTCGCCGAGGACTCGCCCACGGCGGCGGCCTCCGGCGATACGGTCACCTTCGTGTCCAGGGGCAATCCGGAATCCAGGGCCACGATGGCCGTCATCACCTTGGTGATGGAGGCGATGTGGGACTGGGTGTCGGCATCGCGGGCGAAGAGCACCGCGCCGTTCTCATCGGTGAGCACGGCATAGGACGCCGTGATGTTGGGGCAGGCCACGGCCGGCAGTCCCCGCGCCTCCACGGTCTGGCCGAGAATCACATCGGTGCCGCGCACATCGGCGGCGGCCGGCACAGGGGCGGCCAGGGGCAGGGCCAGGGCGCCGGCCAGCAGCAGGGCCCCGAGCCAGGAGCGGCGCTTAGTCCTCATCGACAACATAGACCTCTTCCGGAGCGAGAATCTTGAAGCCCGCGGCGGCCAGGGCCTCCTCGGCCCCCTCCCCCTCGATCTTCAGCACGTCCACGGCAGTGCCGCCGGCCACCGAGAAGCAGTAGCCGTACTCGACGTTCATGGACGCCTCATGGCAGAAGCCCAAAAGCCGGGCCAGGGCGCCGGGCTCATCGGCCACGGAAACGGCGATGACCGGCGTGATGGAGGCGCGAAATCCCGCCTCGGCGAGCACGGCGGCGGCGCGGTTGGGCCGGTCGCAAAAGATGCGCACGATGCCGAAGTCGGCCGTGTCGGCGATGAAGAGCGCCGCCAGGTTGATGTCGGCGTCGGCCAGGGTGCGGCAAGCCGCGGCCAGGCGCCCCTTCTCGTTGGCGAGGAATACCGTCAGCTGCGAGATCATTAGTGGGTCTCTCCTCTCAGGTCGATGACGCGCTTTGCCTTGCCCTCGGAGCGGGCGATAGTCTTGGGCTCCACGAACTTGATGTCCACGGCCACCTGCAGATTGCCCTTGAGCGCCGCGCCCAAGCGTCCGCGCAGATCCTCCAGGGCGCGCACCTCGTCGATGGGGAAATCGGGCTCGGTCTCCACCTGGAGCTCCACGTGGTCGAGGGGCCCGCGGGAAGTGAGCACGATCTGGTACTGGGTGGCCACCTCGGGGAACTCGGTGATGACCTGCTCGATCTGGGACGGGAACACGTTCACGCCGCGGATGATGAGCATGTCGTCGGTACGGCCCAGGATGCGGCCGATCTTGCGGTGGGTGCGACCGCAGGCACAGGGCTCGGCGCTGATGGAGGTGACGTCGCGGGTGCGGTAGCGGATCATGGGCGAGCACTCGCGGGTGAGCGTCGTGATGACGAGCTCGCCCACTTCCCCGTCGGGCAGCACCTCCAGGGTGTCCGGGTCGATGATCTCGCAGTAGAACTGGTCCTCGGCGATGTGCAGGCCGCCGCGCTCGGCGCATTCCATGGCCACGCCCGGGCCCATGATCTCCGAGAGGCCGTAGACGTCGCAGTACTGCAGCCCCAGCTTGTCGGCGATCTCCTGGCGCATGTTCTCCGAGCAGGGCTCGGCGCCGAAGATGCCGCCGGAGATCTGGAACTCGGTGGCCGGATCGTAGCCCATCTCGATGGCCGTGTCGGCGATGAGCAGGGCGTAGGAGGGGGTGCAGCACAGAATATCGGTCTTGCAGTCCTTGAGCATCTGCACCTGGCGCTTGGTGTTGCCCGAAGAGGTGGGGATGACGGTGCAGCCCATGGCCTCGCCGCCGGCGTGCGCGCCCAAGCCGCCGGTGAACAGACCGTAGCCGTAGGACACCTGGATGGTGGATTCGCGCGAGCCCCCTACCATGGCGATGCCGCGGGCGAAGCAGTCGCCCCAGTTCTCTAGGTCGGCGGCGGTGTGGCCTACCACCGTGGCCTGGCCCGTGGTGCCCGAGGAGGCATGGATGCGGGCCACGTCGCCGTTCTCGCGGGCGAACATGCCGAAGGGGTAGTTGTCGCGCATGTCCTGCTTCACCACAAAGGGAAAGCGCGTAAGATCCTCGAGGCTTTCCAGGTCGTCGGGGGTCACGCCGGCCGCGTCGAAGCGCTCTCGGTAGAGCGGCACGTTCTCGTAGGCGTTGCGCAGCGACTCCCGCAAACGCTCCAGTTGCAGCGCCTGCAGCTCCGCGCGGGGCATGGTCTCGATTTCCGGCTGAAAGTACACAGCTGTCCTCCTATTCCTCATCATCCGATGGCCCGGGTTGCTCCCCGGCCCCTCCGTCCTCTTCCCCTGCATCCTCTTCCTCGGGCTCGCGCGCGGCGCCGGCCACCACCTCATCCCAGGGGCGGCCCTCCTCGGGCGGCGGCTCGGTGCTCTCGGGCTCGTCGGGCTCGCGCTCGGTGCCCGGAAGATTCGGGCCCTCCACGACCACCTCGTCGACGGGCGCGTAGTTCGAAGCGAAGTCCTCCTGGTGGAGCAGGTTGCCCGAGCGGTCGCGCACCGTGCGGTGCACCGTGACGCGGCGCCCGTCGGCCCCCTTGGTCTTCACGTAGTGGGTGCCCGCCGGCTCGTTCTCGTCGACCTTCGTGCGCTTCTTGAAAGGATCGCCCGCCTCCCAGTCGCCGGTCTCGGCCGTGACCACGTAGCCCGGATCGATGCCGAAGAGGGAGACCGTGAGGGTCGAGTCGGTGTAGCGGGTGCGCACGAGCACGTCGGAGGAGCTGTCGTTCACCCACGCCAGATCCAGATCAGGATACGCGATGGCGGCATCGCGGCCGGTGGGATAGCTGGAAATGTACAGGGAGTGGTTTCGGCGCTCGGTCACGGGGAAGCCGGACTCGAAGACGGCGTTGAACACCGTGGTGGCCACCTGGCAGATACCCCCGCCGATGGCGTCCTCGTACTCGCCGTTCACGATGGCGTTGGCGGCCTGGAAGCCGTTGGCCTCGTTGGCCTCGCCCATGACGTCGTTGAAGGACCACTCTCCGCCGTCGGCGGCCGCGATGGAGTCGGTCAGGCGGTCGGCCGCGTGGTGGATGTTGTGGCGGCGGTTAGCGGTGCCGGGGCCGTCGTTGTACTCGGTGGTGAAGGTGGCGATCTCGCCGATGAGCCCCAGCTCCACGGCCTCGTCGAAAGTGGCTCGCTCAGGGGCTTCCCCCCAGCCGATCTCCACGGCCACCGGACCGGCGACAGGTGCGCCGGTCCGGTCGAATTCTCCGAACAGCGCCTCGCGGGCCGCCGTGAGCGCCTCGGCCACGAGCGGGTAGCGGGAGCCGGCCCCCGTGGACACCCACACCTCCCCGTCGGCCTTCTTGAAGGAGACGGTGACCGCCGAGGCGAAGCCGGCGTCGCGGATGCGGGCCACCAGATCGGCCCGGGCGACCTGCTCGTCGAGCACGGGAGCCAACACGAAGCCGTCGCCGGACGGCCGCACCTCGGTATCCATCCAGGCGCCGAGCTCGGCGCCGGACAGGGTCCAGGACGTGCCCTCGAAGGTAAAGGTGGCACCCCCGTCGAGAGCCGCCTGCACGGCGGCGCGGGCACGCTCGGCGGCGGCCTCGTCGATGCGCAGGGGCGCCCAGGCGGCCTCGGCCACGAAAGAGACGGCCTCCGGAGCGTCGCCGAGGAAGCCCTCGGTGAGCAGCGCCGTGAAGTGATCGCGATCGACGATGGTGCCCTCGTGGCCCTCCACGAGGCGCACCTGGCCCTCCTCCACGGCCACGTCCCAATCCTGGCGCGGCTCGCCGATGGTGGCGTCGATGTCGGCGGCGAGAGTCTCCACGGCATCGTCGTCGAAGGCCAGGCGCACGGGCACAGCAGCGCCGTCGACGAGGGCCGACCAACGCTCGGCGATGCCGCCGTCGCGCCCCACGGCGAAGGCCTCGTCTACAAGCTCGCTCACGGGCAGATGCGCCCCCAGGGTGCCGGCCTCGGCCACCCACAGCAGCTTATCGGCCCGGGCCTCCTCCACCGAGAGCTGCTCGGCTTGGGCCTCTTGCTCGGCCAGCTCGGTGCCCACGTCCACAGAGGCCGCGGCCTCCTCGCTCGCGAACACGATGGCCCGCCCGCGGCTGGCGCGATCGCCGTAGGCGCCGCTCACGGCGGCGCGGGCCTCCTCAAGGGTCATGCCGGACACGTCCACCGAGCCGATGGACACACCGGCGTAGATGCGGTTCTCGTTGATGACGCGGTCGGCACCGTAGGCGCCCCCCAGAAGGAGCCCGATGAGCAGCAGCGTGGCCAGAGCCGCGGGCAGCCCGCGCCGGCGACGGCCGCGAATAGTGGAGGGCTGGACGCGGGGCGCGTCGTAGTCGGACGCCCTCTTCTTCCCCCGGCCGTGTCGGCCGCCGTCGGCCGCCGAGGGGCGCTGCGCGGCCGGCCGGGACCGGGGCGTGCGATCGGGGCGGCCCGTGGGCCGGGCCGGGACCGCCGGCCGCGAGCCCCGGCCGCCCTCGGCGGCGACGGCGCGATGGGCTCCGATGGAAGACGGGGCGGGCCGAGCGGGCCGGGGCCGCCGATCCGCAACCCGATCGCGATCGCCCTCGATCGAACGGGAGCCGCGGGCAGCGTCGGCCGCCTCGGGGCGGGGGCGCCGCGGGGCGGGGGCTCCCTCCGCGCGGGATCGCTGCGATCCGGAGGCATCCCGCGCCCCGCGCGAGGCGCGGTCGTCCCGCACCGAGGGCATGGACAGCGACGAGGGGGCCTTGCGGCGCGTGGGCCGGACCGGCCGGCCCTCCCCTTCCCTACGCGGCGCCATGACCGGCGAGCCTTTCCCGGGCGAGGGCGTCCCGCAGCTGCCGCACGGCGGCCACGGTATAGTAGACGGTCACTCCGAGCGAGAGCACGAGTCCGGCGTAGATGAACCAGATGCCCCAGGACACGGGAGCTCCGTTGAAGCCGGGCAGCCAGGATAGGTCGCACCAGCCCAGGCCGGGAACGAGAGGCCAGTTGAGCAGCAGCCCCGAGAACCCGATGAAAAGGAAGGTGGTGGCGAACTTGCCCGGATAGACCACCGGCACGCGGATACGGAAGCGGGAGATGAGCCAGCCGCCGCCGATGAGCAGGTAGGCGTCGCGCACCACCACGACGACGATGACCCACAAGGGGATGCGGCCGACGAGGAACACACCGAGCACGCCGGTGATCATGAGGATGCGGTCGATGGCAGGGTCGAGCAGCTGGCCCAAGCGGGTGACCGTGTGGGTGCGCCGGGCAATCTGCCCGTCGAGGAAGTCGGTGGCCGCGGCCGTGGCGAACACGAGAGTGGCGGCCAGATTGAGACCCTGCAGCAGCAGGGCGAGGTAGAGCGGCACCATGAGCAGGCGGATGAGGGAGATCACGTTGGCCACGGTGAAGACCTTGTGAGACACCTCGTCGGCGGCTCCCCGGGGGTTCTTCGCGTTCTCGGCCATAGAATGCACTTCCTCTTCTCAAAAAGTCCGGACTCCCCGAGGAGCCCGGACTGTCATGCCAGCTGATGCAATTCTATCAGATGCCCCGCGCCCACAGAGCATCGCCACGAAACTTAACGCCCCGTTCACCTTACTTTTCCGTCACCATGACCGGCATCGGCCGACGGCCGACGGGGAAATGCGAGGCGCCCGGCCGAGGGCCGACCGCTCCCCTAGGCCGAGGCCTTGGGATCGGGCACCTCCACCACCGTGCACGACTGCGCTGTGGCGATGGGGGTATAGCTCGGCAGCATATGCAGGCAGGCTTTGGGGCAGGCGCGCACGCAGCTGCCGCACTGGACGCAGCGAAACGGGTCGATGGCCCAGGTGCGCTCCTTCTTCTCCACGACGATGGCATCGGCCGGACAGGCCTTGGCGCAGATGCCGCAGAGGATGCACAGGGACGCGTCGTTGACGATGTGACCCTTCAGACCGGCCGGGGCCGGCTTGGTCTCGAGGGGGTACAGCAGGGTCTCCGGCTTCTTGAACAGCGATCCGAAGGTCATGCCCCCCAGTTTGAAGCTTCCCATGGCGGCCTACCTTTCCGTGCAGCTGATGCAGGGGTCGATGGTCAGGATGATCATGTTCACGTCGGCCAGATCGCATCCCTTCAGGGCCACGGTCATGCCGGCGAGGTTCTGCGAGGTTGGCGTGCGGATGCGCATGCGCTCCAGGTTCTTAGAGCCGTTGCCGCGGGCGTAGTAGTAGCACTCGCCGCGGGGCTGCTCCAACACGTTGGAGGCCTGGGCCCCGTCGGCCGGGGCGCCCTTCACGGCCACCTCGATATCGCCGGCGGGGATCTTCGCCGCCAGCTCCTTGATGATCTCGATGGACTGGAGCACCTCCAGGCAGCGCACCTTCACGCGGGCGTAGCAGTCGCCCTCGGTGGCCACGATGGGCTGGAAGTCGGCCAGGTCGCCATAGGCCCCCTTGCCGAAGGAGCGCACGTCGTAGGGCAGGTTGGAGGCGCGAGCGAAGGGACCGACCATGGATAGCGAGCGGGCATCCTCGGTGGAGATGTGGCCCACGCCCACGGTGCGGTTCTTCACCGAGGTGTCGGTGAGCAGGGTGTTCATGATCTTGGTGTAGTCGTCCTTCAGCCCATCGAGTACCGCGATGATCTCGGCCATCTGGGTGGCGTCGATGTCGCGCACCACGCCGCCCACCTTCACCACAGACAGGATCACGCGGCCGCCGGTGGTCTTCTCGAACAGGTCGAGCACGCGCTCGCGCAAACGCCAGCAGTGCATGAACATGGACTCGAAGCCGAAAGCGTCGGCGGCCAGGCCCAGCCACAGCAGGTGCGAATGCACGCGGGACAGCTCGTGCCAGATGATGCGCAGGTACTCGGCGCGCTTGGGAATCTCCACGCCCATGAGCGACTCCACCGTCTCTGCGTAGCCGATGGAGTGGCCCGTGGCGCAGATGCCGCAGATGCGCTCGGCGATGTAGATGAACTGGTTGTAGTCGCGGGTCTCCACGAGCTTCTCCAGGCCGCGGTGCACGAACCCGATCTGCGGGAGCACGTCCACGACGGTCTCGTCCTGCACCACCAGATCGAGGTGCAGAGGCTCCGGCAGCACGGGGTGCTGCGGGCCGAAGGGAATGACGGTCGCCTTGCCCATGCTACTTCCCCTTCCCGGCTGCGGCCGCAGCCTTCTTGGCCTTCGCCTCCAGAGCGGCGCGCACCTTGGCGGCCTTCTCCGGATCGAGGCCCGCGATCTTGGCCTGGATCTCCTCCTCGGTCAGCGCCGCCGACGGGGCCGAAGTGGCCGGGGCCGTCTCGACAGCGGCCGCGGCGGCCTTCTTGGCCTTGGCCTCCATGGCCGCGCGCACTTTGGCGGCCTTCTCGGGATCCAGCCCGGCGATCTTGGCCTGAATTTCCTCTTCGGTGGGACTGGCGACGGTGGCAGGAGCAGCCGGTGCGGCCTGCTCCTTCTGGGCCGCGGCCTCCTTGGCGGCCTTGGCGGCGGCGATCTTCTTCGCCTTCTCGCGGGCGGCCAGCTGCTCGGGGCTCACCACGGTCATGGGGGCCTTCTCGGCCAGCTGGTAGAACATGCCGCCGAAGTCGATGGCGATGTTCTCGATGGCCACGCCGTACAGGTCGTGGATCTCGTTCTCACAGACGAAGGCCTCCAGGAACAGGTCGGTGATGGAGGGCACCGCATCATCGGCGCCCACGGCCGCGACCGTGTCGTTCTCCAGCAGGCCGTCCTTCATGTAGGAGTACACCAGATCGATGCCCTCCTCGGTGTTCACCGCGAGGATCTGCACATAGCGCCAGCCCTCCTCGGCGCGGCGGGCGGCCAGATCGTGCACCTCGGCCAGGGGCACCTCGTTGAACACTTGGCTGAATCGGTCCATGGGCGCTCACGCTCCCTTCTTGGCGGCCTTCATCGCCGCCGACTTCTCGTCGAGTTTGGCCACGCCGGCCACGATGGCGTCGATGAGCTGCTCGGGGCGCACGGCACAGCCGGGGGCGTACACGTCCACGGGAATGGCCTTGTCAACGCCGCCGATGACATTGTAGCAGTCGTGGAACACCCCTCCCGAGCAAGCGCAGATGCCGCAGGCCACGACGACCTTCGGCTCCAGCATCTGCTCGTAGATCTCACGCACCACGCCGATATTCTGCTCGTTCACGCTGCCGGTGACGAGGAAGATGTCGGCATGCTTGGGGTTGCCGGTGTTGATGACGCCGAACCGCTCGCCGTCGAAGCCGGGGCAGAGCGTGGCCAGCACCTCGATGTCGCAGCCGTTGCAGCTGGAACCGTCGTAGTGGATGACCCAGGGCGATTTCGATGCGAATGCCATTTTCGTCCCTCCTTACAGAAACGCCAGCACGGCGATGTTCACGCCGCCGGCCACGAGGGCCACGAGCCACGCCGACTTGAACATGAACTGCCACTTCACGCGGGCGAAGTTGTTGTCGATCCATATCTCCAGGAAGTACACGACCGCCACAGCGACGAGCGCCGCGATGAGGGAAAGCGGGCCGCCCCAGACGAAGAACAGACCGATCCAGCCCATGAACAGCACGTTCTCGCACCAGTGCATGATCTCCACCAGACCCAAGGTCGAGCCGCTCATCTCAGTGGTCACGCCGCGGACGATCTCCTGGTGGGCGTGGTGGGACAGCGCCAGGTCGAAGGGCGACTTGCGCAGCTTGATGGTGAGGATGAACAGCACCCCCAGAAACACCAGGCCGATGGTGCACACCGCCGGATGCGGAAGCCCGAAGGCGGCGGCCACATCGAAGGAGCCGGTCACCTGGAAGAACGCCACGGCCATGAGCAGCACCATGGGCTCGTAGGACATCACCTGGAGCGTCTCGCGGGCCGCGCCCGCCTCGGCGTAGGGGCTGCGGGTGGAATAGGCCGCCATGATGAAGAACAGGCTGGAGAGCGTGATGACGAACACGCACAGAAGCAGGTTGCCGCCGGAGAAGAAGATGCCGCCGGCGAGCACGGCGAACAGGAGGGCCGCCCCCACGTAGACGCGCTCGACGGCGTTCACACTGGCGCGCTCCTTCTCGAAGAGCTTGCGCACATCGTAGTAGGGCTGCAGAAGCGGCGGCCCCACGCGGCCCTGCATGCGGGCCGAGATAATGCGGTCGAGGCCGGCGAGCAGGCACCCGACCACCGGCGCGACGAGCGCGAACAGGAGGGTGCCGATCAGGGTCGTCAGCAAAGTCATCTCAATCACACCCTTCCTAGAAGACCAACGGGGTCACGACGAAGGCCACCACGAACGCGGCCACCATGATGAGCGAGTTGAACACCACGCCCACCGGCGCGATGCGGGCCTCGCCGAACACCGATTCCATGTACCAGTTGCGCGTCGTGGCCTCGGCAGTGCCGGACAGGGCGTTCTGGAAGGAGCGCGCATCGCCGTCGCGGCTCACGCCGGCCAGGTACACGTCCACCGTGCGGCCCTTGGGCTTGGCGCCCGCACCGGCGAACAGGACGACGACCACGATGACGGTGCACAGCGAAGCCAGCCACAGGTTGTCGGCGGAGATGTCCTGGCCGACGGTGCCGTAGACACCGAAGATGTAGGGCTCCACGACGGCAGCGGAGATGAGGGGCAGAAACACGCAGCCGAGCACGAGCAGGCAGGCCATGAGCAGCAGGGCCGTCCACTCCGTGGGCTTCACGGTCGTCTCCACGTTCTCCGGCGAGCCGGCGATGCCGGCCAGCTTGCCGAGCCACTTGGCCCAGAACATGAACGTGGCGGCGCTACCGAAGGCGAGGATCACGATGAGGGCCACCTGGCCGGCGTCCACGAAGGACACGAGCGTGGCCCATTTCGCCATGAGCATGCCGAAGGGGGCGATGAACATGGCCATGATGCCGAGCATCATGAAGCGGGCCAGGCGCGGCATGCGGTCGAACAGGAGATCCATGTCCTCGATGTCGCGGCTGCCGATGTGGTGCTCGGCGGTGCCGACACACAGGAACAGCAGCGACTTCGCGATGGCGTGGAACAGGATGAGGAAGGTGGCTGCCCACACAGCCTCGGGGGTGCCCACGCCGGCGCAGGCCGTGATGAGGCCGAGGTTGGCGATGGTGGAGTAGGCCAGCACCCGCTTGGCGTTGGATTGGGAGATGGCCATGAAGGAGCAGAGCACGAAGGTGATGGCGCCCACGAGCATGACCATGATGGAGGGGGCCGGGGCCACGGCGAGCACCGGAGCCAGCTTCACCAGCATGAACACGCCGGCCTTCACCATGGTGGACGAGTGCAGCAGGGCGCTCGTGGGGGTGGGGGCCACCATGGCGCCCAGAAGCCAGGTCTGGAAGGGCATCTGGGCCGCCTTCGTGATGCCGGCGAAGGCCAGGGCCGTCACGGCGAAGGTGACGATGGCCGGCTCGTTCACGCCGATGACGAGGAAGTCCAAAAACGAGAACGTGCCCACGGTGATGGCGCAGGAGTACAGGGCCGCGAGAAAGCCCAGGCCGCCGGCCAGGTTCATGACGATCTGGCGGAAGGCGTTGTTGATGGCCTCCTCGGTGCGGGTGTAGCCGATGAGCAGGAAGGAGCACACCGTGGTGACCTCCCAGCCCGTGAACATCCACTCCATGTTGTTCGAGAACACGATGGCGAACATGGCCGCCAGGAACACGAACATGAGGGCGAAGAACAGCGGGCGGCGATCGGCGGCGCCTTCGGGCTGGTGGGCCTGGAAGTCCTCCATATAGCCGAGGGCGTACACGCAGATGCCGCTGCCGATAACGCCGATGATGAAGGCCATGAGCAGCGACAGCGAGTCGAAGTAGAGCCCGTAGGGCACCTCGATCTCGTGGGCGAAGACGAATTCCAGCACGAGCGTGCCGACGATCTGCACCGCGGCCAGGGCGATGGCCAGGGCGTTCTTGTAGCGCACACCGAACGCGATGATGACTGCGGCGATGAGCGCCGAGATGCCCGTGCAGACGAAGTCGACCACCTCGCTCTCGAACGAGAACAAGACGGTGGCCGTCCCCAGATTCATCACCACGAGCGCCACCGACGCCGCCGCGATGACCGCTGCCGCCGCGCACACGATGACCCGACGCGGGCCGTCATGGCGCACGAACAAGAGTACCGCTGCGACGATGAGGGGGAACACGATGAGGAAGCCGAGCAGTCCGAGACTGAGTTCCATACAGGATCCTCCTTACCCTTCTCTTCGGCCCGATACGGCGGAATCTATCCGCCCCGCCCGGGCAAGACCCTGAAGATCTTCGCTCTACCATAGCAAAGAACCGCGTCCCGGGCCGTCCCTTTCCCTGATGGAGGGGCTAATGCTCGGTAAAAGGGTACGGGTGGTTGTGCACCTGCACTAAAATTCGGCGTCCCCGGGCCGCCCGATCAGGGCCGCGGAAGGGGCGCCCTGCCGTCGAACCGGCGCCCCAGAAGGGCGCCGGCCGCAGCGCCGATGAGGGCCGGGGGCAGCCAGCTGAAGCCGAAGACGTAGAGGGGCGCGGCCTCCACGAAGGCGAGGGCGCCGGTGAGGTCGTGGGCGGTCAGAAGCAGGCTCGCCCCCACGGCCGCCAGGGCGGCCCCCTTGAAGGTCCAGGTGGAGCGGATATGCCGGCGGAACAGCAGCAGCACCACGGTGATCATGAACGGCGGGCAGATGACCGACAGCACCGGGGCCGCCAGGCTGATGATGGTGGTAAGACCCAGGTTGCAGATGAGCAGGGCGATGACCACCACGGTGATGAGAGCCGCCCGGTAGCCGACGCGCCGGTCGGTGATGCGCTCCACGTAGGCCGCTGTAGCTCCGACGAGCCCCGCGGCCGTGGTCAGGCAGGCGAATCCCACCACCACGCCGAGCACCATGAGGCCGGTGCGCCCCATGAGCTGCTCGGTGATGAGGGTGATGAGGGTGGCCTGGTTCACATCGGCGGGCACCACCGTGGCCGCCGTGGCCCCCAGATAGGTGAGGCCGCCGTAGACCAGGGTCAGCAGCACGCAGGCCACCAGGCTCGCCCGGGCCGTCACCGACAGCTGGCTCTTCCCGTCGGCATAGCCCGCGGCCCGCACCGACTCCTGCACGATGAGGGCGAAGCCCACCACGGCGAGGATGTCCATGGTCTGGTAGCCCGCCGAGATGCCGTCGGCCACCACCGTGGCCGTCTCGGGAGCGCCCACGGGGCCGAGCGGCGTGGCGATGCCGGCCGCCACCATGACGACGATGCCGGCTACGAGCACCGGGGTGAGCACCTTGCCCACGATGTCCACGATGCGGACGGGGCGCAGGGTGAGCAGCAGCACCACGGCGAAGAACAGCAGCGAGAAGGGCAGAAGGCCGATCTGGTCGCCGAGCAAGGGGGCGATGGACATCTCGTAGGTGGTGGCGGCCGTGCGGGGGCTCGCGATGATGACGCCAGTGCACAAAATGGCGGCGGTGTTCAGCACGAGGGCCGCCCGCTTGCCCAGCACCCCCTCGATGGAGAGGATGGAGCCGCCGGCGCGGTTGATAGCCACGACCCCGATGCAGGAGATGACCACGTCCACGAAGACGAAGCAGGCAAGGCCGATGGGCCACTGATCGCCGGATTCCAGGCCGAGGAACGGCGGGAAGATGAGGTTGCCGGCCCCGAAGAACATGGCGAACAGCGCCAATCCGATTACCAGCGCGTCCTTGTTCATGGGCCTCCCTCTCTCACACGCGGTCTCGCACATACCGTACCGCCCACGGAACCCATTGTCCGCGTACGAGAGGGACATGATGACGGAAGGGCGCCCCGGTTACCCGCTCAACGCCAAAGCGGCATAAAATCGTCAAGGGGTGCCGGGGCGCCTCTCGAAGGGGCGGGCGCGGCCAAGGGAGTCCGCGCACCTGGAAACGGCGCTGCCGGGGGCGCGGCGCTACAGCGGGCGGGGCACCGGGTAGCTTCCCGTGAAGCACGCCTCGCACCACCCCTGGTGACGCGCTCCGCCGACAGCCCGGTGCAGCCCTTCCAGGGAGATGAAGGCCAGCGAATCGCAGCCGATCCACTGCCGCATCTCCTCGGTGGTGCGCCCGGCGGCCAGAAGCTGATCGCGGGTGGCCGTGTCGATGCCGTAGAAGCAGGGCCAGCGCACCTCCGGGCTCACGATGCGCAGGTGCACCTCGGCCGCCCCCGCCTCGTAGAGCATGGACACCAGCTGGCGGCTCGTGCTGCCGCGCACGATGCTGTCGTCGATGACCACGAGGCGCTTGCCCGCGATAACGCTGGGCAGCGGGTTCAGCTTCAGGGTGATGCCCCGCTCCCGCATGGCCTGGGTGGGCTGGATGAAGGTGCGGCCCACGTAATGGTTCTTCACGATGCCGAAGGCGTAGGGAATGCCGCTCGCCTCGGCATAGCCCACCGCCGCCGGCGTCCCGGAGTCGGGCACGCCGATCACCGCGTCGGCCTGAACGGGGGCCTCCGCCGAGAGTATGGCCCCCATGGCCCGGCGCGCCTGGTAGACGCTCTGCCCGTCGATGATGCTGTCGGGGCGGGCGAAGTACACGTACTCGAAGATGCAGGAGGCGCGCCGCGGCGCCGCTCGCCCGCTCTCGGCGACCAGCCCCTCGCGCCCGAGGCGCACCACCTCGGCCGGCTCCACATCGCGCACGTAGGCCGCGCCCGCGATATCGAGCCCGCAAGTCTCAGAGGAGACGACCCAGCCGCCTTCGGGCAGGCGCCCGATGCACAGCGGGCGAATGCCGTGCGGGTCGCGGAAGGCGTAGAGGGCCCGGGGCGTGGCCAAGATCATGGCATAGGCGCCCTCAAGCACATCCATGGCCTGCCGTATGCCCTCGCGCACCGATCCGGCCCGGCGGACCGCCCGCGCGATGACGTGGGCCGCCACCTCGCTATCGGTGCCCGCGGCGAAGACGGCCCCCTCGGCCTCAAGCGACGCTCGCAGCGCCTCGGTGCCGAGGAGCGTGCCGTTGTGAACCAAGGCGATGGACTCCGCATCGATGGTCGACAGGTGGGGCTGGGCGGCATCCCGCGAGGAGGCGGCCCCACTTGTGGAATAGCGCACGTGCCCCACGGCCAGCGAGCCGCCCAGCTCTTCCATCACCGCATCGTCGAACACCTGGGTGACCAGGCCCACATCCTTGTGGCAGCGCAGCGTCTCCCCATCCCCCACGGCGATGCCAGCGCTCTCCTGGCCCCGATGCTGCAGGGCCTGCAGACCAAAGCCCGCGAGGCGGGCCACATCCTCGCCGGGGGCGTACACTCCGAATACACCGCAGGCTTCCTCCAGGGCATCGGGCATTTCGCAGACAACGGTTTCCATGGCGCGCATCGCTCCTCCAACGACGTATTGGGGCCGTCCTTCTTATCGGCGGTCTCCCATGGTAGCCGACAAACGCGGGTGCAGAGGCGCGCGGGCCGGGAGGAAATGCGCTGGAAACAAGACCCGTACCAAGCGGAAACAAAGTTGACCCTCCCGCGTAACGTTGGGGGCCTAGCATGGGGACGCTGAAAACCACGAACGAGGAGTCGCAGCTATGACACGCAGGAACATTCCCCGCGAGGGCGAGGTTCGCATCCCCTCGGGCTGCGCCATCGCGGGCATCATGGATCGCAGCGGCGCGCGCCACGACGGAGGCGACATCCTGCGCTCCATCGCGCTCATGCACGATCGGAGCAACGGGCTGGGCGGCGGGTTCGCCGCCTACGGCATCTACCCCGACTACGCCGACCTGTACGCCTTCCATATTATGTACGAGAGCCGCGAGGCCCGCGCCGCCGCCGAGGCCTATCTGGAGCACTTCTACCTCTGCGAGAAGCAGGAGCGCATTCCCACCGAGGAGCACCCGGCCATCAAGAACCCGCCGGACATCTGGCGCTATTTCATGGCGCCGCATCCCATGCGCCTGGCCGCGAGCGGGCTGGACGAGGCGGAGTACACCATGCAGCACGTCTTCCATATCAACGGGAAGATCGAGGGCGCCTTCGTGGCCTCGTCGGGCAAGGACATGGGCGTGTTCAAGGGCGTGGGATACCCCGAGGACATCGGCGCGTTCTACCGCATCGGCGACTACCGCGCCTGGGCCTGGACGGCCCACGGGCGCTTCCCCACCAACACGCCCGGCTGGTGGGGCGGGGCGCACCCCTTCACCTTGCTGAACTGGTCGGTCGTCCACAACGGCGAGATTTCCAGCTACGACGCGAACCGCCGCTACGTGGAGCAGTTCGGCTACGACTGCGAGCTGCAGACCGACACCGAGGTCATCACCTACCTGTTCGACCTTCTGGCCCGCCGCCACGGCCTGTCCCAGCAGATGGCCGCCCACATCATGGCAGCCCCCTCCTGGCGCGACATCGACGCCATGGAACCCGACCGGGCCGCCTTCGAGACGGCGCTGCGCACGGTGTACGCCAGCGCGCTCGTGAACGGGCCCTTCTCCATCATCGTGGGCTCCGAGGAGGGGCTTTTGGCCCTGAACGACCGCTTGAAGCTGCGGGCGCTCATGGTGGCCGAGAAGGGGCCGATAGTGTATCTGGCCAGCGAGCAGGCGGCCATCCAGGTGGTGTGCCCCGACGCGGAGAACGTGCGCTCCATCGAGGGCGGCGTGCCCTTCGTGGTGCAGCGCGACGATGTGGCGGCCGCCAAGGCCGGCGAGGCCGCGGAGAACCGGGCGGTGCGCGACTGGCCGCTGGAACACGAAGTGGGCGTGCTGCCCCGCAAGAGAAGGGAGGCGTGAGCGCCATGGATGCTACGACCAACTGCGTGCTCCCCCGCTACCGGGTCGTGCGCGACGAGGCGGCCTGCACCGGCTGCGCCCAGTGCGTGCGCTCCTGCGCCAACGGCGTGCACCGCCTGCGGAAAGACCCCGATCGCATCGTCATCAACTCCCGCGCCTGCGTGAACTGCCAGCGCTGCGTGGTGTTCTGTCCCGAGCTGGCCCTGACTATCCGGCCGTGGCCCCAGATGGGCACCGGCTCGTCCACCTGGACGGCCGAGGCCATGGCCGACATCGCCAAGCAGGCCCAGACCGGCGCCGTGCTGCTGTCGTCCATGGGAACGCCCGCCCCCTACCCCATCTACTGGGACCATTTGCTGCTGAACGCGAGCCAGGTGACCAATCCCTCCATCGATCCCTTGCGCGAGCCCATGGAGACCCGGGTGTTTTTGGGCAGCCGGCCCGAGATCCTCAAGATCAACGAGCGCGAGCGGCGGGTGGTGGAGCCCCTGCCGCCGCAGCTGAAGCTCGATGCGCCGATCATGTTCTCGGCCATGTCCTTCGGCTCCATCTCGCTGAACGCCCAGAAGGCCCTGGCTTTAGCCGCCACCGAGCTGGGCACCTTCTTCAACGTGGGCGAGGGCGGCATGCACCGCGACCTGGAGCCCTTCGCCGACCACGCCTTCGCCCAGGTGGCGTCGGGGCGCTTCGGCGTGGACGCGCACTACCTGAACACGGCAGCGGCCATCGAGATCAAGATCGGCCAGGGCGCCAAGCCCGGCATCGGCGGACACTTGCCCGGGGAGAAGATCAACAGCGAGGTGTCGCGCACCCGCATGATCCCCGAGGGCAGCGATGCCATCTCCCCGGCACCGCACCACGACATCTACTCCATCGAGGATTTGCGTCAGCTTATCTTCTCCATCAAGGAGGCCACCGGCTACCGCAAGCCCGTGGCGGTGAAGATCGCCGCCGTGCACAATGCCGCCGCCATCGCCAGCGGCATGGCCCGCACCGGCGCCGACATCATCGTGGTGGACGGCTTGCGCGGGGGCACCGGCGCCGCCCCCAAGCGCATCCGCGACGCGGTGGGCATTCCGGTGGAGCTGGCCCTGGCCGCCATCGACCAGCGTTTGCGCGACGAGGGCATCCGCTCCACGGTGAGCTTGGTGGCCAGCGGCTCCATCCGCAACTCCGCCGACGTGGTGCGCGCCATCGCCCTGGGGGCCGACGCCTGCTCCATCGGGTCGGCGGCCCTCATCGCCATGGGATGCCATCAGTGCCGCGACTGCTCGAGCGGCCGATGCAACTGGGGCATCGCCACCCAGCGTGCGGCACTCACCGAGCGGCTGCAGCCCGAGGAGGCGGCCGAGCGCGTGGTGAACCTCGTGCGGGCGTGGACCGCCGAGATTCAGGAGATGATGGGCGGCATGGGCATCAACGCCGTGGACAGCCTGCGGGGCAACCGCCTGATGCTGCGCGGCGTGGGGCTCAACGAGAAGGAACTGGACATCCTCGGCGTGAAGTACGCCGGCGAGTAGGACGGGAGGAAGCCATGACCGACGCGACCCACACCCTGGACGCCGGGAAAGCCGAGGCGGCCGCAGGCACGGCGGCCTTGGCCGGCGGGACGGCCACAGGCGAGGTGGCTCTCGGGCTCGCCCACTTCAAGGAGGCCAACGAGCAGGTGCGGAAGGCCCTGGCGGGCGCCGATGCCGTCGTCGTCCGCGATGCGAACGCCCAGCGCTACCTCGGCTGCGCGCTGCCCGCGGGCAAATCGCTCGACATCCTCGGCACTCCCGGCAACGATTTGGGCTGCTACCTGGATGGCGGCGCCATCGTCGTGCACGGCAACGGCCAGGACCAGGTGGGCAACACCATGAACGACGGCGCCATCGTCGTACACGGGCGCATCGGGGACGCCGCCGGCTACGCCATGCGCGGGGGCACCATCCTCGTGCGCGGCGACTGCGGCTGGCGCGCGGGCATCCACATGAAGGAGTACGCAGGCAAGCGCCCGGCCATCGTCATCGGCGGAGATGCCGGCGCCTTCCTCGGCGAGTACATGGCCGGCGGCGTGATCGTCATCGGGGGCACGCCCGGCGACTATGTGGGCACCGGCATGCACGGCGGGGTGATCTACCTGCGCCATCCCTTAAGCACCGAGCGCATCATGGACGGCCTTATCCAGGAACCTGTCGGAGAGGAGGACATCCCTCAGCTTGCCGCGCTGCTCGCCGCCTACGACGAGGCTTTCGCGAGCGAGGGCCCGCCCTTGGGCGGCGACCCGGGCAGCTGGTACTGCCTGCGTGCCGCAAGCGCCCGCCCCTACGGCGGCCTGTACGCCCACTAGGCCGACCCGCTGCCGTACCTGTCGTTCCACCTGTCGCTTTACTGTCGTTTCACCTGTATTCGCTCTGAGCACCGCCTACAGAAAAGGAGATTCCCATGACGAACGTTCCCGAGATCTACGGCTCCCTTGTGTTCAACGAGTCCACCATGCGCGAGCGCCTGCCCAAAGCCACTTACAAGCAGCTCATGGACACCATCAAGGAGGGCGCGCCGCTTGCGCCCGAGGTGGCCAACGTGGTGGCCCACGCCATGAAGGAATGGGCCATCGAGAAGGGCGCCACCCACTACACCCATTGGTTCCAGCCGCTTTCCGGCATCACCTCCGAGAAGCACGATGCCTTCGTGGACCCCACCTCCGACGGCCACGCCATCATGACCTTCTCGGGCAAAGAGCTCATTCAGGGCGAGCCGGATGCCTCCAGCTTCCCCTCCGGCGGCCTGCGCGCCACCTTCGAGGCCCGCGGCTACACCGCCTGGGACCCCACCTCCTACGCCTTCATTAAAGACGACGTGCTCTGCATTCCCACCGCCTTCTGCAGCTATACCGGCGAGGCTTTGGACAAGAAGACGCCGCTTTTGCGCTCGATGAAGGCCATCGAGACCCAGGCCCGCCGCGTGCTGGAGCTCTTCGGCGAGGAGGATGCGGGGCGCGTGGTGACCAACGTCGGCGCCGAGCAGGAGTACTTCCTCATCTCCGAGAAGGACTACGAGCGCCGCATGGACCTCATGCTCACCGGACGCACCCTGTTCGGTTATTCCCCCTGCAAGGGCCAGGAGCTGGAGGAGCACTACTTCGGCGCCATCCGTCCCACCGTGAGCGCCTACATGAAGGAGCTCGACGACGAGCTGTGGATGCTCGGTGTGCCCGCTAAGACCAAGCACAACGAGGTGGCTCCGGCCCAGCACGAGCTGGCACCCATCTATTCCGAAGCCAACCGCGGCATCGACGAGAACCTGCTCACCATGGAGAAGATGCGCCTTCTGGCCAGCCGCTACGGCCTGGTGTGCCTGCAGCACGAGAAACCCTTCGAGGGCGTGAACGGGTCGGGCAAGCACAACAACTGGTCCATCTCGGCTGGCAGCAAGAACCTGCTGGACCCGGGCGAGCACCCCATGGACAACCTGCGCTTTTTGGTGTTCCTCGCCGGCGTGGTGCAGGCCGTCGACGATTACCAGGAACTGCTGCGCATGACCGTGGCCAGCGCGGGCAACGATCATCGTCTGGGGGCCAACGAGGCGCCCCCGGCCATCATCTCGATGTTCCTCGGCGACGAGCTGGGAGCGGTCGTGAACGCGCTCATCGAGGGCCGCGACTACAGCGAGGCAGACCGCGTGTCCATGGACCTCGGCGTAAGCGTGCTGCCCAACTTCCAGAAGGACAACACCGACCGCAACCGCACGAGCCCCTTCGCCTTCACGGGCAACAAGTTCGAGTTCCGCATGCCTGGCTCGGCGGTGAACCTGTCGGACGCGAACATGGTGCTGAACACGGCCATGGCAAAATCGCTGAAGGACTTCGCCGACGCCCTGGAGGGCAAGACCGGCGACGAGTTCGTACAGGCGGCCTGGGATTACGTGAAGCAGACCCTGCGCGATCACGAGCGCATCATCTTCAACGGCAACGGGTACTCCGCCGAGTGGGAAGAGGAGGCCGCCCGTCGCGGCCTGGCCAACCACAAGACCACGGCTGATGCGCTGCCCTGCTTCGTGGCGCCGAAGTCCATCGAGCTGTTCGAGGAGTTCGGCGTGCTCTCCGAAAGCGAGGTGCGCAGCCGCTACGAGGTGAAGCTGGAGAAGTACAACAAGCTCATCAACATCGAGGCCCGCGTGATGCGACGTATGATGCGGCGGCTGTACCTGCCGGCCATCAGCGCCTATGCCGCTAAGGTGGCCGACCACATCACCTCGGTGAAGACAGCCATGCCCACCGCCAACACATCTGCCCAGGAAGCCCAGCTCGCGCGTATTATGGACGGACTGAACGACGCCCAGGAGAAGTTCGATGCCCTGGCCGCCAAGCACAGGGAGATCGTGAAGATCGACGACGCCCAGGCCGCGGCGAACGCCAACGCCCACGAGCTGCTGCCGCTCATGGAGAGCCTGCGCGAGACCGTGGACAACCTGGAGATTCTCGTGCCCGACAGCGATTGGCCCGTGCCGTCGTACAATGAGATCCTCTTCTATGCCTAGGCGCGCGCGACGAGATATTCAGGGAAAGGTGATGACCATGGAGATAACAGGAGCAGGCGTTGCGGGTCGCTACCCCTTCGCGAAGCTGCACGGGCTCGGCAACGACTTCGTGTTCTTCGACGACCGCGACGAGACGATGGATGTGTCGATTGACCAGGTGAAGCACTTGTGCGACCGGCGGTTCGGCATCGGGGCCGACGGGGTCATTCTTGTGCGCCCCGCCCGCCTCGAGGGCTGCGACGGGCTCATGTACTACATCAACGCCGACGGAACCTTGGCCCAGATGTGCGGCAACGGCGTGCGCTGCTTCGCGAAGTACGTGGTGGACCGCGGCATCGTGGATGCCGCGCGCGGCAGCCTGACCGTGGAGACCCTGGCCGGGCCGCGTGCCATCCGCTTCACGATGGACGAGGCCGGCAAGCTTGCCATGGCCCAGGTGGACATGGGCGCCCCCGTTCTGGCGGCCGCCGAGGTTCCCTTGAATGCCGCCGCGGCCGACGAGGCCTGGCCCGTAGTGCTAGAAGAGCGCGCCACGCGCCCCTGCGATGGGCAGGCGCGTTCTTCCGCCACGGCACTGACGCTGGCCTACCCCACCGGCCCCTCGTTCGCCTTCGTCGGTGTGTCCATGGGCAACCCCCACGCCGTGTGCCTCATCGACGACTGGGAGGCGCTGCCCGCCCATCTGTTCAAGGGCGGCGAGAAGTCGCTGGACACCTTCGACGTGGACGCCGTGGGCGCCTACTTCGAGAGCCATCCCGCCTTCCCCGAGAAGACCAACGTGGAATTCGCCTGCATGGATGATAGCGGCATCGCCATGCGCGTCTTCGAGCGCGGCTGCGGCGAGACCATGGCCTGCGGAACCGGCGCCTGCGCGACGCTGGTGGCCGCGGCCCTCACCGGGCGCTCCGAGCGCGAGAACGACGTGCGCCTGCGCGGGGGCACCCTGCATATTCTCTGGGACGAGACCGACCACGTCATCATGACCGGCCCGGCCGAGGAGGCCTTTACCGGCGAAGTGGAGCTGTAACCCTCCGCGGCAGTCGGGCGCTCGCGCGAAGCCCCTATCCCCCGGCACGACAACGCCCCCGCAATCATGGCGAAAGCCGCGATTGCGGGGGCGTTTCACGTGCAGGGCAAGCTTTGAGGGCGCGGACGCGCGGCGGGGAGCGCGCTCGAGTGGTACCGCTAACCGAGGGCGCGGATGCGCTCCATGGCCCGCTCGGCGTCGGCCCGCTCGCCGAAGGCGGTCAAGCGCACGTAGCCCTCGCCGGCCGGGCCGAAGCCGGCCCCGGGCGTGGTAATGATGGCCGCCTCGTTCAAAAGCCGGTCGAAGAACTCCCACGATCCCATGCCCTCGGGCGTCTTGCACCAGATATAGGGGCTGTTCACCGCACCGTACACGGTGTAGCCGGCCGCCTCCAGCCCTTCTCTGATGAGACGGGCGTTGTCCTGGTAGTACGCGATAGTCTCGCCCACCTGGCGCGCGCCTTCCGGCGTGTAGATGGCCTCGGCTCCGCGCTGGATCACATAGGAGGCGCCGTTGAACTTGGTGCACTGGCGGCGATTCCACATATCGTGCAGGCTCTGCCCGCCGCGCACGAGAGCCCGCGGCACCACGGTGTAGCCGCAGCGGGCCCCCGTGAAGCCGGCGGTCTTCGAGAACGAGCGGAACTCGATGGCGCAGGTTTCGGCACCGGGCACCTCGTAGATGGAGTGGGGCACGTCGGCATCCACGATGAAGCGCTCATAGGCCGCATCGAACATGATGACGGCATCGCAATCGTTGGCGTAGTCCACCCAGGTCTGGAGCTGATCGCGCGTGAGCACAGTGCCGGTGGGGTTGTTCGGGCTGCACAGGTAGATGATGTCCACGGGCACCTCGGGCAGCGCCGGGCAGAAGCCGTTCTCAGCCGTGGTGGGCATGTAGACGATGTTCTCCCAACGCTGGGACGCCTCGTCGTAGTCGCCGGCGCGCCCAGCCATGGCATTGGAGTCCACGTAGACGGGGTACACCGGGTCGCACACGGCGATGACGTTGTCGGTGGCGAAGATGTCGCCGATGTTGCCGCAATCCGACTTGGCGCCGTCGGAGATGAAGATCTCATCAGCATCGACGCTCACGCCCCGCGCCGCGAAATCGCCCTGGGCGATGGCCTCGCGCAGGAAGGCGTAGCCCTGCTCGGGACCGTAGCCGTGGAACGTTTCGGCCGTCGCCAGGTCGTCCACGGCACGGTGCATGGCCTCAATGACCGCCGGCGCAAGCGGCCGCGTCACATCGCCGATTCCCATGCGGATCAGATCGGCATCGGGATGCTTCGCGGCAAACGCCGCCGTGCGCCGTGCGATCTCCGAGAAGAGATAGCTTCCTGGCAGTTTTCCGTAGTTCTCGTTGACGTGTGCCATGACCTTGCCTTTCTCGCGGTTTTGCCCATTGTAGGCGAGCTCTGTTACCCGTAGGTTTCGGCTGCCCGAAACGGCCAGGATGCCATCCCGCGAACGGCCAGTCAGCCTGAGCGCGCCCCTGGGACCGCACCGGGCCGGGCATTCCTGGCGCGCGGCACGCCGGCACGGTTGGGCCCCTGCGGCCGAAACGGAGCCGCTGAAAGCAAACAGGCTCTGACATCTTGCGATGCCAGAGCCTGAAACAAGCTGGTCGGGTTGACAGGATTTGAACCTGCGGCCCCTTGACCCCCAGTCAAGTGCGCTACCAAACTGCGCCACAACCCGTGATGCGTTTAAGCCTCTGCTCAAACAGCTTGATTATAATAACCTTACCCCGGAAGCATTGCAAGAGAAATTTTTTCACTTTTATCCCCAACGGCGCCGCTGCCCGCAAGCGGCGGCCCGTCTTACCGCTCCAGTCCCAGACGTTCGGCCAAATCGCCTCGGCGGTTGATGCCGAGCTTGCGGTACAAGTTGCGGATATGGGTCTTCACGGTATTGGGCGAGACGACGAGCTCGCTGGCCACCTCGGAGGCAGTTCGCCCGGTCGCGAGCAGCACGAGCACATCCTCTTCGCGGCGGGTGAGGTCGAAGACCCGGGCCACCCATGCGCATCTCGCGGTCAACCCGCACTCGTCATATGCAGGCCCGCTTGCCTCCACGCCGCCGGATCGCTCGCCATCATGCGCCGGCGCGCAGCCCAGTTCTTCATCGCGCAGCCGGTCCCGATCTGGTTGCAGGACAAGCAACCTCATCCGCATCGCCTCGCGCTCCATGGCCCGTTCGCGCCAGAGCCTTCCCAGCACGAGCGTTCCCGCGCCTGCGACAACGAGCACCGTCGCGCTCCATGTGAGAGGAGCTGCCGCGCCGATAGCGTCGCGAACCATGATGGCTCCGAGCACCTGGGCCACGAAGGCGGCGCTCCAAAGTAGAGCCGTGCGCGTCGCCGTACCGTCGGGGCGCGGGGAAAAGCAAGCTCGCGCAATGGCGGCGCACGCAAGGGCGAACCCTATAAGGATAAACAGCGCCGCCCCTTCCATCACGCCGATGAACATCGAGAACCTCCTTTTGCTTCTCTGCGCTGACTCTTCTTCCATGAAACATGATTTCCCTGGTGGGCGCAAGGGTGAAAAACTTCACCATTGCCGAAGGGACCCTCCTCCTGTTAGGTTTGAGAAGCCGGCGCTGCCATCACATGCAGCCGCTATCATGGAATCGCACCAGAAGGAGGCCACCCATGCAGCAGCTTTCCCTCTCCACTCCTACCGGCCAGAGGCCGGCCCGCATCGCCCTCGGCATCGCGGGCATCGTCGCTCTCGCCCTCGTGCTCGGGTGGTTTCTCCTTCAGCTCGAACCCGCAGCCCCGCGGAAGGCCGCACCCCTCGAGACACCCTCGGCTGCGAACAGCCTCCACGATGCTGTCCACTTCGATACGACCTACGAGGTGGTGCCGGTAGCCGCCGGCGAACCGCTCAATGTGAAGGGCTTCGCGCACGGCCACGCATTCACCTACAGCGACGATGAGTGGGCCGAGGTGGCTCGCCAGCTCTCGAAGGAACGGGTGCGCGAGATTACCGAGGCGCCGGACTGGCGCTTCGAGCTCGGCGACATCGACATCCTTCCCGGAGCCGTGCATATCGTGAGCGAGGAGGCCTTCGAGGAATGGTATCCCGGCTACGATGATGCCACTGCCTACGATCCCAGTTATGCAGCGGAAGATGTGCGCATCGTGCTCGTGGACGTCTCGATTGCCAATCACGGCGATACGGCCGCCGACGCACGCTACCTCTACCTCACGTCAGCGGAACTCAAGGCGCCGGTGCAAGGCGGCCCCGCTATCATCTATCCCTCCGATGCAACCCTTCGGGCAATATACGGGGTGCCCGACGACAAGGCGCCCTTCAAGACGCTGCCAGAAGGATGGGATGCCATCGAACCCGGTGAGAGCCGAACGCTGACGCTCCCCTTCGTCGTCTACCGCAACGAGCTGGTCGGCCGCGACGCCATCGACCGGCTCTCCGCTGCCGACTTCGAGCTGCTCACCTACCGCTGCGATCCGCTGACGGTGTACACAATGCCGCTGCGCTAGAAAAGCCCGCACGCGGCGCTAGTTTCACGCGCCCCATCATGGGCTGAAACCAGCGGAGGTAGCGGCGGCCATGCTTATTCCTTGCATCACCTCTCTCGGTAGGCTACAATATGTACAACGTACAACCATATAGGAGGATTCCATGGCTACCGCCGATGCGATGGTGACGGCCCGTATGTCACCGGAGAAGAAGGAAATGGGCAACCGCATACTGGAGGATTTGGGCACGAACGCCTCCCAGGTCATCAACCAGCTCTACGACCTCGTTATCGAGAAGCGGGCGCTCCCCTTTCCCGAAGCCAAACCTCAGCCGCGTACGTTCTCGCCCCAGGAGATCGCTGAGGCGAAAGCATGGGTGCAGAGCCTGAAGGTGCTACCTCTCGATAATCACTTCGCGACGATGGCCGATGACGAGATTCGTCGCGAGCGCCTGGCTTCCCGAGGCCACTTCGATGGATGGGAGGCACAGTGAAACTGTTTGTCGATACCAATATTATCTTGGACTCTTTGGCCCGACGGCAGCCTTTCGAGAAAAAGGCCGATCTGCTCTTCAGCCTCGGTTTCTGCAAGGAGCGCGAGCTATGGACGAGCGCCTCGCAATTCACCGACGCCTTTTATATCCTCACCTCTGGTCCGCAAAAAGTATCGACTACAACGGCAAAGAGCGTTATTAAGACCCTTCTGAAGTCTTTGAATGTGTGTAACTTCACGCGACTCGAAGTTGAAACCGCCCTCGATTCGTCGTGGGACGATTTCGAGGACGCCTGTCTCTACGAATGCGCACGAAAGATGAAGGCCGATGCCATCATCACACGGAACAAGGGAGATTTCGGGCAATCGCGTATTCCCGTTATGGACTGCGACGAGTTGTTCGCCTGGCTTGAACAGGAGCACAGCCTCGTGTACGACTTCATCGATCTCTAGCGTTCGCCGCCCGACAGGCTCACTGCTCCCGCGCTGCATCCTCGTCCCCGGCACGGTTCACCAGGTCGATGAGCTCGGCGCGAGCGTGAATGCCGAGCTTCTGGTAGATGCGCTTCGCGTGGGACTTCACGGTGTTCTCGGACACGAACAGGCGCTCTGAGATGGCGGGCATGGTATGCCCCTGGGCAAGCAGCGGGAAGATGTCGCGCTCCCGCGGGGTCAGGCCGTATTGCTCGGCCAAGGAAGCGCAACGGACCGTCAGCACCTCCTCGGGCGTCAGCGCAATCTCGATTGAGGGCGCTGATTCCCCGTCGGAGGGCGGCGGCGCCTGGAACGCGCTGCCGCCCTCCCGATTGCGGAAGAGCACGATGGCGGCTATGAGCAGCAGGTACACCGACACGAGCGCCACGGCTGTGAGGGCCACGTCTCCCGGGCGGATATTCTGCGCCTGGGCCGCTCCGAGCAGCGTTCCCGCCAGCATGGCCGCGTTCGTGACGATGAGCGCGAGCGAGAACAGCAGCGTCGGCGAAGTATGCGTGCGCCGTGCCCCATCGGTGAGCATGCACCAGAGGATAAGCGCCGCGACCATAGCACCCACCTGGGCGAAAGCGTTCACGATGCCGCCAGCGGCATTCCAGATGAGCGGCAGCAGCAGAAAGCCCGCTGCCGAGAGGGGCAGGGCCACCGAGTACACGCGGCTCAGGTTCAGGGGCTTGCGCACCACAAGGGCCGGCACGAACAGGCAGACAATGGCCGCCGCGCTCGCCCACAGCGACGTTTGCTGGAACTCGCCGAGGGGAATGTCCTGCTGCCCCGATATCTGGAGCATAAGGCCGCCCATGAAGCAGAGGATGGCCGTGCCGAGCACCGGATGCCACAAATCGCGCACGAGCCCGTGAAACGCCGACACCTGAAACCCGAAGTCCTCCTCGGGTGCGCGGGCATCGAGCACCCGCTTGGCACAGAGCACCGCCACGAGGAAGAGCAGCGCCGCCAAGGGCAGCACGGCAGCAGCGGACACGAGGGTGAACACGGCGTAGAGCACAAGGCTCGCGCCGTTTGCCACCGTCACATATATATAGATGGTCCGCAAGCTGAGCGTGGCGGAGAAGCGGGCCCACAACAACGTCGCCAGAAGATCGGCCGCCCCGAGAAGCGCACCTGCCAAGGCAAGCCACGGCAGCATGAGCGACGGGGGCACGGCATCGGAGAGGTGGAAGACCATGGCCAGCACGAGAAAGCCCGCAAGGGCCGCGGCAATGCACAAGCCCGCCAGCACCCAGGTGACGACCCTCGGCCGAAGGCACTTGCCCCTCGTTGCGGCGAGAAGCACCGCCGCGGCGGAAAGGAGCGCGGCCGTGATGCGGCCGGCCATGGCGCAACCCGAGAACAGCACGCCGCCGTGTCCGACGGCCTCGACCGGCGAGAGCAGCGTAGCCGAATGAAAGGCGACGAAGCTGAACGCCAGGTACAGCGCGTAGCCGGCGGCCAGCAGACCGTCCCGGCCCGAGAGATCCGCTATGGTGTCTTTGAATCGATTCACAAGTTTCCTCCCTCCTTTAGTATAGAGGTTTTCCGCGGCGCGCCCCCAGGGAACAAGACAAGCTCCCATGATCGCACTTGGTGTCGCCCCGGTGCCCGCTTTCAGGGAGAAAGATATACAGGACTAGCGTTTTCCCTGTTCAGAAGAGTCGCTCGGCGGCGCTTCACACGAATCAGGTGAAGTGGGGGCGACATCGTTGCGGAAAAATTCACCCGTCGTCTGGTGAAGATACGCGGCTCGCTTTCCCGTAGAGTGCCCCTCGTCAAAGGGCGCGGAGAGGCCGCGCCCCCGCGAAACCCTTAAGGGAGGGATCATCATGGAACAGAATCTCAGCCGCCGCACATTCCTCGGCCTGGGTGCTTCGGCTGCCGTAGCTGCCAGCGCCATGGGGCTTGCCGGGTGCAGCCAGCCGCAAAGCGCCACCCCCGCCCCGCAGACCGGCACCGATGCCGCGCCCGCGGCAGGCGGCGCGCCGGCCGACTTCGTGCCCAACTTCATGACCGCGCCGGCCGTACCCGAGAGCGTGGCCGAGACGAAGGACTGCGATGTGCTCGTCATCGGCCTGGGCCTGTCGGGCTGCGCGGCCGCCAAGGCCGCAGCCGAGGAAGGCGCGAAGGTCATCGCCGTGGAGAAGTCCCCGGAACTGGCCGCCGTATCCATGGCCGGCGACTTCGGCGTCGTAGGCTCGCAGATCCAGAAGGATCTCGGCATTAAGTGGGCCGGCAAGGACGTTATCGTCAACCAGCTCATGAAGGACATGTGCTACCGCCCCACCCCCGACTTCCTCGGCTACTGGTACGACCACTCCGGCGAGGACTTCGATTGGTTCGTCGAGGGCGCCGACTTCGAGGTGCTGAAGAGCACGGCCGCCAACCAGGAGACCGACAAGCCCTGCTATGTCCGCCCCAAGTGCTTCCCCGCCCTGGAGGGCTACGACTACACAACCGAGTACTACCCCTACTTCCACGGCACCATCACCACCAACCCCAACATGCAGTGGACCCTCGAGGCCGCTGTGGCCGCCGCCGAGGCCAAAGGCGCCGAGATGATCTACGGTACCTGGGGCGAGCAGCTCATCACCGACGATTCCGGTCGCGTCGTGGGCGCCTACGTGCACGATGACGATGACGTCTACACCCAGATCAACGCGAAGTCCGTAGTGCTCGCCACCGGCGACTGGGGCAACAACCAGGACATGCGCGACTACTACATACCCTGGGCCAACGAGTTCATGAGCTTCTACACCACCATGGACGCCGCGGGCAACGTGGGCAACACCGGCGACGGGCACCTCATGGGCCTGTGGGCCGGAGCGCACATGGAACTCGGACCCCACGCGCCGATGACCCACCATATGGGCGGCCCCCTGGGCGTTGACGGCTACCTGCAGCTCAACATCAACGGCGAGCGCTTCATGAACGAGGACATCCCCGGGCAGAACATCGCCGACCAGCTCTCGCGCGTGCCCGTGGGCACCAACCCCTTGAGCGGCGCCGAGGACCTGCGCTCCTGGCAGATCTTCGACTCCAAGTGGCCCGACGAGATCGACAAGATGCCCGACGGCCACGGCTATGTGAACCACTTCATCCCCGCTGACAAGGTGGGCGACTACGCCACCGTGCTCGCCGGCTTCGGCTTGGGCTACACCACCCAGGAGATGGTGGAGGGCACCGAGGGCCTCATCGTGGCCGACACCATCGAGGACTTGGCCGCGCAGTGCAACCTGCCCGTCGAGACCGTCGTGGCCTCCGTCAACCGCTACAACGAGCTGTGCGCCGCCGGCCACGATGCCGACTTCGGCAAGGATCCCCGTCGCCTGTTCCCCGTGAGCGAGCCGCCCTTCTACGCCTACCCCTTCGGCAGCGCCGGCATGCTCGTGCTCATGGGCGGCCTGGAAGTGAACAAGAAGCTCCAGCCCCTGAACGCCGAGGGCACGCCCATCGAGGGCCTTTATGCCACCGGAAACGTCCAGGGCGGCCGCTACCTCGTGGAGTACCCGGTCACCGTGGCCGGCATCTCGCTGGGCACCGCGCTGTCCTTCGGGCGCTTGGCCGGCATGAACGCCGCCGGCGCTGATGTCGAGGCGACGAGCCAGAACTAGCCCTCACCCCAAACGCGCCATCCCCGCAAGCGCCCGCTGCTCCCCTCCCGCAGCGGGCGCTTTTCCGTTTCCCCTGATCATAGCCATGGGTTATGGAGCGGGTTACGTATTTAACCCAAAAGTTCCGCCCGGCCCGATGCGGCAGCTTCCCTTCCTGGGCCATGATGCGATCCGTCAGCAGCGCTCGCTGCCGCAGCCGAAAGGGCGGCGGCCAGCACAAGGAAAGCCGAGGGCTTTCCGCAGCGGGCGCATCGGGAACGCGGCTCACTCGAGCCGCCCATCTCCAAGGAGGGAAACCATGGAAGTAACCCGTCGGGATCTGCTCAAACTCACCGGCCTTGCGGCTGCAGGCGCTATGGGGGCCGGCGCTCTCGCCGGCTGCGCGCCGAAGACGCCTGCCGAGTTGGCCGATCTGTCAACCACCGGCGCCGCCGACACCGGTCTGCCGGAGTTCCTCACGGCCCCCGAGCCCATCACCGACTTCGTCGATACCCGCGAGTTCGACATCGTCGTAGTGGGCGCAGGCGAGTCGGGGCTGGCCGCAGTGCATACGGCCCTTGAAGAAGGCGCCACCGTTGCCTGCGTGCAGAACATCGGCACGGCTCAAAGCACAGGCAATATGGGCGCCTCGGTAGACACTACCAAAACCGACGAGGCCGGCATCCAGGCCTGCGTGGCATTCCTCATGGAAAAGAACGCCCATCGATCCAACCGCAAACTCATCGAGGCCTGGGCGCGCAACTCCTATGAGGCCGTAACCTGGTGGGCCGATACCGCCGCCACTCGCGGCGTGGAGTCTAAGCCCTTCGATACCGACCGAGAGTACAACGGCTACCCCTATTCCCTCCATGCCAATACCTATAATCACGTGGAGGGTGCCCACAACGCGGCGGCTCTCGTCATCTGTGATGCGCTCGCCGAGGATGGAGCGCAGTTCTTCTTTGATTCCCCCGCTGTGCAGTTGTACAAGGAAGGCGATCGGGTGGCTGGCGTCATCTGCTCCACCGAGGAGGGCAACGTGCTGTTCAAAGCGGCCAAGGGCGTCATCCTCGCCTCGGGCGACTGCTCCGGCAACCAGGAAATGCGCGACTACTACTGCCCCGACTTGCGCGGCTTCAAGACCATGAACCCCTTCCGCGACGGCATGGGCATGATGGCCGGCATCTGGGCCGGCGCCCAAATGACCCCGGTGAACCACTCGAAGATGGTCCACGGCGGCGGCTCGCTCACGCGTCTGGAAATGCCCTTCTTGAACTTGGATATCCACGGGAAGCGATTCATGAACGAGGTGCTGTCCTTCGCTTACCTGAATAACCTCATGCGCCCCTATCTGGAAGAGTACAGCTTCGAGAACCCCATGGCCGCGAAGTTCTTCACCATCATGCCGGCGAACTGGAACGCATTGGGCCAAGAATGGGCGGCGACCTACCCCGAAGAGGTGAAGTTCACCGTCGGTACCCGCAAGGTGCCCACCGACGATCAATTCATACGGGGAGAAACCTTTGCCGAGCTGGCCGCGAACATCAACGCCTATATGGCGGAAGAGGAATGGGGTATCGATCCCATTGATGAGACGACCATCGTGGAATCCATCGAAGCCTATAACGAGCTGTGCGCCACCGGTGTTGACAGTCAGTTTGGCAAGCGCGCCGACTACCTGGCCCCCATCGAACAGGGGCCGTTCTTCGCTGTGCCCCGAGGCACCAACTCCGTGCCCGCTGTGCTCGGAGGCCTCGTTGTCGATGAGAACCAGCAGTGCCTGAGCGCCGAGGGCACGCCCATCGAGGGCCTCTTCGCCGTGGGCAACGCTTCAGGTCAGTTCTATGGAGGCGTGGACTATCCTATGGATATCGAGGGTCTGTCCGTCGGCCGCGCCATCACATCGGGCTACGTGACCGGCCGCTACGTCGCGTCTCTCTAGCACACTCGCCCTCCCCCCCAGGCCAGCGACTCCCGGCTCCTCCCCGCCCGGATCGCTGGCCTGCAGTGCGTCTATTCAGCCCCTCGCAACGAACAGAGGCGTCATGAGCGCAACTCGGTATAATGACCCCATGAAGATACGATTCGACAGCCATCGCATCCGGCCCATCGACAACCTGGAGCAGATGATTCCCTATCTGTTCGCCCTCGGATGCGCCCGCACTTGGATGACCCTCACCTTCGCAGCCCCGGAAGAGGTTGCCGTTTCCGCCAGTTTCGACCCCCATGTCCTGTTCGACTATGCCTTCGCGGCTTTCGGAGTTGCCGCTACTCTCTTCGCACGGCGCATCGTGCCCCTGCACCGCCAGCCCTGGGCGAAACCAGCGGCGCTGGGCTCCATGCTCAGCGCCTCCCTCTTGATCGTTATCGCACCCCTCTTCCACAGCGTGGGAGCGGCGTTACCCATGCTCGCGGTGATACTGGGTGCCTTTGGGTTCTGTACCGTCCTGCTCATGTTCCACGAAGCCGTCGTGCCTCTGAGCCTGGTACGCATCGCGTTGTACTCAGCTGCCTCGCGATTCATCGCTGTGCCCCTCGCCTACCTGTGCCAGGGGCTTTCCGGCAATCGATTCTCGCTGGTCCTCATGCTGCTGCCCCTCGCCTCCATGGGCAGTCTCGTCCTGGCCTTTCGTTCCTTGCCGGCACAGAGCACGGAGACTCCCGTCTACCCCAAGTTCCGATTTCCCTGGAAGCCCTTTGCGGTGGTATGCGTGTACGCCTTCGCCTATGGCCTTCGGTCGTCTCAGCTTCCCGAGGGCGCCGGGGTGCACTCATCCCTCTCCACTGCCATCGCCATGGGCGGCTTCTTCATCGTAGTGTACTTCTTCTCCGACCGATTCTCGGTCAGCTCCCTATTCCGATCGCCGCTCTTGCTGATGATATGCGGTCTTGCGCTTATTCCGGCTGAAGGCGTTCTCGGCACCACGGCAGCGGGCTATCTCATAGCCATGGGAATGTCACTCATCTCATTGCTGGTGGGACTGTTGTTCTATGACCTGTCGAAACGCATGGGCATCTCTATCGTAGCGCTCACCGGCATCACGAGGGCAACCTCGCTCGTCAAGCTGTGGGGCAGCAATGCGGCTGATGCGTTCGGGTCATGGGGCATAGCTGCCACCGTTCAGGATGTCGTCATCACCGCTGCCGTGGTCATGCTCGTGCTGGCGAGCACTCTCATGCTGCTCTCGGAAAAAGAGCTGGCCAGCCGCTGGGGCATCCGCCTGCTGGAAACTGACGACCTGGCCGAGGAGGGGCGGCGCGCCGAGGCCGTTGCCAGCCGCTGCGACGCGGTGTCGGCCGCCTATCACCTCAGCCCCCGCGAGGACGAGATCGTGCGCCTCATCGCCGGCGGCAAGACCAATCCCCAGATCGAGCAGGAGCTGCTCATCGCGCCGGGTACCCTGAAGGCCCACATCCAGCATATCTACGTGAAGTGCGGCGTGCACTCCCGCAAGGAGCTCGTCGAGATGTGCGGAGGAGGTGCCTGAAAACGGCTCCTGGCCTCTGCAGGGGAAAATGCCAGGACGGGAGCCCCGCAGCTTCGAGAGCACTTTCGCCCGATGTGGACAAAAAGCCCTCGAGTGAGCTCCTCAAAGCTGCATGGCGGCCAAAAACGCGCTCGAAACCAATGCTAAACGTATATTTCAGGCGCTCCGAGGCCCGAAAACACGTCCGCAGAGCCCCCCTACGGGTTCACTCGAGGGCTTTTTGTCCACTCTTGCAGAGAGTGCTCGCACGAAGCTACCTTTCGGTGCCGTCACCGAACAAAAGGTCGTGCTCCAGGCCCGTAAGCTCGCTGCGCGCCTGCTCGCGCAGGTTGTTCAGGCCGGCCAGGTACTGGCGGTAGAGCACCACGGTGAGGTAGCGGCCGGCGCGCGTAAGCGTCAGTTCCTCGTCGTTGTCGGTGGCAAAGGCGCCGTTGGCCCGCATGAAAGCCATCTCCACGGGCAGTCCCCGCTCCACCGATACGCCGAAGTCGCGCACGAACTCGCGCTTGTCGAAGCGCAAGCTGTACAGCTGCAGCAGGAACTTGTAGCGCATAAGGTCGCGGCGCGGCAGGTCGGTGCAGCCCATGAGCGGCAGGCGTCCCTCCCCCACGATCTGCGCGTACTCCTCCAGGTTGAAGGTGTTCACGAACAGGTTGTCGCCCAAATGCGTGATGGAGCCCGACCCGACGCCCACGCACTCCTCGTAGGCCACGGCGTACTCGTCCACCTCCAGGTTCTGGCGACGGCGCAAATTCTCGTCGAGGCGGTTGAATGTCCACAGAGTGCGCCGCTCGAACAGCGGGCGGTCGCCCTCGTTCAAGATCTCGTCGAGGATATGGTAGAAGCGACGCTCCTTGTCGTAGTCCATGCGCCCGAGCACGCTCTCCATCTTGCGCGTGGTGGCATGGGACTGGTACAGCGGCGAGAAGGTGGTCTGATGGCAGCCACAGGTGGCGATCTTCTCGCAGTCGTTGATGAGGATGTCCTCGGTCTGGGACGGGAAGTTGAAGATCATGTCCACGTTGAGCGACTCGAAGTACGGCGCCGCCTCGCCAATGCGCTCGAAGATCTCCTCGGCGCTGCCGTACTTCTCGTAGCGATCCATCTGGCGCAGAAGCTCGTTGTCGAAGGACTGCACGCCCACCGATAAACGCTGGATGCGGCCCTTGAGCTTCTCCAGGTACGAGGGAATCAGGTGGTTCGGGTTCGTCTCGGAGTTGATCTCCTTGATGGAGAACAGATCACGGGCGTAATCGATGGTCTCGCACAGCTCGTCGATGTCCACCGTGGGGGTGCCCCCGCCGATATAGGCGCTCTCGAAGTCGTAGCCCTTCTCCTTCAGAAGGCGCATCTCCTCGCGCAAGGCCGCAAAATGGGTGCGCGCCCGCTCTTCCCGATAGGGAAAGCGGTTGAACGAGCAGTAGGGGCACAAGCGCTCGCAGAAGGGCACGTGCACATAGAGCGTGTAGGCGCGGCCGGGCACCGGATCGGGCAGGGTGCCCGTGGGCACGGGGTGCAGCGCCAAGGTCTTGTCGGTCATGGAGCGGACCACGGTGGTGAGCAAGCGCTCTGAGAGCATGGGGAAACCTCCTGGTCGGTACAAGCGTAAGGGGCATTGTAGCACGACCGGGAAGGCAAGGCCTGACCTGGCGGGAGAGGTTGTGGGGAATGCACACGGGCAGCGCGCGACGGTCAGGGCGGCCGCGGGGCGCATCGGGATGCACGGTGCGGCCCTCCGGCGCGGCCGGGGCGCGATCAGGGGAAAAGATTCCAACAGGGGGCTCCAAAAAACGCCGTCGGCCCCTTTCCGGGGAAGGGCCGGGGCCGGCGGCAAAGCGGGGAGGCGAGGAGCCTAGAGGTAGGCGTCGGCAGCAGACTTCTCCCAGGTTGAGAGCGACGCCTCGCCCCGGGTCTCGGTAGCGGCGGCCGTACCGGCGATCTTGCCGAATACGAGGGCCTGGATGAGGCCGTTGCCGCTCATATAGGCCGCGCCGCCGCGGGAAGAGAACCCCTCGGTGCAGCCGCCGGCGGCGTAGAGCCCCTCGATGAGGCTCTTATCGGCCCGCAGCACATGGCCGGCCACATCGGTGGCCATGCCGCCCTGGGTATGGCGAATCTCGCCGGTGAGCTTCACCGCGTAGAAGGGCGGCTCGAAGCTGGCGGGCAGATGGGAGCGGTTGAACTTGTCCATGCCGGCGCCGATGGCCTTCTGGTAGTCGGAAACGGTGCGCTCGAGCTTCGCGGGATCGGCGCCGATGGCGGCTGCCAGCTGCGCTACGTCATTCCCGCGCAAGACGATGCCCTCCTCCTCCCACTCCGCGAACTTCTTGCTCTGCTCGCGCTGCAGATCGGTAAAGCACAAATACCCGATGCCATCGGGCTGGGCGAGCACATGGGGGGACATCTCGGAATAGCCGCCGTACTCGTTCATGAAGCGATTGCCGTCCTGGTTCACGATGATGCCGCCGTTGTTGGCCACCCCCTGCTCCAGGGTCTTGTCGTTGTCCACCCCGTGGAAGGCGTGGCCCTGGTAGGCACCCATGCTCTGCAGGTCGGCACCGAGCTCGGCGGCCCAGAGGATGCCCTCGCCGGTGGCGCCGGGGGCGACCACCTTCACAGCGGGAACGGCCTCGGGGCAGTACTGCTCGAGCATATCGGGGTTATTGGCGAAACCGCTCGTGGCGAGCACGGTGTTGCCGGCGAAGATGGCGATCTCCTCGGAGCCGTTCTTGCCCCAGGCGCCCACGACCGCATCGCTCTCGTCGTCGAGCACGAGCCCCTGCATCTCGCAGGAGAGCAGCGTCTCGATGGCGCTATCGGCCTCCGTGCTGGCGATGAGCGCGTCGGTCAGGCCCGCGCCGGCGCCCTCGGTGGTGTGCATGCGGTAGGCGGTCTGGCCGAAGTAGAGCGCGTCGTCCACAGACCAGACGGCCCCGTGGCCCTCGGTCCACTCCACGATGTCGCGGGACTGCTCCACCACGGTGTACACCAAATCGGGGCGGACGCTGTAGTTGCTCGGCCGCATGATGTCCATGGCGCAGGCGCCGATGCTGTCGCCATCCTCCTTCGCGAGCTGCTGGGCGGTGCCCACGGCGGGAATCTTGCCGCTGGAAAGCGTCGTCGCGCCCCCGAGGGCCGAGGTTTTCTCGCACAGGATAACGCCCGCGCCCTGCTCGGCCGCAGCCAGGGCGGCGCACAGCCCCGCCCCGCCGCCGCCGATGACGAGCACATCGGTCTCCAGGGCGGTGCGCCCGGCCACCTCCGACGCACGCTTGGCATAGCGCAGCGCCGCGCCCTGTCCCGTCGATGCGCCGTCGGTATCGGAGGCTCCCCCGGCGGCCGGAGCGCAGGCGGCCAGGGCGCCGCCCGAGGCCAGGGCCATCGACCCGAATGCCAGGCCCTTCAGTACGTCTCTGCGAGTGAGGTTTCCCATCATCTCCCCCTTCTCTTCCAAGCCGGGCCCTCTGCCCGGCGACGGAAAAGACTATAGGGGGCCGTCCGGGCATCGAAAAGAAACACTTTGGGGCCGTCATGCGCAACATCGACCATTGCGCTTTCCCGTCTTCCCTGATCAGGGCCATATCGAGGCAACGCCTCGCTGCAGCCGAGGGCCCGAGGGGCCCCGCGCCCGCTTGCGCGGCGGGGACACTTCTCCTATATTTGGCCCCGAGGGCCCGGCAGCTGCCCGGAGCCCGCCATGACCTGAGGGAGGAAGACCATGGCACCGTTTCGCCTGAGCGCCGAGCAGCGGCGCTACTTCTACGCGCTCTGCGCGACGCGCAACATCACCAAGGCCGCAGAGAGCCTCTACCTGTCGCGCCAAGGGCTCTCCCGCAGCATGCGCGGGCTCGAGCGGGCCGTGGGTGCGACCCTGTTTGCCCGGGGCAAGCACGGCGTGGAACTGACCCGGGCCGGCCAGGCGCTCCTGCGCCACCTGCAAGAGGAGGACCGGGCCTGGGAGGCGTGCCTGGACGGCATCCGCGCCCTGGAGGGCGATGGGTGCGAGACGGTGCGGGTGGGGCTGCTCAGCATGTTCGTGGGCTACGACCAGAAGCGGCTGCTGCTCTCGCGCTTCGAGGAAGACGAGGGGCTGCGCATCGAGATCGTCGACGGGGACCACGACGCCTTCTGGGAGGCCATCGCCGTGGGAGACCTCGAGTGCGCCATCACCATCCGACCGCCGGACCATTTGGGACTGCCCTCCATCAAGCTCGCCGACGACACGCTCTCAGTGCTGTTGAGCTGCGACGACCCCCTCGCCCGCAAGGCGACGGTGGACTTCGCCCGCGACCTGCGCGGCAAGACCGTCGTGCAGACGAGTCCCTACAAGGGGCGGCTCTACGAGACCATCTTCCGGAACCACGGCATCTTGAGCGAGTCCATCCTCCACGACCGCAACCTCATGCTAGCCCAGGTGTCCTGCCGCCACCAGTGCTTCATCATCCAGACCACCTACGCCCGCGAGTTGACGACCGATGAAGTGTGCCGCCGGCCCCTCGTGAACGCGCCGCTGTCCATGGCATCCCACTTCGTCTTCCGCCCCGACCTATCCGAGCGCGCCCTGCGGGTGGCCCGCGATCTGTTCGGCGGCTTCTCCAAGGCAGAGGAGCTGGACGCCTACCTGGCCGCCCGCTCCCCCGCCGAGCCCTCGCCCACATAGGGGGCGAGCACGGCGGCGAGCACCTTCAGATGGGCCCGCGACTTGTTGAGGCACGGCACGTAGACGAAGGGCTCGTCATCGGCAATCTGACGATGGGCGCCGCGGCGGAAATCCTCGGCAGCGCGCTTCATGCGCACGGTGCGCGCCACATCGCGGTGCGCCTCCAGATGCGCGTCACAGCGGGCGGCGCTCGTGCCGGTGTTCTCCAGGGCGCCGGGCTCCTCGTCGGCATCCACGATCTCGCCGGCCAGGGCCGCGCGGTAGATCGGCTCCAGCTCGCGAGGCACGTCGTAGAGGGTCTCCAGGCAGTCCACGGCGAAGTTCGGGCACACCACGAACAGGCGGCTGCCCTCCTCGGCGGCCCGGGCCAGGCGCACGAGAGTCGGTCGCGTGAAGGGCGCGAGCCACGTGCGGCCCTTGTCGAAGCGGCTCTGATAGCTGATGGTCCAGCTCCGGCGGTCGAGCCCCAGCTCGCCGGCCACGGCCAGGGAGGTGGCCCCGGTCTGCAGCTCGTAGGTATCCCCCGCCTCGATATCCTTCAGCGGTATGGAATGGTAGGAGAACAACAGCCGATCGCCCCGCTCCTCCGAGAAGCCCGCCTTGCGGATGGAGGCGGCGATGGCCCGCACGTAGACGGGGTTCTCGCCATAGTTGTCGACGAAGCTCACCTCGCCCTTGAAATGGGCGCGGCGCACGGCCCGGGCCAGCCCGTCGGCCACCGAGGCCGTGGTGGACAGGGCCGACTGCGGGTACATGGGCAAAGCCACGATGCGGGTGCATCCGGCCTCTTTCAGCTCGCGCACCGCCTGCCTCAAGGTGGGCTTGCCGTAGCTCATGGCCGCCCGCACCTCCACGGGCGCGCCCTGCTCGGCGTAGTAGTCGGCCAGGCCCCGCTCGAGGGCCTCGTAGGCCACGGCCATGGGAGAGCCAGCCGCCGTCCAGATGGCACGGTACTTCTCCGCCGAAGCGCGGGAGCGCTTGCCCAGGATGACCGTGTGCAGCAGCAGCCACCACACCGGCCGCGGCATGGGGCAGATGCGCGGGTCCATGAGGAACTGCCCCAGGTACTTGCGCACCGCCTTGGGGGTGGGCGCGGCGGGCGTGCCCGTGTTCGCGATGATGACGCCCACCTTGGGGGAAGGCGGGGCGGTCTTCTTCCTAGGCACGGGGCACCTCCCCTTCCACCGAGGGCGCCGGCGCCGTCTCCATGAGCGCGGCCACCTCCCGCCCGGCCTCGGTCACGCCCAGCGAACGGTCGGCCAGGCTATCGAGCGCCTTGCGCAGATCGGCCGGCAGCTGGTCGGCGAAGGCAAGGGGCTCGCCGGTCACGGGATGCTCGAAGCCGATGCTGTAGGAATGGAGGAACTGGCGGCCCAGGCCCAGCTGGGCCCGCCCGTCCCGGGGCCCGTGGGCGTTGTAGACCGGATCCCCCACAATGGGATGGCGCGCGTACTGCATGTGCACGCGGATCTGGTGGGTACGGCCCGTGAACAGCTTGCACTCGATGAGGCTGTAGCCGTCGTCCTTGGGCCCGGCCTCGAAGCGCTCCAGCACGCGGAACGTGGTGATGGCCTCGCGGGCGCTCGGCACGTCGCGCACGGCCATGCGGCAGCGCTCGTCGGCCGAGCGCGCGATGGGAGCATCGATCATGCCGGTGTCGTGAGCCACGATACCGTGGACGAGGGCAAGGTAGTGGCGGTCAACCGCGCGATCCTGGATCTGGGCCATGAGCTCGCGACCGGCCTCGTCGCTCTTGGCCGCCAGCATGAGCCCGCTCGTGTCGCGATCGAGCCGGTGCACGATGCCGAGACGATCGGCCTCTTCCCCCTGCACGTTGCAGAGGTTCTCCTCGCCGCAATGCCAGATGAGCGCGTTCACCAGCGTCCCGTGGGCATGGTCGACCGACGGGTGGCAGACGAGCCCCACCTGCTTCGACAGCACGAGCACGTCATCGTCCTCGTAGCGGATGTCAAGATCGATGGGCTCGCCGTAGACCACGACGGACTCCGGCTCGTCATCGGCCTCGTAGACGATGGTGTCGCCGACGGCCACGGCGTGCTTCTTGGAAACCGTCGCGCCGTTCACGAAGACCCGGCCCTCCTCGATGGCCCGGGCCGCGGCCGAGCGCGATGCGTAGAGCCCCTGGGCGGCGCAGAGCGCGTCCAGGCGCGAGCCCGCGTCGTCAGCGCCGACGATGTGGCAAAGGGAGCGGGCCATGTTACTCACCTTCCTCGCCACGGGCGGGAGCCGGGGCGCCCGTGGCAGTCGAGGCGCCGTCGCCGCGCATAGACCACAGCATACCCGCGAAGAACAGCACGAAGCCGCAGGTAACGCCGATGTCGGCCACGTTGAACGTGGGGAAGCTGATGAAGGTGGTGTCGATGAAGTCGACTACGTAGCCCAGGGTGAAGCGGTCGAGGGCGTTGCCCAGACCGCCGGCCACGATGAGGGCGCCCCCCAGCACCTCGATCGCACTCGCCCGCCGGGACACGAGGATGAGATAGGCGGTCAGGGCCGCGCACACCGCCAGGGAGAGCACCCCCAAAGCGAAGGTGGAGTCCCCGAACATGCCCCAGGCCGCCCCGGTGTTGTGGGCCACGCGGAACTGGACGAGCCCCAGGAAGGGCCCGGCCACGACCGAGCCTGCGGGAAAGCCGTTGAAGTAGGCCTTGGTGGCGATGTCGGCCCCGAGCCACAGCACCGCCACCACGGCGAACAGAATCAGGTTGCGGCCCCGCAGCGGCCGCCTGTCCGTACCGACCGCCACTTACTCGGCCTCGTAGCCCAGAACGTCCAGGGCGTTACCGCAGCGCTCGCACACATCGGGGTGCGCCGGGTTGCCGCCCAGGGTGCGGATGTTCCAGCAGCGCGGGCACTTCTCGCCCGCGGCCACGGTCACCGCGGCGGACACCTCGTCGTCGGCCCCCTCCTCGAAGGTAACCGAGGCCACGATGAACAGCTCCTCGAACACGGCGGCATCGAAGGTACGGGCCGTGGCCACCACGGCGGCCGGGGCGCACACCACCACGGCGGCCTCCTGGCTCTTGCCGATGATCTTCGCCGCGCGGGCGTCCTCCAGGGCCTTGGTGACCACCTCGCGCACGGCCATCATCTCCTCGAAGGCGGCCACGGTCGCGGCGCCCTCGGCAGGCACGGCCGGCGCGAAGTCGGTCGGGCGCGGCCAGCCGGCCAGCTGCACCGAGAGGGCGCGGCCCTCCTCGGCGCGGAACGCCGGCGGGAAGTGGTCCCACACCTCGTCGGTGGTAAACGACAGGATGGGGCTCATCACGCGCACGAGCACCTCCAGGATGTTCATGAGCACGGTCTGCACGGCACGGCGGCGCGCCGATGCGGGTGCCTCGGCGTAGAGACGATCCTTGGTCACATCCATGTACACGGCCGACAGGTCGTTCACGTAGTCGTAGAGCGCACGGTACACGCCGTTGAACTTCAGCGCCTCGTAGGACGCCTCCACCTCGGACAGGAGCTGCACAGTGCGCACCATCTGCCACTGGTCGATGGGCTCAAGCTCATCCCAGGCCACGAAGTCGGCAGGGCCGAAATCGTCCAGGTTGCCCAAAAGGAAGCGGAAGGTGTTGCGGAAACGGCGGTAGGCATCCGACACCTGCTTCAGGATGCCGTCGGAGATGGACACGTCCTGGGAGTAGTCGCAGGAGGACACCCACAGGCGCAGCACATCGGCGCCGAACTTGTCGCAGACCTCGGCCGGATCGATGCCGTTGCCCAAGGACTTCGACATCTTGCGGCCCTCTTCATCCACGGTGAAGCCGCAGTGCATGACCGAGCGGTAGGGCGGCACCCCGTAGGCGCCGATGGAGGTGAGCAGCGACGACTGGAACCAGCCGCGGTGCTGGTCGGAGCCCTCCAGGTACAAATCGGCCGGGAAGCGCAGGCCCTCAGCGGAGCGATGACGGCACACGCTCGTGTGGGACACGCCGGACTCCCACCACACGTCCAGGATGTCCTTCTCGGGCACCAGCTCGGTGCAGCCGCAGGCCTCGCACTTGGTGCCCCGGGGCAGGTACTCGGACGGCTCCATGGTGAACCAGGCGTCGGCCCCCTTGGTGTTGAACAGCTCGATGACGGCATCGAAGGTGGCCTCGGTGGCTACCGTGCTGTTGCACTTGGCGCACTTGAACACGGGGATGGGCACGCCCCAGCTGCGCTGGCGGGAGATGCACCAGTCGGGACGCTCGGCCACCATGGACCCGATGCGGTTCTTCGCCCAGGCCGGCACCCACTTCACTTCGGAGTTGATGGCCCGCAGGGCGTCCTCGCGCAGGGCGTTCTTGTCCATGGACACGAACCACTGGTCCGTGGCGCGAAAGATGACCGGCTCATGGCAGCGCCAGCAGTGGGGGTAGGAATGGTTGATCTTCTTCTCGGCCACAAGCGTGCCCTGCTCGCGCAGCCAGCCGATGATGACCGGGTTGGCCTCGTCGGTGGACAGGCCCGCGAACTGGCCGGCCTCGTCGGTGAACACGCCGTTGTCGTCCACGGGCATGAGCAGCGGAATGTCGAACTCCAGGGCCACCAGGTAGTCGTCCTGGCCGTGGCCGGGAGCCGTGTGCACCGCACCGGTGCCGGTGTCCAGGGTGACATGGTCGCCGTAGATGACCGTGCCGGTGATGTCATGGCGCACGGGTGCCGTGTAGGTGAGGCCGAACAGCTGCTTGCCCTTGAGTGCCACCGGCTCGCCCGCGCCATCGCGCACGAAGTCGTAGTCTTCCCAGCCGGCCACCTCGGCCACGGTTTCCACCAGCTCCCTGGCCATGATGAGGTTGCCGTCGGCGGTGGTGACCATGACGTAGTCGGCCTCGGGGGCCAGCGACACGGCGGTGTTGGCCGGCAGCGTCCAGGGGGTGGTGGTCCAGATGAGCAGGAAGGCCTCGCCGGCGGCCCCGTTGGCCTCGAAGACGCCGGGCATGGCGTCCAGCTTGAACTTCACATAGATGGAGGGCGACACCTCGTCGCCGTACTCGATCTCGGCCTCGGCCAGGGCGGTGTGGCAATGGGTGCACCAGTGGATGGGCTTGCGGCCGCGGTAGACCGAGCCCTTCAGGTACAGGTCCTTGAACACCTCCACGTTGCCGGCTTCGTAGTTCGGGATGAAGGTGAGGTAGGGGTGCTCCCAGTCGGCGTTCACGCCGAGGCGCTTGAAGCCCTCGCGCTGGATATCGACGTACTTCTCGGCCCACTCGCGGCATAGCTGGCGCAGCTCGGGCTGGCTGATCTCGGCCATGCGCTCGGGGCCGATGGTCACCTCCACCATGTGCTCGATAGGCTGGCCGTGACAGTCCCAACCGGGGATGTAGGGGGTGAAGTACCCGCGCTGGGCGTGGCTCTTCACTACAAAGTCCTTGAGGATCTTGTTGAAGGAGTGGCCGATATGGATGGGGCCGTTGGCGTAGGGAGGCCCGTCGTGGAGGATGAAGGGCTTGCCGTCGGCGTTCTTCTCGAGCACACGGCGGTAGATATCCATCTCGCGCCAGACCTCCAGGCGCTTGGGCTCCTTCTCGGGCAGATTGCCGCGCATGGCGAAATCGGTCTGCGGCAGGTTCATCGTGTCCTTGTAGTTGTTTGCCACCTTGATTCCCTATCCTTCTCGTCCGGGTTCCAGCGTATCGGTCAGGGCCCGCACGCGGGGCCCGTATGGGTAACTGGTCAAGTATACGCCACAGGCCGCCCGCCGTGAACAGCCGCCACCCTCCTCTGCGCGGAAAAACCGCGGGCGGGCCCGAGGCGAGGCCGGGGCGGGGCCGATCCGAGCGGGGCCGCGCCGCCCGATTCTGAGAGGTGGCCGCCGGCCGCACCGCGAGTCCAATGCCGCCGGCCGCACCGTAACCCCGAGGCCGTCGGCCGCACCGCGAGCCCGATGCCGCCGGCCGGGCGCGGCCCCAACAAAGAGCGGGAAGGTTACCGTTTCAATTCCTGCCCCTTTCCCCGCTTGCGGCGAGCTGTCCATGGGCTAGAATAGCGCCAGCGACAAAACGGGCCGTTGCAGGAGACAGCGGAACCGAAACCCCGATAGGAGCATCCATGAGCTTTGCCATCGTCACCGACTCGTCGAGCAACCTCACCGAGGAGGTCATCGACCGGTTCGACCTGTCCGTCCTGCCCCTTACCTTCATGGTGGACGGCGAGGAGTACCGCAGCTACCTGAAGGGCGCAAAGACCGACCTCGCCCAGTTCTACGCCATGATGCGCGAGGGGAAGGTCATCACCACGTCGCTGCCGAACCTGCAAGAGTCCCGCGAGACCATCGAGGCCCTGCTGAAAGCGGGCGACGACGTGCTCTACCTCGGCTTCTCCAGCGGACTTTCCGGCACCTACCAGGCCATCGAGCTGCTCCTGTCGGAGCTGGCCGGGCTCTACCCCGAGCGCACCTTGACCTCGGTGGACACCCTGGCGGCCTCCGGCGGCGAGGGCCTGCTCGTCACCTACGCGGCGAAGATGCGCGAAGGGGGCGCTTCCCTGGCCGAAGTGCGCGACTGGGTGGAGGATCAAAAGCTGCACCTGGCCCACTGGTTCACCGTGGACGACCTCATGTTCCTGTTCCGCGGCGGGCGGGTGTCCCGCACGGCGGCCTGGGCCGGCACCATGCTCAACATCAAGCCGGTCATGCACGTGGATGACGAGGGGCACCTCATTCCCCTGGAGAAGGTGCGCGGCCGCAAGAAGTCCCTCAAGGCCCTCGTGGACCACATGGAGCAGACCGCCGACGCGCCCGTGGCCGACCAGACCGTCTACATCACCCACGGCGACTGCCTGGAGGACGCCGAGTACGTGGCCGGCCTGGTGCGCGAGCGCTTCGGCGTGACCGACATCATGATCAACTGGGTGGACCCGGTCATCGGCGCCCATTCGGGCCCGGGCACCATGGCCCTGTTCTTCCTGGCAAGCCAGCGCTAGCCTTTCCTCGCCCGCTTCCACCGGCCCCGACGGCCCCGATCCGCTCCTCCCCAGGGAGCCGCGGATCGGGGCCGCTTCTTTTTCGCCATCCCCTTCACTAGAACGGCTGTTCGATGCTACAATGGGGCCATGGAAGATTTCGACGACATTCCCCTACCGCCCTGGGAGGGCCCGGCCATCCTGCTCGTGGATCTGGACGCCTTCTTCGCCTCGGTGGAGCAGCTCGACCACCCCGGCTGGCGGGGCAAGCCCGTCATCGTGGGCGGCGATCCGCACGCCCACGGAGTGGTGTCCACCTGCTCCTACGAGGCCCGGGCCTTCGGTGTGCGCTCGGCCATGGCCGCCTCGCTCGCGCGGTCGCTGTGCCCCGATGCCATCTGGACCCACGGCAGCTTCCACCGCTACCGCCAGGTGTCGGCGGCCATTATGGCCATCCTGCGCGACGAGACGCCCCATGTGCAGCAGGTGTCCATCGACGAGGCCTTCATGGACGTGACCCCCACCGCCGTGAACACCGAGCATCCCGTGCGCATAGCCCGCCGCATCCAAGAGCGGGTGGCGGCCCTCGGGGTCACCTGCTCCATCGGCGTGGGGGCCACCAAGTCCGTGGCGAAGATCGCCTCGGACCGTGACAAGCCCCGGGGGCTCACCGTGGTGTACCCGGGCACCGAGCGGGCTTTCCTGGGCCCGCTGCCCGTGCGCACCATGAGCGGCGTGGGGGCTGCGGCCGAGCAGGCCCTCCTCGCCGCCGGCGTGCGCACCCTGGGAGAGATGGGGGCCGCCGACGGGTCGCTGCTGCGGCGCGTGTTCGGGAAGAACGGCGAGATGATGCGCGATCGGGCCCTCGGGCGCGACTGCTCGCCCGTGGAAGAGGACGACACGGTGAAGTCGGTCTCCAACGAGGTCACCTTCGCCGAGGATCTCACCGAGCGCGCCGATATCGAGGCGGCCCTGGCCACCATCGCCGCCAAGGTGGGGCGCCGCCTGCGGCGCAAGAGGCTCGCCGGGCGCACCGTGGCCATCAAGGTGCGCTTCGCCGACCGCACCACCCACTCGGTGCAGCGGTCGCTGGCCGCCCCTACCGACGACGACATCGCCCTCATCCCCCTGCTCCATGCCATGATCGACGACATTTGGCTGCCCGGGGCCCGGGTGCGGCTGCTCGGCGTGGCCGTGAGCAACTTCCATGCGGACACGATGGTGCAGGAGAGCCTCTTCGATGGGAGCGCGTTCGGGGAGGACAGGGCCGAGGCCGCACCGCTCATCGGGGACGCGACCAAGCGCCGCGATCTTTTGCGGGCCACCGATGCCCTGCGCGACCGCTTCGGAGACGACACGGTGCGCTTCGGCTTCGAGCTGCGCAACGCCGGCAACACCACGGGCAGCTCGTCGAAGAACGTGGAAGATTACAAGTAAGCCCCCGCCCGCACGCCCCGAAAGCCCCGAGCGGGCGGCGAGATCGCCCACGAAGGGTCGCGAAGCGCCCCGCGGCGGCCCGACGCGGGGCGGCGCCTAGGAGCGGTTCAGGCCGTAGAGCTCCACAAGGCCGCGCAGGCCCAGGCTCTGGTCCACGGCCGCCTCGTGGGCCATGAGGACGGCGATGGCCTCGGCGCCGCGGCCCGTGAGCACCACCGGCGTGGTGTAGCCGGCCTCGGCCCAGATCATGTCGATGAGGCCGTCGATGCGGGCCACCTCCCCCATGACGATGCCCGACCGCATGGCCGCCTCGGTGGTGCGGCCCAGCAGCGTGCGGGGAGCGCGCAGTCCCACGGCGGGCAGCTGGGCCGCCCCCTGAGCCAGGGCCGCGGCCCCCAGGCCCATGCCCGGCGCGATGATGCCGCCCTTGAAGGACCCCTCGCGATCGAGCAGCTCGAAGGTGGTGGCGGTGCCCAGATCCACCACGAGCACCGGGGCGCCCCAGGCGGACTTCGCGGCCACCATCTCGGCCACGCGGTCGGCTCCCACGGAGGCCGGATCGGCGAAATCCATCTTCAGGCCGCTCTTCAGCCCGGGCCCTACGGTGAGGGGCCGCGTGCCCGTCAAGCGCCGAGCCGCCTCCACCCACACCTCGGTGAGGGCCGGGAACACCGAGGCGATGATGGCCCCGTCGGCCAGGGGCGCCCGCAACGGCAGGGCCGCTCCGTCGAGAACGGCTCCCGGCTCCATGGTCGCCAGGCCGCGGGTCACGGCATCGAAGAAGGCCGCCACGGAGGCCACGGCCTCGTCGGGGGTGTAGCCCGCATCGGTGCCGACCGACCACTGGGCCGCCAAATCCCCATCCACGGCCAACCCCAACCGCGTGCGGGTGTTGCGAATGTCGATGGCGAGCACGAGCGACGACATGGCCCGGAACCCTTAATTGAATTTGAAGATCTTCTGGGCGATCTGGTAGCCCTTAAGCCCGATCTTCTCGCCGGCCTCGGTGGGCAGGTTAGTGGCCAGGTTCAGCGCGTTGGAACGCACGCGACGGTACAGCGAGGGGTTCTGCTCCTTCAGGTAGGCCCAAATGCCCTTCAAGTCCTCCTCGTCCTGCTCGCCGCCGCGCATGCGCAGAAACACCGAGCAGATGCACATCATCATGGACAGGTAGTTGCGCAGGTAATGGCGCAGGTGGCGCTCGCGCACCGCCTGGGGATCCACGTTGTCAATCATCTGGCGGGTGACGCGCAGCTGCTGGTCCATGCGGCCCATCATCACCTTCTCGTTGACCGACTGGTCCTCCCGCCCGATGAAGTAACGGTAGGCGTCCACATTGAAGTAGCGGATGGTGCGCACGTGCACGAGGGGCTCGTAGACGAAGATGTTGTCCACGTAGAACGTGTGCTCCGGCAGGACGAGGCCCATCTTGCGCAGCATGTCGGTGCGGTAGTACACCGAGTGCATGAGCAGATACTGGGACGGCAGGAAGGTGCCCACCTCGTGCCAGCCGAACTCATAGCCCTCGGGCAGAACGTTGGCGTAGCCCATGACCTTCTGCACACCCTCGTCCACCTTCTCGTAGACGTAGTTGGCCACCACCATGTCGCAGGGCACCGGCGCCTCAACTTGGCTGCGCATGTACTCCATGAGCGGGAACATGGCGGCCGTATCGAGCCAGTCGTCGGAATCCACCACCTTGAAGTAGAAGCCCGTGGCCTTGGCGAGTCCCGTGTTCACCGCGCCGCCATGGCCCTTGTTGGGCTGATGGATGGCCCGCACGATGCCCGGGTGTTCCGCCTCCCAGCGATCGGCGATCTGGGCGGTGTCGTCCTTCGTGGAGCCGTCGTCCACCAGCAGAATCTCGATATCGTCGCCGCAGGTCAGAAGCGTCTCCACGCAATGATCCATATAGGCGGCGGAATTGTAGCAGGGAACGGCGAAGGTGATGGTCTTCACGGCGAAACCTCCTAGAGGGCGGGCGTGGCGGACGAGACGGCGTCGGGGACGGCCGCATCGGGATGGTCGAGGGACCACAGGATGCGGTCGGCGGCGGCCAGGGCGTCCACGACCACCTTGTCCATGTTGAAGTAGCGGTACTCGGCCAGACGACCCAGCGGATAGAAGTTTGGCAGGGCATCGGTCAGGCGGCGGTAGCGCCCGTAGAGGTCGGCGTTGTCGCCGTTGATGATGGCGTAGTAGGGAATCTGGGTCGCGGGATCCTCGTAGGCCCGGGAGTACTCCTTCATGATGGTGGTCTTCGAGCCCTTCTGCCCAGTGAGCCACTTGAACTCCGTGACCCGGGTGTAGTCCTCGGTCACCGTGTAGTTCACGGTGCCGGCGGGCAGATGGTAGTCTTCCTCGAAAGTCTCGTAGACGAAATCCAGGGAGCGGTAGGGCAGCCGTCCGAAGCGGGCCAGGAACAGCTCGTCGAGGGGACCGGTGTACACGATGGGACCCTCGAAGGCCTCGCCCTTGATGCGGATGGCGGTCAGGGGCGCGTCCTCGTCGCCGCTGGCGAACACGAGTTCGAAGACGGACTCGGCCTCGGTGCCCAGGCATACGGTGATGAGGTCGTGGCCGAGCATCGCCTCGAACAGGCGCGTGTAGCCGTCCACGGGCATGCCCTGGTAGGTGTCCTGGAAGTAGCGGTCGTCCCGGGAGATGAACACGGGCACCCGCGCCGTCACCGACGGGTCCACTTCCTCGGGGGTGAGGCCCCACTGCTTCTGGGTGTAGTAGAGGAACACGTTCTCGTACACGAAGTCGGCCACTTCCGCCAGTTCCGGATCCTCCTGGGCCCGCAGCTCGTTGATGGTCACCTTCCGCTCGTCGCCGAAGGTGGCGATGAGCTTCTCAATGAGGCGGGCGGCCTTCTCGGCGCCGAAGGCGATCTCCATGGAGTTCTTGTTGAAGGGCACGGGCATGTAGGTGCCGAACCAATCGGCGAGCACCTTGTGCTGGTAACCCGACCATTCCGTGAAGCGGGCCAGGTAATCGTAGGCCTCCTGGCTGTTGGTGTGGAAGATGTGCGGCCCATAGCGGTGCACGAGGATGCCGGCCTGGTCATACTCGTCGTAGGCGTTGCCGGCGATGTGATCGCGCTTCTCGATGACGAGCACGCGCAGCCCCCCTTGCTCGGCCAGCTGGCGAGCCGTCACGGCTCCGGCGAACCCGGAACCGACGACCACCGCGTCGAAGTCGGCGATGTCGATGGCGCGAAAATCGGCGTAGGTCACTGCCATGGGGGTAACTCCTCGCTCTGGATCGGTGGATGATGGCGCACCCGGCGCCCCATAGATTAGTTCGCCCGTTATTGTACTCAACCCCCCGCCATCGGCGGAAAGGTTCACATACAAACCGAATATATGAACCTCACGCCGGCCGGGCCGGCCCGCGGGCCGGCATGGGCACCCGACGGTGCCCTATGATGGGAGCCGTCACATTCCCCGGGGAGAAAGGACCCGCCGTGAGCGCATTCCTCGATACCATGATCGCCCAGGCCAAATCCGACAAGAAGACCATCGTGCTGCCCGAGGGCAACGATATCCGCACCCTGAAGGCCGCCGAGGCCATCCTCGCCGACGATATCGCCGACGTGATCATCCTCGGCAACCCGGCCGAGATCGCCGCCGCCGGCTGCAACCTGAATGGCGCCCGCATCGTGGACTTCCGCACCTCCGAGCTGCGGGCCCCCTACGCCGAGAAGCTCGCCGAGCTGCGGGCCAAGAAGGGTATGACCGTGGAGGCCGCCCTCGAGCTCATGGACAACGAGCTGTACTTCGGCATGATGATGGTGAAGATGGGCGAGGCCGACGGCCTGGTGTCCGGGGCCTGCCACTCCACCGGCGACGTGCTGCGCCCGGCTCTCCAGATCCTGAAGACCGCCCCCGGCGCACAGATGGTGAGCTCCTTCTTCGTCATGAACGTGCCCGACTGCGATTTGGGGCACGCCGGCACCTTCCTGTTCTCCGACTGCGGCCTGGAAGTGCAGCCCGATGCCGAGCGCCTCGCCCAGATCGCCATCAACGCCGAGGCTGCCTGGCGTTCGCTCATCGACGGTGCCGAGCCGGTGGTGGCCATGCTCTCCCACTCCTCCTACGGGTCGGCCAGAAACGATGATGCCGACAAGGTGGTGCGGGCCACGGCGCTGGTGAAGGAACTGGCGCCGGAGCTGGCCGTGGACGGCGAGCTGCAGCTGGATGCCGCCATCGTCCCCGAGATCGGTGCGGCGAAGGCCCCCGCCTCGCCCGTGGCCGGCCGCGCCAACGTGCTCGTGTTCCCCGACATCGATGCCGGCAACATCGGCTACAAGCTCGTGCAGCGCCTGGCCAAGGCCGAGGCCTACGGTCCCATCCTCCAGGGAATCGCCGCGCCAGTGAACGACCTCTCGCGCGGATGTACGGCCGAGGACATCGTGGGCGTGGTGGCCATCACCGCCGTCCAGGCCCAGGGCCGCTAGCCGCCGGGATCCCCCCCCCGCACCCCGCCGCCGCTCCAACATCGGAAGGCACCCGGTTCTCTTACGCCCCTTTTCTGCGTTGCGCACGGTCGAAGCGTGGAAAGGGGGCGCTCTGTCTTTCATTGTGCGTTCTCTCTGGGTACAAGAAGCCCCGAATCGCCGATGCGCACGGCCGCATCGCGAAAAAGGAGCAGGTTTCTTCCCCCACGCAGCCTTTTGAAGCGGCTCCGCGTCCCGAATCGCCGATGCGCACGGTCGCATCGTGAAAACGGGGCGCTCTGTCTTTTATTGTGCACCCTTTCTTGGTACAAGGAGCCCCGAATCGCCGATGCGCACGGCCGCATCGCGAAAAAGGGGCGCCTCACCTCTAGCGGCCCTCGTCCGCGTCGATGCCGAACAGGGCGAACAGCTCGGCGCGGCTGTGGACGTCGAGCTTCTTGTAGACGTGGCGGATATGGGACTTCGCTGTGCCGTTGGCAATGACGAGCTCGGCGGCCACGGCGCTGGCCGACTTGCGCTGGAGCAGCAGGACGAGCACCTCCTTCTCCCGCTCTCCCAAGTTCCGCGCAGCTGCCATGGCATCCACGGCATCACGGCAGGAGGCCCCCAGATCCCCGTCAGAACACCCGTCGTCACCGGCTCCGAACAGCTCCTCGGAGCGGCGGGGCGTGGCCCACCGGTCCTGCGGCCGCCGCCCGAAAAGTCCTCAGGCGCCCTGGGTCCGGACACATGAGAGCGCCCCCGCCAAGCCTGGGCCTGACGGGGGCGCGCGGGGTCAGCCTCAAAGCGGCGCGAGGCTACATCTCGGTGATCTCGAGAGAGCCTTCCTTCACGAGCTGATAGGTATCGCGGGCGATCATGTACTCCTCGTTGGTGGGGATGACCACGATGCGCACGGCCGAGTCGTCGGTGGAGATCTCGCGCTCATGGCCGCGCAGTTTGTTCTTCTCCGGGTCGATCTTGATGCCGAGAGGCTGCAGGCCCGCGAAGATCATGCGGCGCATCTTCTCGCAGTTCTCGCCCACGCCGGCAGTGAGTACGATGGCATCCACGCCGCCCATGACGGCGATGTACTGGCCGATGTATTTCTTCGCGGAGTTCGAATACATCTCATAGGCCAGCTGGGCCCGCTCGTCGCCGGCCTCGGAGGCCTCCTTCACGCTGCGCAGGTCGTTGGAGATGCCCGAGATGCCCAACAGCCCGCTCTTCTTGTTCATGAGATCGTTCACCTCTTGGGTGGTGAGGCTCTCCTTCTCCATGATGAAGGGCACGATGGCCGGGTCGATGGCGCCGCAGCGGGTGCCCATCATAAGGCCGTCCAGGGGCGTCAGGCCCATGGAGGTATCCACGGCCACGCCGTGGTCGATGGCGGAGATAGAGCAGCCGTTGCCGAGGTGGCAGGTGATGAGCTTCAAGTCCTCGATGGGCTCGTCCATGAAGACGGCGGCCCGCTCGGAGATGTAGCGGTGGGAGGTGCCATGGGCCCCGTACTTGCGGATGGCGTACTTCTCGTACAACTCGTAGGGCAGGGGGTACATGTAGGCCTTCGGCGGGATGGACTGGAAGAACGAGGTGTCGAACACGGCCACCATGGGCTTGCCGGGCATTTGGGCACGGCAGGCCTCGATGCCCATGAGCGCCGCCTTGTTGTGCAGGGGCGCCAGCTCAGCCAGCTCGTCGATCTTGGCGACGACGTCGTCGTCGATGACAACGGAGCGATCGAAGTACTTACCGCCCTGCACCACGCGATGCCCGATGGCGTCGATGTCGTCGAGGGAGTCGATAGCCTTGTTCGGACCGGAGGTGAGCGCCTCGAGTACGACGGCCATGGCGGCGTTGTGGTCTTCCATGGGCTCGTCGATGACGAGCTCGTTTTCATCGATGCCGTGCTTGTGGAAAGCCTCGGCGGAGCCGACCCGCTCGCAGATGCCCTTGGCGAGCACCTCATGGGTCTCGACATTGACGAGCTGGTACTTCAACGACGAGGAACCAGCGTTGATAACGAGGACGTTCAAGACTTACCTCCTAATCAATGGGTATTGACCTATTCTAGGAGTACGGGCAGGGCGCCCCGAGTGCGGGCGGGCCCTCATCGGCGAGCGGGCTGCCGCTGGCCGATTGCCCTAGGACAGAGTGGTGTCGCGCTCCTCGTCAGTGGGGGCGGCCACAAGCTCGCCCATGAGCACCTCCACCTGCTGCTCGGCGCCGGCCAGGCGCTTCTGGAGCGACCCCAAAAGCGCCACGCCGCGCTCGTAGGCGGTCAGGCTGTCCTCCAGCTCCAGAGTGTTGCTCTCTAGCACGGCCACAATGGACTCCAGCTCCGCCAGGGCCTCGCGAAACGTCAGCTCCCCGACGGCGCGGGGGGCGCCCTCCTCGGCGATCTTCTCGGTATCGGTCATCGTTCTTCCTTTCTGAGCGAAGGCTCTCTCGCCTCATCGCGGCCTCCGGGCGCGGGCCGGGGCGGCGAGTCGGTATCGGGCATCAGCGGGTTTTCTCCACCACGCAGTCGATGGCGCCGTCGGCCACGGTCACCGTGAGGGGTGCCCCGGGCTCCACCTGGGCCGTCGAGCGCACCACGGCCCCTTCCCCATCCCGGGCGATGGCGTAACCGCGGGCCAGCACCGTAAGCGGCGACAGGTCGTGCAGGCGGGCGGCGCTCACCGACAGGGCGCTGCGGAAGGGATCGGCCATATGCTCGGCCGCTCCTAAGAGGCGCTGGCGGTCCGCCGCAAGCTGCCCGGCGAAGCGGTCGGTCAGAGTGGCACCCCGCACGGCGAGGCGATCGCGGGAGGCGGCCACGGCGGCCTCGGGGGCGGCCAGGGCGCTGGGCAGCATGCGAGCGAGCCCCTCGGCCAGAAGCCCCACGCGATGGCGATCCTCCCGCAGCATCGCAGGCAGCGCCCGGGAGAGGCGGCCGGCCAGATCGTCCAGGGCCAGGGCCTCGCCGTCGAACAGGCGCTCCGGCTCGCGGAACAGCGAAAGGGCGGCGATGCGCTCCACCGAACGGGCCGCCCCGGTCAGGCGAAGCTCCATGCTGCGGCCGAGGCGCTGACCGAGGCCCGCGAGCCGGCCGTCGGTCTCCTGGCGGGTGGGAGCCACGGCCTCGGCTGCCGCCGTGGGCGTGCTCGCCCGCACGTCGGCCACCAAGTCGGCGATGGTGGTATCAGGCTCGTGGCCGATGCCCGTGACCACGGGCACGGGACAGGCGGCGATGGTGCGAGCGAGCCGCCGGTCGTTGAAGGGCATGAGGTCCTCGAAGGAGCCGCCGCCGCGACCCAGAAGCACCAACTCCGCACCGCCGAACACCACCTTCGCCAAGCCGTCCACCATGGCATCGGCGGCGCCAGGTCCCTCCACGGGCACGCCGGCCACGAGCACCTTCGCCAACGGGTACCGGCGGCGCAGGGTGCGCAGCATATCGTGGATGACGCTGCCCCGGGGCGAGGTGACGATGCCCACGGTCTGCGGATAGGCGGGCAGCGGCCGCTTGCGCTCGGGGGCCATGAGCCCCATGGCCTCCAGCTCCCGGGCCAGATTCGCCACCTGGAGGCGCAGCTGCCCCTCCCCGGCCAGGGCGATGGTGAACACGTCGAAGCTCATGCGCCCCTTGGCCGCGTACAGCGAGAAGCGCCCCGTCATCTCCACGAGCGAGCCCACGGCCACGGGCACGCCGGCGGCCTGGTAGCGGTTCATCCACATCATGCAGGGCAGGGCGGCCTTCTCGTCCTTCACCGTGAAGTAGACGGCCTTGTAGCCGGGCTTGTCGCTGAGCTCGGAGACCTCGCCCACCAGGCGCACGACGACCGACTCCAGGGCGCCCTTGGCAAGCCCCATGGCCGCCGATACCGACAAGGCGGCAGGGGCCTCCCCGCTCGGCCCCTCGGCACCCGGGACGTCCGTCGTATCCCGCTCAACCACGGCGATCCCCCAGGCCCGCTAGTCCTCGCGCTGGTTCAGCAACCAGAGCAGCTGGAGCACCGAGGTGAGGGCGGCGGCCAGGTAGGTGAAGGCGCAGGCGCGCAGCACGTCGAAGGCGCCCTTGCGCTCGGCGGCCGGCAGGCCGATCTGGCCCATGTACACCATGGCCCGCTGGGAGGCGTTGAACTCCACGGGCAGGGTAACCAGCTGGAAGAGCACCACCACGGCGTACATGATGATGGCAGCCGTGGTCAGCCCCGAGATGTGCAGGAAGATGCCGGCCATGAGCAGGAAGATCCAGGCATTGGAGGCCAGATTCACCGCCGGAACGATGGCGCCGCGAATCTTCATGGGGGTGTAGTCCTGGGCGAACTGGCAGGCATGGCCCACCTCGTGGCAGGCCGTGGCCGTCGCCGTGATGGTGCGGCCGTCGTAGGCCTCCGGCGACAGGGTCACCGAATTGCTGCGCGGGTCGAAGTAGTCCTGGCCCGGACCGCCGCGGAACACCTGCACATTGGTGATGCCGTAATAGGCGAGCATCTGGCGGGCGGCCTCGGAGCCGGTGAGCCCCGTGGAATTGGCCACGTGGTTGTAGGCCTTCAGCTTGTGGTTCACGTACCACTGGGCCCCTAAACCGATGATGAGGGTGACCACTACGAGCATGAGGTAGCTGCTGTTCATGGGCATTATAGGCATAGTCTCTCACTCCTTGGGAACATGCGTCCGAATTATTTGGAGGCTATTATAGGGAAGGAATCAGCCGGCGAGGCCCCTCGCGCCGAAATGTGTGAAACCTTCGTAACCGATGGCGCAAAGAGCCCCTACTCCCCTGCGCGGGTCACGACGAGGCCATCAGGACCCAGGGAAAGGGCGAGCTTGCCGGCGAGCAGGTCGAGCAGCTCCTCCCCGATGATGGCCCGGCGCCAGCCCTTGAGCACATCGACGTCGGTTCGGTACCCCCGAGCCACGCGGGCGAGCTCTCCGTGGCTCGCCAGGGTCTGCATGGCGATGTCGTTCTCACGGGCCCGCAGGCGCACGAGGGCCTCCATGAGGTCCAGCTCGGCATCCACGTTGGGCTCGCTCTTCAGGGACTTGTCCAGCTCGGGCCACTGCTCGGGCGGCGCGTCCAGGCCGCGCACGAGAGCGGCCACCACGGCCCGGGCATCGCGGGTGCACAGCTTCTCGCGCATGCCGCGCACCATGAACAGCTCGTCAATGGTGCGGGCCTCGCGGCGGCAGGACTCCACCACCTGCTCGTCGGTAAGCACCCACTTGCGGGGCAGATCGCGGGCCTGGGCCGTCAGCTCGCGCCAGGAAGCCACTTCCCGGGCGGCCGACAGCTGGCGGCGGCTCAACTGCCCCACCCGCTTGAGCCGCTTGAAGCGGGAGGCAACGTCGCAGACGTAATTGGCCGGGTCGGACAGGGCGGCGAAATCGTTGTCGAGCCAACCGAGGCGCCCCTTCGCCTCGAGGCGCTCCCGCATGACGCGGTACATCTTCGGCAGGTAGATCACATCGTCGGCCGCGTAGTCCAGCTGGGAGTCGGACAGGGGCCGCCGCGACCAATCGGTGAACGAGTCGCTCTTCTTCAGGCTCACCCCGCACAGACTGTGCACGAGGGGCCCGTAGCCGATCTGCTGGGTGTGGCCGAGCAGCGCCGCGGCCACCTGGGTGTCGAACACGGGGCTCGGCAGCACGCCGAGCTCGCGGTAGATGATCTCCAGATCCTGGCCGGCGGCATGGAAGAGCTTCACGATGGTGGGATCCTCCATAAGGGGCACGAGCACCGAGAGGTCCTCGATGGCGAAGGGGTCCACCACGGCCACCTCGGTATCGGTGGCCAGCTGCAGCAGGCACAGGTTCGCGTAGTAAGTCTTCTCGCGCAAGAATTCCGTATCGACGGCCAGCACCGCCGAAGAGCGGGCGCGGCGGACGAAGGCCTCGAGGTTTTCTTGGTTCGCAATGTATTCCACGTCGGTCCTTGTTCCTTGGGGTCTGCGTTGTAGTACCATCCCATGATAGCAAAGGGAAAGGAATTGTGTGAAACTGCTCATCGTTAACAATCTGTCCTCGGGCTTCCGCGACGGCGCCATCTACGACTTCATGCGCGCCTTCAGCGAGGACGGCGACGAGATCTGCGTGCGCTGCACGAGCGGCTGCACCGATCTGGCCGGGTTCCTCCACGATGCCGAGGACTTCGATGCCGTGGTGGCGGCCGGCGGCGACGGCACCGTGGCCACCGCAGCCTACCTCTTGGCCGAGACGGGCATTCCTCTTTTGCCCTTCCCCGCCGGCACCGCGAACCTGTTGGCGCTGAACCTCGCCTCTCCGGCCGAGCCCCATGCCCTGGCGAAGCTCATGCGCCAAAGCCTGCTCATGGACTTCGACATCGGCGAGATCGAACTGGCCGACGGCCAGCACTTCGGCTTCACCATGATCGCCGGGGCCGGCTACGACGCCACCATCATGCAGGGAGCCGAGGCCTCCAAGAAGCTGTTGGGACCCATGGCCTACTTCACCTCGGCCGTTGCCAACCCGGCCCCGCAGTTCTCCCGGATCACGCTGGCCATCGACGGAGAGACCATCGAGACCCAGGGCGTGGGCGTGCTCGTCGTGAACTTCTCGAAGATCCAGTTCGACATCTCCCTCATCCACGAGAACAAGCCCCGGGATGGCATGTTCGACATCGTGGTCATGAACACCCACGACGCCGTGGGGCTCATCCCCGCCCTGCTCAGCTGCATGCTCGACCGCGGCGGCGAGTTCCCCGCCCGACCGGGAAGCTTGGAGGTGCACCGCGGCCGCGAGGTGACCGTAGTCGCCGACCCTCCCCTGGCCGTGCAGTTCGACGGTGAGGTAACCGGCACCACGACCCCCTTCACCGCCCGGATGCTCCCCGAGGCCGCCCGCTTCGTCGTGAGCGAGGAGTGCCTCGCCCTTTACGGAGAAGAGAGCGCCGAGCCCCTGCGCCTGGACGACTAGGGTCGTCGGCCCCGCCCGGCCCCCGCAATCCCCTTGCGCAACCGCTACCGAACGCAAACGCGGCCCCGACGAGACATCGGGGCCGCGTTTCGTTGCACGCTGGAAGATGCGCCGAAGGCCTACACGAGACCCGGCGTGGTCGCGAGCAGGTAGATGGACAGGCAGGCGGCCAGCACCATGATGGCGAGCACCACCTTGTCGAGCGTGCTCTGGAAGTACTTCTCGCCGCGCTCCCGCTTTCCCCAGATGTACATGATGACGCCCGGGACGTAGAGCAGGCACATGAGAATGACGCCGAGCACACCGGCGGCCCAGGAGAGGAACAGGCTGTAGACAACGCCCACGCACCCCAGGATGCGCCACAGGAACAGCGGGCCGCTCAGGCGGCCGCGGAAGGCCTCGGGCTCCTTGAAGGCCACTTTCGCGAAGTAGGCCGCCGACAGCAGGTACGGCAGCAGGATCATGCCGGCCGACAGCGTGTAGAAGAACTGGTAGGTGGAATCGGTGAACAGCCAAGTGATGAGGAAGAGCTCGATGATGATGTTCGTCACCACGAGGGTCACCACCGGGGCGCCCTTCTCGTTGGTCTTGGTGAAGGCCTTAATGAACACGCCCTCCTCGGCCGCCTCGAAGGGCGACTCGCTGGCCAGCACGGTGTAGCCGAGCATGGCGCCGATGAGCGACAGGGACACGGCGAAGTTGATGAGGATGGCGCCCCAATCTCCCACGGCCGCCTGCATCACGTAGGCCAGGGCCGGGTTCTCCAGCGTGGCGAGCTCCGAGAGGGGCATGACGCCCATGGAGAGAATGGAGACGGTCAGATACAGGGCGAGCACGCAGCAGAAGGCGATGATGGTGGCCTTGCCCACGTCCTTGGCCTTCTTGGCGCGGCCGGAGATGGCCACGGCCCCCTCGATGCCGATGAACACCCAGATGGTGACCATCATGGCCGTCTGCACCTGATCGACGAAGGCCAGCGACGGGTCGGCGCCGGTCGTGAGGTTCGCGATGAAGATATCGGGCTTGAAGGCGCCGATGAAGATGATGGCGACGATGCCCACCAGAAGCGGCACGAACTTCGAGATGGTGATGATCGCGTTGATGAGGGTCACCTCGCTGATGCCGCGGCTCACGAGGAAGGCGTAGAACCAGATGATGCACGAGGCGCCGATGACGGCGTAGATGTTCGTGCCGTTGCCGAAGATGGGGAAGAAGTAGGACAGGGCCCCGAACAGCAGGGCCGAGAAGCTCACCGTGCACAGCAGGGCCGAGATCCAATAGCCCCAGGCGCTGCTGAAGCCGAGGAAGTCGCCGAATCCCGTGGCAGCGTAGGTGTAGATGCCGCCCTTCAGATCGGGCTTCACGCGGGACAGCGCGAAGAACGTCAGGACGAGGCAGAGCACGCCGACGGCGGAAATGCCCCAGGCCGTGAGAATGGCCCAGCCGCTCGCGCCCCCGGCCGCCGCATCGCCGGACAGCGAGAACACGCCGGCGCCGACGATGAGGGTGATAACGGTGGTGACCATGCGGAACAGGCCGATGCCGTTCGGGTTGGTCACGCCATCCTGGGATTGGGGCGCCTCGGCCCCGGCGGATACCACTGCTTCCTTGCTCATGGTGATGCAGCTCCTTGATAGGGGTAATCAGCATTGCCATCCATAATACCCGACCCTTCGGGCAAACGGAGGGGGATTTTCCCTCCGTAACAGCTGCGTTACAAATTGGGCAGCGAAAGGCGCCGTCGGCCCGCTTGAGCAAAAAAAGCCGGTGGCACAGTGCCACCGACTTCTGCATTCAATGGTGCGCGATACAAGATTTGAACTTGTGACCCCTACCGTGTCAAGGTAGTGCTCTCCCCCTGAGCTAATCGCGCATTCAGGGTGCGCTGCCCGTCTCCGTTGCAGCGAGTTAGTAGTTTATCAGAAACCACCGTGCCGTCAAAGGGAAATTTCGACGAATTCTCAGCGGGCATCCGTCTCCACAACTTCCCCAACTTCCTCCCCCGCCGCCAGCTCGGGAACGGAGGGAGCGATCTTGTCGTAGTTCCAGCCGTTAGCGTACTTGGGCGGCAGTGTGACCGCGTAACGGGCGCCGCACTTGCCGCAGACGACCACCTTCCCCCACTTGGGGCGCACCATCCACCATACGACGCCCGCCGTTGCCGCCGTGACGGCCACAGCCAGGAGCAGCAGCATATCCATGAAGCCGGCCTCGGCCTCGTTGCCAGTCGTGAGCCCCGCGAGGGCCACGAGCACCCACAGGCCCGCCACATAGATGGCGATGCCGGCGACGAGCACCTTGGCAATGCCCGCCGTAGGCAGCATCCCCTCGTACTGGGTCGCCCGCGTCTTGCACTCGCGGCACTTCACCTTGCTCGTCTCCATAGGGCACCGCCTCTCTCGGCCAATCGGTTCGTCTACCGCCATAGTACCACAGAGCCCCTCTCTTTTTTGTGCACGTGAGCAAGGGAGCCGAGCGCCGCCGCGTCCCAAAGCCCCCAGGGCCGTCGTCCCGCGCATCCGAGAGACGCAAAAGAAAAGCTCCCCGCAGGGAGCTTGGAAGTTCTGGAGCGGACAACGGGATTCGAACCCGCGACCCTCACCTTGGCAAGGTGATGCTCTACCAGCTGAGCCATGTCCGCATTGAGTGCAAGGTTGGAGGCGACGCCCGGATTCGAACCGGGGGTGAAGGCTTTGCAGGCCTCTGCCTTACCACTTGGCCACGTCGCCATTTCCTTGGCGGCTGTCATTGAAAAGGCCGGTCAAACAAGTGCCTGACCGGCCTTCTGATGACAATGGAGCGGACAACGGGATTCGAACCCGCGACCCTCACCTTGGCAAGGTGATGCTCTACCAGCTGAGCCATGTCCGCATCGCGAGGAGATACTATACGGTATCGCACCGGAGGATGCAAGCCCTTTTTTGAAAAAACTTTCAAGCGGGCCCAAGGGGCACCTATTCCACGCGCTCCCCCGTCTCGATGGCGGCATCCACGCAGCGCTTCGCCCGCTCGCCCACCTCGGCCGGGGCCTCTCCGGCCTCGGCCCGGGCCACAGCCGTATCGATGGCGGCGTCGGCGAGCTCCTTCTTCCAGCGATTCAGGTTGGAATTGAACCGCATCTGGATGAGCTCCAGCGCGACGGCGAAGATCATAGCGAAGTACACCATGAGCTTCTCCATGTGCATGTCGAGCACCTCGATGGAGGTGTGGATACCGGCGGAATCGAGGACGAGCAGCACGCCGATGGCGCAGATGAACACCAGGGCGAGGATCTTCATCTCGGGATGGGCGTTGATGAAGTTAGAGATGGGATCGATGAACACCATCATAATGATGACGGCGATCATCACGGCCAGGATCATGATGATGAGGTGCTCGGCCAGGCCCACAGCGGTGATGACCGAGTCGATGGAGAAGACGAGATCCATGACCATGATGGTGCCCACGGCCTGGGGCAGCGAGATAAGGTGGCGCGCCTTGTGCTCCTCGGAGGTCTCGGCTTTGATCTCGGTAAGGGCGAGCACATCGATGAGCTCGCGGATGCCCTTGTAGATGAGGTAGGCGCCGCCGATGAGCATCACGATATCGCGCACGGAGAAGCCGTGGCTGAAGAAGCCCCAATCCACGGTGAACAGCGGCGTGGTCATGTGCACGAGGTACGAGGCGAAACAGAGGAACAGGACGCGCATTACCAGGGCGCCAGCCAAACCGAGCTTGCGGCCGATGTGGCGCTTATCCTCGGGCAGGCGGTTCGTGGTGATGGAGATGAACACCAGGTTGTCCACCCCCAGCACGATCTCCAGAAAGATCAGGGTCAGCAGGCTGATCCAAGCCTCCGGGGTGGCGAAAATCGACAGGTCCACAGACATTCTCCTCGTCTCATCGGGGCCGCAAGGCCCGCTCTCGTCTCGGCGGGGTGCGCAAGGCGGCAACAAAAAAGACTCATGGTGCAGCCGGCTCCCTAACGGGTCAGTCTGCACCATGAGTCTCGCTATTTAAGGCTCGCCAGGCCACCGTTGCCGCCTGCGCGGAAAACTGTGACCACGATGTTGAACGAGCCGCGCACCGCGCCAGCTACTCCCCCATGGGGTTTCCCTATCCTATCAAAGGGCACAGGGCGGGGCAATGGTATAATCGGCAACGATACCGTGACTGCTCAGAAGCACCATAGGAGTACCATTCATGACCCGTGAATCCGCGAACCACGCGCTGCCCCCCGCCGATGGGCCCGAAGAGGCCCCTCGCCCCAGCTCGCCAGGGACCGGCCGCCGCTCCCACGCCCGCGCCGACGCGAGCCATTCGCGCTTGAATGCGGAAGACGTATGGGAGAGCATCAAGAACTCGCTGTTCCACCGCGAGAAGAGCACCGTGCGCATCGGCGACGTGCGCTACCACGATGGCGCCGAGCTCTCGCGTCCCCTGGAGATGCCGGTGCGCGTGAAGGCGGTCATGCTCGCGGCCATGGCCGTGGCGGCCGTGGCCGGCGGCCTGTTCCTATCGAAGTACTTCGACCAAGTGATGAACGAGCCTTTGCGCCAGCAAGAGGCCCTCCAAGAGAACCTTGCCCGCGAGGTTTCCTACGACCTGCCCTCCCTGGCCGCGCTCATGCCGTTGGACGACGAGGCCATGATGGCGTCTCTCACCGAGGCCGGCTACACCCTCTACGAGCGCACCCCCGTGGGCACCAATCCAGAGGGCGGCTTCGAGGTCATCAAGCTGCCGGCCGACCTCACCGTGGAGGAAGCGGGGCTCATGTACATGACCGGCATCGACAAACTGTCGGCCGCCGATGCCGTGCGGCTGCTCAAGGGCGCCTGGACCTTGGATGTGTCGCGCAAGGCCGGCGAGAGCATCCGTCTGCGCTACGCCGATTTCGACTCCGGCACTATCGAGAAGGCCGTTCAGGGCGCCATGCAGGCCGAGGGCCTCGAGAGCGCCGAGATCACCGACAACGGCGTGGACGATTCCGGCAACACCTTCCAGGCCGGCACCGTGGCCACCGACAGCGGCACCTACAACTGGCGCGTGTCGGCCATCGAGCTGTCTGAGATGTACGACATCTCGGGGCTGCCCAACACCGCCTTCTTCGTCGGCATCCGCTTCGGCGCCGCGGCCTAAGCCAGCGTCCGGCACCCCCCCGAACGACCAGGGACGCCCGCGGGCGTCCCTTTCTCTTCCACGGAAGGCTGCGACCGGAAGGCGCGGACGACCGGGATCTCGGAGGAGCCCGAAGACGACTCGGGGAGGAGCCCGGGCCCTAGGAGGCCTCGGGCTTCTCCCCTGCCCCGCGATGCTCCTCCGCCGCGCTCTCATCGGCCCCGGCGGGCTCGATGTGCACGAGCATCTCCTTCAGCTCAGGGAAGGCCTCCTGAAGCCGTCGCTCGATCTCGTCCCCGAGGCAATGGGCGGCCAGCACCGTCATGGCCGGGTCCACGAGGGCGTGCATGTCGCCGTACACCTCCCCCTCGGTACCGCGGGTGCGCACGCAGTGCACCTCCACAATGCCGGGAACCGCCTCGGCCACGGCCACGATGTCGGCGGCCGGGATGCGGGCGTGGTCGGACAGGGTGCGCAATCCCGTGCGGAATACCCCGGCGGCCGAGACCAGAATGGCCCCGGTCACGAGCAGGGCCATGATAGGATCGGCCATGGGAAAGCCCACGGCCACCAGGCCGAGACCGACAATGACGCCGATGGACACGAAGGCATCCGACAAAGTATGGGCGGCATCAGCGGCCAGGATCTCGCTCTTGAGGCGCCGGGCGGCGCGGCGCTCGCAGAAGGTCACGCCGAGGTTCACTATCAACGTGCCCACCATGACCACGAAGGAGACGGGTGTGACCTGGGCGGTGTAGTGCTGGCTCACGAGCTTCTCCACGGCCCCGGAGCCCACCTCGAAGGCGGCCAGGAGCAGCAGAACCCCGATGGCGAGCGACCCGTAGGTCTCGAACTTCGAATGGCCGTAGGGGTGCCCGTCATCGGCCGGCCGCGCCGCCAGGGAGATGCCGATAAGGCCGATGACATTGCCGAGGGAATCGAAGACCGAGTGGATGCCGTCGGCCTGCATGGAGGCCGATCCCGAGGCCAGGCCGTAGAAGTACTTCGCCGCGGCAACCATCAAATTCAAGACGAGGACGACCCAGAGGACCCGCTCCACCTGCCGCCCGTGGGCCTTCTTCGCCGTCATGGCCGTCATGGGAACCTCCTATACGAAAAGGGAGCCCTTAGGCTCCCTGTCTCTGTTCTGGTGTCGGAGGCGGGATTTGAACCCGCACACCCGGTAAATGGGCACTAGCACCTCAAGCTAGCGTGTCTGCCGTTCCACCACTCCGACATGCGATTTGCAGCGACGATTATTCTAACAGAACCGGCCGTCGATGCAAGGGGTAATTTTCCCTTATTGGGAAATGGTCCCGTGGGGGTACACGATCATGAGCACGACCAGGGAAAGGAGGAACACGATGGCGCAGCCGATGGTGATGCGGTCCAGGTTCTTCTCGATGATGCTCGTACCCGTCTGGGTGGAGTACATGGAGCTGGCGATCATGTCGGAGATGCCAGTTCCCTTGCCCGAGTGCATGAGGATGAAGATGATGAGGCCGATGCCCGAGAGCACCAGCAGAACCAAAAAGACGATTGCCAAAGGACTCACTATGTCACGCTTCTTTCGTAGGTGTGTCGGTGTACGCAAGTTATTCAGTATACCGTTCCCGCCCTCCTCGCGCAAGAAGGTTGCGGGAACGGTTCTCCTCGGACCCCGGGGCCCTAGGCCAGCAGGCTCTCGCCAGTCATTTCCACGGGCTGTGGCACGCCGATCATGGCCAGCAGCGTGGGGGCGATGTCGGCCAGGCGCCCCTCGGCCCCCGACAGGCGCAAGGCCGCCCCCGATGCGTCCACCAGCGCGAGGGGCACCGGAGCGGTCGTGTGGGCCGTGAAGGCGCCTCCGTCATCGGCGATCATCTTGTCGGCATTGCCGTGGTCGGCGGTCACGAGGGCCACGCCGCCCTTGGCCGCAATGGCCCCGAGCACCGCGCCCACGCCGGCGTCCACGGCCTCCACGGCGGCCCGGGCGGCATCCACCACGCCGGTGTGGCCCACCATGTCGCAGTTGGCGAAGTTCACGATGTACACGTCGGCCTCGTCGGCCTCGATGGCCGCCACCAGGGCGGCGGCCACCTCGGGCTCGCTCATCTCGGGCTGGAGGTCGTAGGTGGCCACCTTCGGGCTCGGAATGAGCTTGCGGCTCTCCCCCGGCCGCGGCGCCTCGACGCCGCCGTTGAAGAAGAACGTCACGTGGGCGTACTTCTCCGTCTCGGCGATGTGGTACTGGGCAAGCCCCGCCTCGGCCAGCACGTCGGCCAGCACATGATCGGGGAATTCCTTGGCAAAGGCCACCGGTGCGGGAATGGCCGGGTCGTACTCCGTGAGGCACACGAAATGCACTCTGGGGAAGCGCGGCCGCTCGAAGCCGTCGAAGGCGGGATCCACTAGGGCCCGGGTCAGCTCGCGGGCGCGATCGGGGCGGAAGTTGAAGAACACCACCGCATCGCCATCCTGCACGCCGCGCGGGCGCAGGGCCACAGGCTCCACGAACTCGTCGGTGACCCCGTCGGCGTAGGAAGACTCCATGGCGGCCACAGCCCCCAAATCGCGGCAGGGTTCGGCGTTCACGACCGCCTCCCAGGCGCGGCCCACGCGCTCCCAGCGGTTGTCGCGGTCCATGGCGTAGTAACGGCCGCATACCGAGGCCACCTCGATGGTGACTGGCGCGCCATCTGCGCGACCGGCGGCCCGTTCGATGTAATCGACGAGTTCGGCCATGTAGCCGGTACCGCTTGCGGGGGGCACGTCGCGACCGTCCATGAAGCAGTGGATCATGATATGGCCCACGCCGGCGGCCACGGCCGCATCCACCAGGGCGTAGAGGTGCTCGTTGGAGGAATGGACGCCCCCGTCCGACAGAAGCCCCATGAGGTGCAGGGCACATCCCGGCTTCCGGGCCGCGGCGAAGGCCTCGGACAGCACGGGATTGGCAGCCAGCTCGCCGGAGCGGCAGGCACGGTTGATGCGAGTGAGCTCCTGGAACACCACACGGCCGGCGCCGATGTTCAAATGCCCTACCTCGGAGTTGCCCATCTGCCCCTCGGGCAGGCCCACGGCCTCGCCGGACGCGGCCAGGCGCGTCGTGGAGGCCTCGGCGAACAGGCGATCGAGGTTCGGCGTGTCGGCCAGGGAGATGGCATTGCCCGCGCCGGGCGCCTCCAGGCCGAAGCCGTCCATGATAATGAGGCAGGCCGGCAGTCGCAGGGCCGCCTTCTCCGCCGCGCTAGCAGCGCGAAACGTCGCGGTCATCTACAGAGCCGCCTTCACGATCTCGGTAAAGGAGCCGGCCTTGAGGGCGGCGCCCCCGATGAGGCCGCCGTCGATGTCGGCCTCGGCCAGCAGAAGCGCCGCGTTGCCCTCGTTCATGGAGCCGCCGTAGAGCACGCGCACCGTATCGGCCGCCTCGGCGCCGAAGAGCTCCGCCAGGGTGGCGCGAATGGCAGCGCACACCTCCTCGGCCTGCTCCGGCGTGGCCGTGCGGCCCGTACCGATGGCCCACACCGGCTCATAGGCCACCACCGTGGCCAGGGCATCGTCGCCGTCGATGCCGGCGTAGGCGGCCCGCACCTGGGCGCAGACGAAGTCGAGGTAGGCACCCTCGTCGCGCACGGCCAGAGACTCGCCCACGCAGATGATGGGAGTGACGCCGGCCTCGATGAGGGCGCGGGCCTTGCGATTCACGTCCTCGTTGGTCTCGCCGAAGATATTCCGGCGCTCGGAATGGCCCACGATGCAGTAGGCGCAGCCGATCTCCTTGATCATGGGGATGGAGATCTCGCCGGTGAAGGCGCCGGCCGGCTCCCAGTACACGTTCTGGGCGCCCAGGGCGATATCGACGCGATCGAACTCGAAGACGGTCTTCACCGGCTTCAGATCCACGAAGGGCGGGCACACGGCCACATCCACCATCTCCAGCCAGTCGCGCTCCATGAGGTTGGAGATCTCCTGGGCCAGCACCACGGCCTCGGGGATGGTCTCGTTCATCTTCCAATTGCCGGCAATCAGATGCTTTCGGGTCATGGGACTTCCTTTCTTCCCGCTAGCGCAGGGCCTCGACGCCGGGCAGGGCCTCGCCCTGGACCAGCTCCATGGAGGCGCCGCCGCCCGTGGAGATGAAGGTCATGGCGTCCGCCAGATCGAACTTGTTCACCGCGGCCACGGAGTCGCCGCCGCCGATGATAGTGTCGGCCGCCTCGTTGGCCGCCACGGCCTCGGCCACGGTGCGCGTGCCGGCCTCGAAGGAGGGCATCTCGAATACGCCCATGGGGCCGTTCCAGAACACGGACTTCGCCTCGCCGATGGCCTGGGCGTAGGCGGCCGCGGTCTCGGGGCCGATGTCCAGCCCCATCATATCGGCGGGAATGTCGTCCACGGACACGATGGCGGTGCGGGCATCGTTGGCGAAGCTGTCGGCCGCCACCACGTCGGTGGGCAGCAGCAGGGCCACGCCGCGCTCGCGGGCCTTCTCGATCATGGCCGCCGCGCGCTCCACCCAATCCTCTTCCTTAAGCGAGGTGCCCACGGCCTTGCCCTGGGCCAGCAGGAAGGTGAAGCACATGCCGCCGCCGATGATGAGGGTGTCGGCCTTGTCGAGCAGGGCGTCGATCACCTTGATCTTGTCGGAGACCTTCGAGCCGCCGAGGATAGCGACGAAGGGGCGGCGCGGCTCGTCGAGCATGCCGGTGAGCGTGGCTACCTCGCGCTCCATGAGGTAGCCGGCGTAAGAGGGCAGGTAGGCCGCCACGCCGGCCGTGGAGGCGTGGGCGCGGTGCGCCGTGCCGAAGGCGTCGTTCACATAGACATCGGCCAGATCGGCCAGGGCACGGGCGAACGCGGGGTCGTTCTTCTTCTCGCGCGCGTCGAAGCGGATGTTCTCCAGCAGCAGCACATCGCCGTCTTCCAGGGCGTCTGCGACTTCCTGGGCATCGGGGCCGACAAGGGCGCGGGAGAGCACGATGTCGCGACCGAGCAGCTCCTGCAAGCGGCGGGCGATGGGGCCGAGGCTGAAGGACTCCTCGAAGCCCTCCCCCGCCGGACGGCCGCGGTGGCTCGCGAGGATCACCCGGGCGCCGTCGCCGATGAGCTTGTTGATGGTGGGCAGCGCCGCGCGGATGCGCGTATCGTCGGTCACGTTGCCCTCGGCATCTACCGGCGCGTTGAAATCGACGCGCACGAGCACCCGCTTGCCCGCGAAGTTCTCGTCGTCGATGGTCTTGATATCGGCCATGTCTCATCCTTTCCTTCTATACGGGAAAACCCAGCTCGAGATGGGAGCTGGGTTTTCGAAGTCAATGCCGGGTTGAACCTTAGGGCAGCAGAATCTTGACAAGATCCTTCACGCGGTTGGAATAGCCCCACTCGTTGTCGTACCAGCTGATGCACTTGACGAAGTTGCCCTCGCCGCCGAGCACCATGGTCAGCTGGGAGTCGAAGATGGAGGAATGGGCGTTGCCCACGATGTCGATGGACACGATGGGGTCCTCAGTGTACTCCAGGATGCCCTTCAAGGGGCCCTCGGCCGCGGCCTTCATGGCGGCGTTGATCTCCTCGGCGGTCACCGACTTCTCCAGCTCCACCGTGAGGTCCACCATGGACCCGTCGGGGGTGGGAACGCGGGTGGCGAAGCCGTCGAGACGGCCCTGCAGCTCGGGGAGCACGAGCGACACCGCGCGGGCGGCGCCGGTGGTGGTGGGGATCATGGACACGGCGGCAGCGCGGGCGCGGCGCAGGTCCTTGTGGGGAAGATCGAGAATCTTCTGGTCATTCGTATAGGAATGGATGGTGTTCATGTAGCCGCGTTTGATGCCGAAGTTCTCCAGCAGCACCTTGGCGAAGGGAGCCAGGCAGTTGGTGGTGCAGGAGGCGTTGGAGATGATGTTGTGCACCGCCGGATCGTACTGATCGTCGTTCACGCCCATGACGATGGTGATGTCCTCGTCCTTGGCCGGGCAGGTGATGACGACCTTCTTCGCGCCGGAATCGAGGTGCTTGCGCGCCAGCTCGCCGGTCTTAAAAATGCCCGTGGCCTCGACGACCACGTCCACCCCGAGCTCGCCCCAGGGCAGATTCGCCGGATCGCGGTCGGAGAGCATGGTCACATGCTTGCCGTCCACCACCAGACCGTCGTCCACCACTTCGATGTCGAAGTTGCGGATGCCGTGGATGGAGTCGTACTTCAGCAGGTGAGCAGCGGTGGCCTTCTCGCCCAGGTCGTTGACGGCGATCACCTCGATCTCGGGATCGTCGGCCATGGCGCGGAACACGAGGCGGCCGATGCGGCCGAATCCGTTGATGCCTACCTTGGTTGTCACGGGTATCTCCTTTCACAAGATGCCACAGATGCCGGAAAACTGGCGTTGATATGCCGTGAGGCCCTGCCAGTGTACTACGAACGTCACCCTTCCGTAACGATTCTCGGTCAGACGGCCCCTAAAAGCGTCGTACCTGCACAAAGCAAAAAGGCCTCATCGTCATTGACGGATTGACCGTTCACAGAGAAAGGGCCTCGTCATCGGTTTGGGTGCCCTCTGCGCGGCCATGCTCGCCGTCATTGCCGTGGCCACCGCCCTTACTTCCCCGCCTCGATCTCGGCGGCCATCTGCTCGATGCGGCGCACGCGGTGGTAGACGGCGCTCTTCGAGAGCGGCGGGTTCGCCCGCTCCCCTAGCTCCTTCAGGGAGGCCTCCGGGTAGGTGACGCGCAGGCGAATGAAGTCCTGCAGGGCCGGAGGCAGCTCCTCCATGCCGTAGTGCTCCACCACGGTGCGGATGGTGTGGATCTGGCCCACAGCGGCCCCGGCGGCCTTGGCCTGATTGGCCATCTCGGCGTTTATCATGCGGTTCACGTCGTTGCGCACGCTCTTCACCACCCGCTCCTCCTCCATGGACAGGGCCGCCTGATGGGCCCCGGTCCAGGCGAGGAACTCGAGGATGGAAGCGCCGCTCTTGAGGTAGACCATGTAGGAGTTGCGCCGCTGCATGATGCGGGCGCCGATGTCCTTGCGGGCCAGGAGCTCCACGAGCCCCGCAGCCAGGGACTCCGACTCCACGGTGATCTCGAAGTGGAAGTCGCTCTTGGGGTTCGAGATGAAGCCGCTGCCGAGGAAGGCCCCCCGCAGGTAGGCCGCGGCACAGCAGGGCCGGGCCACGAGGGACTCTTTGATGCCCATTTCCAGGCCGCCCTCAGCCGAGAGCACCCCCATGTCCCGCAGGGAGTCGGCCAGATGGGCCTGGGCCGGCACCTCGATAAGGTAGTTCGGGGTCTTGTGCAGCACGCTGCGGCGCATGGTGAGGTTCGTCTTCAGGCGGTAGATACTGTGCAGCAGGCGCACGACGAGCCGGGCGGCGGCCGGCGCGTCGGTGGCGATCTCCACCCGATAGCGGTCCGGACCGCTCACGAACAGCGTGCCCTCGATGCGCACGAGGGCCGCCAGCGTGGCCTTCTCGCAGGCGGCACACCCGGGAACAACCCGGGCCAGCTCGTCTTTCACCTGAGCCGTGAACGACATGGCCTATCCCCGCCGGGCCCGCGAGAGCTTGATGACGCTTTGGAAGGCATCGCGCAGGGCGAAGGGCGAATGCCACGTGGGACGCTCGGCATCGACGAGGTTGCGGCTGATGACGATGGGCCCGCGGGACTGGATGGCCAGCATATCCCCGTAGTTGATGGAGATGGGCCGCACGCCGCAGGTGAGCTGGCTGTCGTTCAGGTCCGATGTGGAAGCGTGCTCCAGCTCGGCCCCCGACAGAGCCGCGAAGCTGCCCGTGGCGGGGCTTTCGGCCCGCAGGGGCACCTTCGAGTGCACGAGCATGTAGTCGATGAGCCCCTCCATGCCGTGGGAGGCCAGGGCCTCGAAATGCTCTCGGGCCGTGAGCCCCCAGGTCTCTCCCTGCACGTCGGCCAGGGCGCACACGAACAGCACCCGCCCCCGGCTGGCGCGGATGGCGTCCACGATGCCGGGAATGAGCAGGTTCGGAATGATGGAGGTGAAGAGCGAGCCGGGCCCCAGCACGATGAGGTCGGCCTCGCGGATGGCCTGGCAGGCCGGCTCGTAGGGGGCCGGCGGACGGCCGTCCTCGGCGGCGAGCCGCACCGATTCCAGGGCCGTCTTGGAATGACACGCCACGGCCTGGCCATCGAGCACGCGGCCGTCGCACGTGCGGGCCGACAGCACCACGTGGTCCAGCGTGGAGGGGTACACGTGCCCCTGGGCGTTCACGAGCCGCTCGCAGATGGCGATGGCCTCGGGGAACGACCCGCAGGCATCTTCCAAGGCGGTGAGCAGGAGATTTCCCAGAGCATGGTCGCGGGCTACGGCAAAGCGGTACTTCAGCGCCCGCACGAGCGGGTCGGACGGATCCTGGGCGAAGGCCACGAGGCACTTGCGGATGTCGCCGGGGGGCGTGGCATCGGCCTCCTCCCGCAGCACGCCGGTGGAACCGCCGTCGTCGGCCATGGCCACCACAGCGCTCGTCTGCACGCCCAAGGACAGCAGGGTGCGGATGGACACCGGGGCCCCGGTGCCGCCGCCGATGACCACGGCGCGCAGGGCCCGGTCGTCCTCATCGAGCCCCCGCAGGTTCGGCAGGGCGCTCTTCAGGGCCGAGAAGGCCGCCGTGGCCGCCGGGTCCACGCGGAAGGCGTCGGTCTTGCGAATGCCCATCGCGACCTACGCTTCCTTCCCCGCGGCCGCCGCGGCGCCGTCGCCGCGCTCGGCCAGACGCAGATCGCGATGGGCCACGCTCACGCGGTAGCCCTTGGACTTCAGGTAGTCGCCCGTGGCCTCGGCCAAAGCGACGCTGCGGTGCTGGCCGCCGGTGCAGCCCACGCCGATGGCCAGCTGCTGCTTGCCCTCGGCCACATAGCCCGGCATCACCACGTCCAGCAGGTCGTGCCAGCGGCGCTCGAACTCGATGGTCTCCTCGCGCAGGCGCACGAAGTCGCGCACCGGGGCGTCCAGCCCCGTCAGAGGCCGCAGCTCCGGATCGTAGTAGGGGTTCGGCAGGAAACGCACGTCCATCACCAGATCGGCGTCGTAGGGCGCTCCGTGTTTGAAGCCGAAGGAGTACACGGTGACGGCCAGGCCCTTCCGCTCGCTGCCCGTGGAGAACAGGCCGCGGATGGTGCTGCGCAGCTTCTGGGGCAGCATGTCCGTGGTGTCGATGACGAAATCGGCCTTATCGCGCAGGCCCATGAGCAGGTGGCGCTCCCGTTGGATGCCCTGCCAGATGGTGGTGCCGTCGGTGCACAGGGGGTGCCGGCGCCGGCTCGACTTGTATCGGGCGATGAGCTTGTCATCGGCCGCATCCAAAAAGAGCGTCTTGTAGGAGATGCCCCGAGCCGCCATGGCGGACAGCTCGGCGTCCAAGTCGCCGAAGAAGTCGCCGTTGCGCGAGTCGCACACCACGGCCAGACGGCGCCGGCCGCCTGCGGCATCGGTCTCGTCGTTCACGCGCACGAGCTCGCCCAGCAGACTGGAGGGCAGATTGTCCACGCAGAAGTAGCCCAAGTCCTCGAAGACGTGCATGGCCTCGGTGCGCCCCGCCCCGGACATGCCGGTGACGATGACGAAGTCGGGCATCCGGTCGATCTCAGTTGGCTCCTCGGCCATCTTCGCTCCCTTCCGCGGCGTCGGCGTCACGCGCCCCCGCGTTCTCGTCGGTACGGGCGGCCCGGGCGAGCCGCGCCTCCTTGGCTTCTTTCTGCCCATTATACTGCGCCAGCACGGCCACCAGCTCCTCGGCCACCTCTTCGGGAACCACCCGGGCTGCCTTTATCTCGTCCAGGGTGGCCTCCTTCAGGTTCCTGAAGGACTTGAAGTGCGCGAGCAGGGCCTTCTTGCGCACGGGGCCCAGGCCGGCCACCTCGTCCAAAATGCTCGCCGTCATGCCCTTGCCGCGCAGCTCGCGGTGGAAGGTGATGGCGAAGCGGTGGGCCTCGTCGCGCACCTGCTTCACGAGGTACAGCGAGGCCGAGCCGCTCGGCAGTACCACAGGCCCCGTGTCCTGCCAGGGCACGAACAGCTCCTCGTCGCGCTTCGCGAGGCCGCAGATGGCGATGTCGTCGATACCCATCTCCTCGAACATGGCCAAGGCCGCCGTGAGCTGGGGCTTGCCGCCGTCCAGAATGATGAGGTCGGGCTTGCTGCCGAAGCGCTCGTCGTTCAAGCGCTCCGGGGCGTAGCGCCGCCGCATCACCTCCTGCATGGAGAGGAAGTCATTGGCCTCGGAAAGCGGCGTCTTTATCTTGAAGCGGCGGTACTGGTTCTTGTCCGGCTTGCCGCCGGTGAACACCACCATGGAGGCCACGGTGTAGGACCCGTGGATGGTGGAGATGTCGAAGCACTCGATGCGCATGGGCGGCGCGTCCAGGGCCAGGGCGCTCTCCAGCTGCAGAAGGGCGTTGTTGATGCGCTTGTCGTCGTAGTTGGTGCGCACCTTGTAGCGCATGAGGGCGTGGCGGGCGTTGGTCTCGGCCATGGCTAGAAGATCGGCCTTCTCCCCCTTCTGCGGGGCGGTGAAGCGCACCTTCGCGCCGTGAGCCGAGTCCAGCTTTGCCGTGAGCCACTCCCCCATGGCCTCGGCGTCCTCGGGCAGGGTGCGCACGATGACCTCGCGGGGAATGGTGGTGGTGGCGTCGTAGTAGCGCATGAGGAAGTTGCGTAGCAGGTCCTGGTCGGGCACGTCGGTGCCGCGGTTCAGCACGAACTCGTTGGAGTTCACGATGCGCCCCTCGCGGATGACGAGCACGTGCACCCCGGCCACGGTCTCCTCGCGGAAAAAGCCGATCACGTCGGCGTTCAGGTCGCGACAGCACACCGCATGCTGCTTGTCGGTGAGCGAGTTGATGGTGCCGATGCGGCTCTTCAAGCGGCCCGCGCGCTCGAAGTCGAGCTCCTCGGCGGCGGCGCGCATCTCGGCCGCGAGCTCATCGACGAACTCGCGGTGGCCGCCCGCCAGGAAGCGCTCGATGCGCCGGACGTTGACGGCGTACTCCTCCGGCGTGATGGCCCCGCAGCAGGCCCCGGGCCCCAGACCCACATGGGCGTCGAAGCAGGGGCGAACGTCCCGCTTCATGAAGGCGAGGGGGTCTTTCTCCAGAGCCCGCGCCAGCTGGCGCCAATCGGCGCAGGTGGCAGCGCACAAGGGCACCACCCGCCGGGCGATGTCGATCATCTCCCGGGCGGCCCGGGCATCGGTGAAGGGACCGAAGTATTTGGTGTCGGAGCGGTGCCTCTCCCGAGTGTATTTGATAGCCGGGAACACGTCGCCCTTGGTGAGCGCGATGAAGGGGTAGGACTTGCCGTCCTTGAAGTCGGCATTGAAGAAGGGGCTGTACTGGTTGATGAGGTTCTTCTCCAGCACGAGCGCCTCGTGCTCGTTGTCTACTACGATGTAGTCGAAGCTGTGGATGGCCTCCACGAGCAGGGGGATCTTCGCGCGGTCGTCCTGGAAGTTCACGTACTGGCGCATGCGGGCCCGCAGTTGCTTGGCCTTGCCCACGTAGATGACCTCGCCGGCTGCATCCTTCCACAAGTACACACCCGGCTCGGCGGGCACGGCCGCCAGCTCCCGCTTGATGCGCTCGATCTTCTCCTGTTGGGTCTCTTTTTCCATGGGAACAGTATAGCGAGCCTGTCCCGCCGATGGGACGCGGGGTCGGGGGCGTCCCCCAATCTACACGGCCCCCTGCCTCCGCAGGCGCCCCTCGGTCCGCACGGTTCCTGCCTCCGCGGGCGCGCGGGCGAATCACGGCTCCTCCGCACGATCCCCTTCCCGCGACGGATGCCACCCTAAAAAGTCTCAGATTTTGACGAGAAGGCCTATCTTGCTTGCACGAGCGCAGCCCGTGACCGCTCGGCTCGCGCGGACCGTCCCGGGACCATCCCGCGGCCGCACCGAGAGCGCCCAACGCCCGTCCCGCCGCCATCGCAAGGCCAGCCCGTGACCGCTCGGCTCGCGCGGGCCGTCTCGCGGCCGTACCGAGACTCTCGGGCCGCCATCAGCGGGGCAATCGCGCGGTTGGATCTGCCCGACGGTCATCGTCGAGCGGGGCTTCTTCTCACCCCAAACATGAAGAAGTGCTGGAAAATGGCCGGTACGCGGCCTATTCGCGCCTAATGGTGCCGACGATCGACTGTGGGCGTGCTATGTTGTGCAGCTGCAATGCTTTCAATACTCGGAGGGTCGATGGATACAGGGACAACGGCGGGCGGCGGCCGATCGCGCAAGCGAAACGATGCTACTCAAAAGCCGATCGGCGACGCAACTGGCAATCGGGACGACCGAGCCGAAGCCGCGGGCGACGCATCAACTGCCGGCAGCGCAGCCGATGCGACCCGCACGGTCGCCCATCGGCCGCGCGGGCCCTTTTCCGCATCGCTAGTTGGCACGAGAACCGCCTTTGCGCGCCTCGCCTTCTTCTGCGGTGCGGTACTACTCGGCTTCTGTCTGCTGGAAGCGCCTTGGAACGCCGAATTCCTTGCTATTCCCCGTTCCCACATGATACCGAATCTGCTGATCCTCGCCCTCGGCTGCGCCATCGTCTTCCTCGTCGGCCAGCGCACCCGCGCCTCCCTGGCGGTGTTCGTCGGGCTGTGCCTGGCCGCCGGCACGGCCAACTTCTTCCTCATCGAGTTCAAGGGCCAGCCCATCGTGCCAGCCGATCTGTTTGCCCTGTCCACAGCCGCCTCGGTGGCCGGCGGCTACAGCCTGTTCCTCACACCGCGCCTGGCCGCGTGCCTAGGGGCCTTCGCCGCCTTCTCCGTCGCGCTCGCCCTGGGCTGCCCCCAACGGAAGGTAACGCGGTGGGATGCGGCGGTGAACTGCCTCGGCGCCATACTGCTTGTCGTTGCGGGGGCGCTCCAGTTCAACGCCGTGGATATCCGCGAGCAGTGCGCCGTGAAGGTGGACGTGTGGGACGTGCGGGGCTCCTACGGCACCCAAGGCACCGCGCTGTGCTTCCTGTCCCGGGCCCAGGAGCTCACCCCCAAGCCGCCGGAGGGCTACTCGGCCGAGGCCGTGGACGCTATCCTCGCCCCCTTCGCCGACGGGCCCGTGGGAGCCCCTCCCGACATGGCGCCTCCGAACGGGGACATCCCCACCCTCCCCGCAGCGGCGACCGACGACGGGGAGACCGCAGCAGTCGAGGGCATGCTCCCCTACGACGGCCCCAACGTCATCGCCATCATGAATGAGACCTTCTCGGACCTGTCCAGCTACCCCGGCCTGGAGGACGCCAACGCCGCCCCTCCCTTCTTCCGCGAGGTGGCCGCCGATGCCCTGGCCAGCGGCGATGTGTACGTATCGGCCATGGGCGGGGGCACCTGCAACAGCGAGTTCGAGTTCCTCACCGGCGCCTCCATGGGCAACATGGGCGGCGGCGTGTACCCCTATGTGCTCTACGATCTGGAAGGGGTGGACAACCTGGCCGCCGCCTTCCGGGCACTGGGCTACGGCACCCACGCTATTCATCCGGCCGAGGCGTCGAACTGGCGCCGAGACCGCATCTACGAGCAGCTCGGCTTCGATGACTTCGACGACATCACCACCATGGAAGGGGCCGCCACGTTCCGCGACCTCGTGACCGATCGGGTCACCTACGAGCGGGCGCTCCAGAAGATCGACGAGGGTGAGGCGCCCCAGTTCGTCTTCGATGTGACCATCCAGAACCACGGCGGCTACGACACCGGCCTCGTGCCCCCGGCCGATGCGGTGCACCTGGAATCCGAGCAGGTGGAAAGCGCCGAGGTGGACGAGTTTCTGGCCGCCATCCGTCAGTCCGACGAGGATCTGCGCTGGCTTGTGGACGAGCTGAACGCCCGGGACGAGCCCACCATCGTCGTGTTCTTCGGCGACCACCAGCCCGGCTTCGCCGATTGGCTGTTCCTGAAGACCTACGGCCATAGCGTGGATGGATCGCCCTTGGAAGAGGTGCAGCAGCGCTACCGCACCCCCTACTTCATCTGGGCGAACGCGGCGGCCCGGACTCAGTACGGCAACCGGCTCGCCAAGATCGCGGATGCCGACGTGACGAGCCTGAACTACCTGCGCAGCCTGCTCACCGAGGCGGCCGGCCTGCCCGAAACCCCGCAGGACCGCTACCAGCGGGCCCTGCGCGGGGTCCTGCCGGCCATCAATTTGAATGGCTATCGGGACGGCGAGGGGGCCTGGCACTGGTTCGGCGAGGCCGTCGAGAGCGACGTCCAGCAGCGGGCCGAAGACGCCCTCAAGAGCTACCGCATCATCCAGCACGCCCAGCTGTTCGGGGAGTAAGCCGAGAGACGCGCCACGGGCCGCGCCGTTGCCCTACGGGTTGCACGGCACCCCCCCCTCGGAGCTGGGATGATCGGCCGACGGGTTACAAATTCTCGCGCACCCAGGCGATGTTGCCCATGGTGGTTTCGATGAGCTCGTCTACCGTGGGGAAATCGATCATGGGGCGCAGCCATTCGATGAATTCCACCTCGATGGGCTGACCGTAGATATCCCGGTCGAAATCGAGGATGTGCACTTCGATGTTGGCGGTGGTGCGGTCGGCGAACATAGGGGCGACGCCTGTGGACACAGCGGCCTTGTAGCGGGCGCCCTCCACCATGGCGTAGCAGCCGTAGACTCCCGGCCCGATGACGTTCAGCATCGGCGGGATCTCCAAGTTCGCCGTGGCGAAGCCGAAGTCGCGGCCGTCGCCCCGGCCCGGGCGCACGATACCGGTCACGCTGTAGGGACGGCCCAAAAGCTCGGCGGCCTCGGCCACGCGGCCCTGTGCCAGCTCCCCGCGGATGCGCGTGGCCGTCACCGGCTCGCCGCCCTCGGCCACCAGGTCGTGGCCGTGCACCTCCATATTGCGCTCGGCACCCCATGCCCGCAAATCGGCCACGTTGCCCGAGGCGCGGTCTCCGAAACGGAAATCGTGGCCGATGTGGATGTGGCGGGGAGCGCCGCCCCCGAAGCACGCTTCCAGAAAATCGGCCGGCGCCTGGGCCGCGAACTCGCGGGAGAACGGCAGCAGCACCACCGCATCCACATCCAGCTCGGCGAGCTTGGCGATGCGGGCCTCGTTGGTCATGAGCTTCTTCAGCCCGCCGGGGGCGAACATCTCGTCCGGGTCGATGTCGAAGGTGATGACGGCGCTTCGGGCCGCCTCCTCTCGCGCCGAGGCCACGGCCTCGCCGATGATGAAGCGATGCCCCTCGTGCACGCCATCGAACACGCCGAAAGCCACGGAGGCTCCGGCGAGGAAGGCCTCGTCGTAGGCAGGATCGTTCCTAGAGATCACTATGGCCACGGATGACTCCTATCGGAAAGACGCAGCGCGGCGCCAGGCGGCGGCGATCGGCGTCGTATGTGTACAGGGCGATGACCCGGTTATCGTACACCAAGGCGATGGTCTCGTCACGGGTCAAGGGCTCGCAGCTCTCGCGCACCCCAGCCGTGCAGGCGCACAACTCTGAGGCGGCATCGGCGCAGCGGCGCTCGCAGATCGTGAGCCCGGCAGCGGCCACAGCGTTGCCGTTGCGCACCTTGGCGGCCAGCTCGTCGCCCACATAGGCGAAGCGGCACCCGAGGGCCCGCAGCGGGTCGAGGGCCGCCCGCAGGCCGATATCCTCCAGCGTCTCCAAGCTCACGCACTCGTCCAGGACGATGGCCCCCACGGCCGTGCGGCGCAGGGCCCCCACGTGGGCCGGGCAGTCGAGGGCATTGCCCACATCGCGGGCGAGCGAGCGGATATAGGTGCCCGCCGACACGGTGAAGGCCACGTCCCAGCGGGGCGCCTCGGTGCCGTCGGCCCCCCAGATGCCGAGCAGCTCGGCGGTAAACACCTCGATGTCGCGGGGCGTCAGATCGATGATGCGGCCGCGGCGTGCCTCGTCGCAGGCCTTCTTGCCGCCCACCTTGATGGCGGAGTACACCGGGGGCAGTTGCTTAGACTTCCCCACCAAGCTGGCCACGAAGGTGGTAGCGAAGAAGGGGTCGAACACCTCCTCGGGCACCTCGCCGGTGCGGATGACCTCGCCGGCGGCATCGTCGGTATCGGTAGCGGCGCCGAAGACGATGGACACCACGTAGGACTTCTCGTGACCCACGAGGTAGTGGTCCAGGCGCGTGGCCGGCCCGATGCATACGGGAAGCACGCCCGAGGCCAGCGGGTCCAGGGTGCCGGTGTGCCCCACCCGGCGCTCGCCGAAGATGCGGCGCACGCGGTTCACCACGTCGTGGGACGTAAGCCCCGAGGGCTTGTCCACAGCCACCATGAGGGACAGGTCGGTCGTTCCGCGCTTGGCCATCTAGCGCACCCCTTCGCCGGGGCGCACGGGGCATTCGATGCCGAGCCGCTCCGCCAGGGCATCGACGGCCTGGACGAGGGTTCCGGCGAACGTGAAGCCGGCCGCGGCGGTGTGGCCTCCCCCGCCGAAGGCGCGGGCGATGGCGGCCACATCGGCGTCGCCCTTGGCCCGCAGGCTGCCGCGAATCTCGCCGTCGGGCTGCTCCCGCAGCATGCAGGCCACTTCCACACCGTCGATGGCCCGCAGCACGTCCACCATGGGCTCGGCGTCGGCCTTGCACGCGCCGCACGCCTCGAAGTCGGCCTGGGACAGCCAGGACAGCGCAGCCGAGCCACCGGCCGAGAGGGCCATGTGGTCCACGTTGCGCCCCTCCAAGAGGATAGAGGCGAGCGAGCGGCTCTGGTAGATGCGGCGGGAGATGACCGCGGGCTCGGCGCCGGCGGCCACCATCTCGGCAGCAGCGGCGAAGGCGGCCGCGTCGGCGTTCTGATACTGGAAGCGACCCGTGTCGGTCATGAGCCCGGTGTAGCAACAGGTGGCGACGATGCGGTCGCGCTCGGCGCCCAGAACCGCCGCGAGCTCCCAGACGAGCATAGTCGTGGAAGCGACGTCCGGGTCGGTGTAGCTGAGCACGCTCATGGCCTCGGGCACCGCGTGGTGGTCTACCGTCACCGTGAGATCGGCGGCCGCCTGCAGCCGCGCTGCATCGCCCACGCGCTCGGTCGTGGGCACGTCCACCGCCACGAACACCTCGCAGGGGCCCTCGTAGCGGGCAGCAGGCACCAGCCCGTCGAAGCCGGGCAGGAAGGCCAGGTCGCGCGGCGGCTCCTCGTCGCGGGCGAGCACGCAGGCGCACTGCTTGCCCGCCTGACGCAGAGCGGCGGCCAGGGCCAGCTGCGAGCCGAGGCAGTCGCCATCGGGGCTCACATGGCCGCAGATCACAAAATGGTCCCGCTCTCGCAGGGCGCAGGCGATGGCGGCCAGGGTGGTGTTGGTCTGGGGAGTTACTGCCATCGGTCTAGAACTCCCGATCCTCGCCGATGGTCTCCTCCACGATGCGCTGCTGCTGGTGTTCGCGCTCAGAGGCCAGGGCGGCGCCGATGGCCTCGGCCTGGTCCACCGACTTGTCGCGATGGAAGCGCAGCTCCGGCGCCACGCGCCAGGACAGCTTCTTGGCCATGAGCGAGCGGATGTGCCCGGCGGCCTGCTCGAAGGCGGCCTGCACGTCGGCATAGCGCTCGGGATCGGTGGTGTAGTACACGTTGCAGGCCGAGCGGTCGTAGCTCACCTCGCAGCCGGTAATGGTCACCAGATGCAGCCGCGGATCGGACACATCGAACAGCAGAATGGAGGCGATCACCTCGCGGGCCTGCTCGTTCACCTTGCGATTGGAAGCGCTCTGTTTCATAACGCCATCTCCTTAAGTAGTGGCGGACAGATAGTTCTAGTATAGACAAAGGCTTTCCCGAGCCTTGTCGACTCGGGAAAGCCGCAATGAACTGTAAGATTTGCCTACTCGGTGCGCTCGACTTCCTTGACCTGATAACCCTCGATGGTGTCGCCCACCTTGAGGTCCTGGAACTTCTCGATGCCGATACCGCACTCGTAACCTTGCTTCACGCTCTTCACGTCGTCCTTAAAGCGGCGCAAGCTGGCCATGTGGCCCTCGAAGATGACCGTGCCGTCGCGCACGATGCGCACCTTGTCGTCGCGGTTGATCTCGCCCTCGATGATGTAGCAGCCGGCGATGGTGCCCACCTTCGGCACCTTGAAGGTGTCGCGGACCTCGGCGATGCCGGTGTCCACCTCCACGATGTCGGGCGAGAGCAGGCCCACGCGGGCCGCGTTGATATCCTCGATGGCCTGGTAGATGACGCGGTACAGGCGGATATCCACCTTCTCCTTCTCGGCCTGGACGCGGGACTTGCCCGTGGGGCGCACGTTGAAGCCGATGATGATGGCATCGGAGGCGGCGGCCAAGGTGACGTCGGTCTCGGTGATGCCGCCCACGGCCGAGTGCACGATGTTGATGCGCACCTCGGACTGGTCCATCTTGTCGAAGGCGTCGCGCAGAGCCTCGATGGAGCCCTGGACGTCGGCCTTCACGATGAGGTTCAGATCAGTCTGCTTGCCCTCCTCGATGCGGCTGAACAGGTCGTCCAGACTCATGTGGCTCTTGGTCTCCTGGGCGGCCAGGCGGGCGCGCAGGGCACGCTCCTCGGCCAGCTTGCGCGCGTCGCGCTCGTCCTCGAACACGCGGAACTCGTCGCCGGCGGTGGGCACCGAGTTCAGGCCCAGGATCTCCACCGGGTCGGCGGGCTTGGCCTCGTTCACGTGCTCGCCGCGGGGGTTCACCAGGGCGCGCACGCGACCGTAGCTCGTGCCGGCCACCACCACATCGCCGGTGTGCAGGGTGCCGCGCTGGATGAGCACCGTGGCCACGGGACCGCGGCCCTTGTCCAGGTTCGCCTCGATGACGAAGCCGGAGGCCTCCGCGTCGGGGTTGGCCTTCAGCTCCAGCACGTCGGCCTGGAGGATGATGGTCTCCAGCAAATCGTCGATGTGCAGCTTCTTCTTGGCCGACACCTCCACGAACATGTTGGAGCCGCCCCACTCCTCGGGGATGACGCCATACTCGGTGAGCTCCTGGCGCACGCGATCGGGGTTGGCGCCGGGCTTGTCGATCTTGTTCACGGCCACCACGATGGGCACCTCGGCCGCCTTGGCGTGGTTGATGGCCTCAATGGTCTGGGGCATCACGCCGTCGTCGGCGGCCACCACGAGCACGATGACGTCGGTGACCTGGGCGCCGCGGGCGCGCATGGCGGTGAAGGCCTCGTGGCCCGGGGTGTCGATGAAGGTGATCTGGCGATCGCCGATGTTCACCACGGAAGCGCCGATGTGCTGGGTGATGCCGCCGGCCTCGCTGGCCACCACGCCGGTGTCGCGGATGGCGTCCAGCAGCGAGGTCTTGCCGTGATCGACGTGTCCCATGACGGTGACCACCGGCGGGCGCGGCTTCAGGTCGGCCTCGGAGTCGTTGTACACCACGGCGTACTCCTCCTCCGGCGACACGACGCGCACCTTGCGGCCCATGTCGTCGGCGATGAGCTCCATGGTCTCGTCGTTCATGGACTGGGTGAGCGTGAGCACCTGGCCCAGCATGAACAGGCGCTTGATGACGTCGTTGGGCTGCACGCCCAGAAGCTCGGCGAACTTGGCCACGGTCGCGCCCTGGGGAATCTCTACCACGGAGTCGTCCAGCACCAGCGTCGGGTCCAGGCCCCGCTCGATGGCCTCGGCCTCGGCGCGCTCGCGGGCCTCGGCCTCGCGCTTCTCCTTGCGCTTCTTGCGGCGCCCCTCCCCCTCGTGGGTAGTGGCGGCGGCCACGGCGGCGCGAGCCTCGGCGAGCACCTTGTCGCGCTGAAGCTTCTCAGCCTGGACGGCCATCTGGGCGTAGCGATCCTCGGGCATGGCGGCCTGCTGGGCTTCCAGCTCGGGCACCACCTGATGCCCCGAGCCCTTCTTGCCCTTCTTGCCGGCACCGCGGCCAGAGCGACGGGCCTCGGCCTCGGCGCTCTTCTGGGCCTCCATGCGCTGCTTCTCGGCCTCGATCTGCGACAGCAGCGAGTCGAAGTTGGCCTTGCGGGCCCCAGGGGCCGGCGCCGGCGCGGCCTTGGGAGCCTCGGCGGCCGGGACGGCCTTCGCGGGCTTCTTGTGGCCGCGGCGCAGAGCCTCTTCCACAGCGCGCTTCTTGGCCACCTCGGCGGCGGCCTTCTCGGCCCGAGCCCGGGCCCGGGCGGCCTCGCGCTCGCGCTCCACGCGCTCCTTCTCCGAGGCGATCTGCTGCTCGAGGCTCGCGAAGGCAGAGCTGGGCGCCGGGGCCTTGCGTACCGGCTGCCCCTCGGCGGCCGGCTCGTCGGCGCGGGCGCTCTCGCGCTGGGCACGGGCGGCCTCGCGCTCGGCCAGCTCCTTCTCACGGGCAGCCTTGCGGGCGGCCTCTTCCTCGGCCCGCAAGCGGGCGGCCTCTTCCTGCTCAGCCGCGAGGGCCGCAGCCTCCTCGGCGGCCAGGGCGCCGGCGCGGGCGCGAATCTCCGGCTCCAGGCTCTTGCGAATCTTGTCCACGTAGGCCTCGTTGAGCATGCTCGCGTGGGACTTCGCGGGGATCTTCATATCTTTCAGGCGGTCGAGCAGATCCGCGCTCGACATATCGAATTCCTTCGCCAACTCATGGACACGCATGCTGGCCATATATCACTCCTCATTCTGTTCCGACGCCTCGGCGAGAGCAAGCTCGCGAAGAACGCGATCGTAATCCTCATCGGTCACTTTGCAGCGCAGGGCGCGCTCAAGCTTCCTGGTCTTCCTCGCGGCGGCGAGGCATGCTCCCGAGCAGACGTAGGCGCCGCGGCCGGAGCGGCGGCCCGAGCCGTCGAAGGCCACGGGGCCCTCAGCCGGGCGCACGATGCGGAAGAGGCCGCCCTTTTCCCGGGTAGCCCCGCAGCTGATGCAGGTGCGCTGGCGCTTGTTCGTCTGGATGGGCATCGGTCGTGCTACTCTCCCGCTCGCGGCTACTCGTCGCCGTCGGCGTGCACGCCGCAGTACTGGCTGCCCGGACGGGCGTGGTTGCGGCAGCGGGTGCCGTCCTCGCCGACGAAGATGCAGAAGTCGTCATCTTCCTCCACCTCATCGATGAGGGCATCGCTCACCAGGGACGCGCCCTCGAAGCTCGCGGGCTTGATGTCGATGTGCCAGCCCGTCAGGCGAGCAGCCAAACGCGCGTTCTGACCCTCCTTGCCGATGGCCAGGGACAGCTGGTCGTCCGGCACGATGACCGTGGCGTAGTTGTTGTCCTCGTCGATGGTGACGCGGGACACCTTGGCCGGGGACAGGGCATTGGCCACGTAGACGGCCGGGTCGGCGTCCCACTGGATGACATCGACGCGCTCGTTGCGCAGCTCCTCGACCACCATGCGCACACGGGAGCCCTTCGGACCCACGCAGGCGCCCACCGGATCCAGGTTCGGCTCGCGGGAGGCCACGGCCACCTTGGAGCGGGCACCGGGCTCGCGAGCCACGGACTTCACTTCCACCACGCCGTCGTAGATCTCGGGGACCTCGATCTCGAAGAGGCGGCGGATGAGATCCGGGTGGGTGCGGGACACCACGATGGCCGGGCGGGCCTGCTCGCCGCGGGCGCGGGGGCTGTCGGCGTTGGGATCGCGCACCTCGATGATGAGTACCTTCAGGCGCTGGTTGTGGCGGTAGTGCTCGTTGGCCGGGCGCTCGTTGCGCTCGCCGGGGTTGCGCTTGGCGTCGTAGTGGGGCAGCTCGGCCTCCACGCCATCGCGGATCTTGATGATGGTGAAGTCCGGCGTGCCCTGCAGCACGGTGCCGGTCACCAGATCGCCCACGCGGTTGCGGAACTCGTCGTAGATGGACTGGCGACCCGCCTCGCGCACGAGGGAGGAGATGACGCCCTTGGCGTTCTGGGCGGCGATGCGGCTCACATCGGCCGGGGTCACGTCGCGCTCCTCGAACTCGCTGTACTCGCCGGTCTCTTCATCGGGCTCGCCCACGGGCACGAGCTCGTAGACGTAGATCTTGCCGGTCTGGCGGTCGATGGTCACGCGCGCGTCCCACTCCAGGTCGAGAATGCGCTCGTAGCTCTTGGCGAGCGACTGCTCCAAGCGCTCGATGAGGTAGAACTCGTCGATCTTGCGCTCATGGGCCAGCGCCTGCAATGCCTCGATCAACTCTGAACTTGCCACTTTCTCTGTCTTCCTTTCCCTAAGAGCTGAAATCAACGGAGCCCTTGAGCCGGGCTCGTTTGATCTGGTCGTGCGGAATGGCCATGGTCTCGCCCTCCACGATGAGGCGCACAGCCCCGTCGGAGAAGCCGGCCAGCTCGCCGGTGAACGAGCTGCGCCCCTCGATGGGCCCGCGGGTCTTCACGTTGGCGGTCTGCCCCGCAAAGCGGTTGAAGTGCTCGGCCGTGCGCAGGGGCCGGTCGATGCCCGGGGAGGACACTTCCAGCATGTAGGCGCCAGGGAACGGGTCCAGCTCGTCCATGAGATCGCCGATCCACGACTGGGTGCGGGCCAGCTCGTCGAAGCTCACGCCGCCCTCCGCGTCGATGTACACGCGGATGGTGGGGGCCTTCTTCGACCCCACGATCTCCACGGTGACGATCTCGACGCCCTCGGAGGCAGCGCGCGGCTCCAGGGCATCCAAGAGCATCTGCTCCTTACCGGTCAGCATGGGGCCTCCTTTCGCCTTCCGTCGCCTCTGCTATCGGCTTCCGCGCCGGCCGTTTGGGGCCTAACAACAAAAGAAAGCGGGACATGCCCACTTTCTCGAACGCGAAAGTATGTCTGCGCGGCTCTTTGCACAGTGTGCATTGTTTATACCACACCGGGCCAACCTTGGCCAGTATCGCCCGCAATTTCCCCATCCAAGGCCCAAAACTGCCGCCAGCGGATGCAAGGCGGAAGGTGGCGGAGCGGCGGCGGGCGCAGCGGCCGGCACAGCGCGGAGGGACGTCCGGAGACCGGGCGCCACCGTGGCAGCTGGCCGCGGGCGCAATACTATATATAGTAGCGGAGCCGTCCCGCCCTTGGCAGGGAGGCCGCTCCTCTTGGGATGACGGCTTTTTCTTGCGATGAGGTGGCCGAAGGTGTACACTCGGCCACAGTATGCTGACAGATCGGCAACGCTTCGCGTATCCAAGTGCGGGCGGGGCTGTGCTCACCGAGAGAAGGAGCAGGATATGAAGGCAAACCAAAAGGGGCGTCTGCTGCGAGGAGCCCTCGCGGCCGTGCTTGCCTGGGGTCTGATGATGCCCACAGCGGCCCTGGCCGCAGGCAGCGAGAACAGTGAGACCCCCCCCCATGACGCGGTAACTGAATTCTCCGAGGCTCCCCGCGAGGCCGTCGTCCCCGACGGGAGCCCGGACGACCCGTCGGCCGCGGCCGACGGCTCCCCCTCCCCCGCTCTCGCCACCCCCGCGAGCGCCCTTCCCGCCGCTGATGCGGCCCCGGCGGCCGACTCGACCGACCGCCACCAGTTCGGCATCACCGTCACCGGCGGCACTCCCGGCGTCGACTTCGAGTTCGAGGAAGTGGACTACGTCAGGCACGCCTTCGAGGGTTCGGGAACCCGTTCCGACAAGCTGCACAAACTCGTCATCAAGGGAACAGCCGAACTCACCCTGACCACCGATGGCTTCCCTACCGCCACGCAGAACGTCACCATCTGGGTGAACCCGGGCGTGCAGGCGAACATCACGTTGGACAACGTGAGCATCGACTCCCCTATCCCCGTGCACATCGAGCGCAACCGCAACGACGACGGCACCACTGCCGAGCCCAAGACGCGGCTTCATATCACCCTTGCCGAGAATTCCGACAACACCATCACGGCCACCGATGGTCAGCGCGGCGCGGGCATCCACTGCGGCGAGGGCACCGAGCTGGTCATCGACGACCACATCCCCAACGTCACCACTGCCGGCGAGCCCATCAAGATGGACCCCGCCAACTATCCGGGCAAGATTCCCGCCGGCACCACCTTCATCGGCAACGACGGCGTGACCCGCACCGCCGGCACCGAAGATGGCGACGACCGCCTGTCCCTGCTCGAGAACGCCAACCGCAACCCCGACGGCTCCCTCACCACGGGCAAGCTCACCGTGACGGGCAATACCCTGGAAGCCGCCATCGGCAGCGTGCAGTACGAGGATGCCGGCGATATGACCTTCAACGGCGGCATCATCACCACCCATGCCCGCGGAGCCGGCAACGGCAGCGCCTACACCGCCTCCATCGGCGGCGGCAGCTGCGGAAGCGGCGGCACCATGACCTTCAACGGCGGCGTCATCGAGAGCTGGACCTCCTACCACGGCGCCTCCATCGGCGGTGGCGGATGGGCCATATGCGCCAAGTCGGGGGCCTACCATTTCGAGGACACCCTGCCCAACAAACTCGTCTACACGAGCCATGGAAGCCCCGACACCGTCGCCCCCGAAAGCAAAACCTGGGCCGGCGACATCTACATCAACGGCGGCGTGCTGAAGCCCCACTCCGACAAGCACGGCAACGCCATCGGCCAGGGTTGCTGCTCCTGGAACGAGGGGCACGAAATCGTCATCGCCGGCGGTACGGTGCTCCCCGACACAAGCAGGGCAGAGGCTGATAAAACCAATCCGAAGCCCCTCACCTCCTGCGTCTCCATGGCCATCGGCGCCCAGGGCGGGGCCGTCAGCGTCATCGGCGGCTCCGTGCGCATCGGCGATGTCAACGGCAGCAAGGAGCTGTTCCAGGCCTTCATCAACGGCGATCACAGCTACGATTCTGCCTTCGGCATATGGCCCGTGGACACCGACCGCACGGACAACCCCGCCGTGTCCATGATCGCCATCGACCTGTCCGCCGAGGTCATAAAGAAAGATGAGACCGGCAAGCCCATCACCGACGGCAACAACGCCATCATCGACTGGGAGCTCACCGTGGCCGGCGAGCCCTACGAGTACGGCGCGCCCGCCCAGTTCACCGACGGCAAGCTGTACCTGTGGCTGCCGCCCGCGGCCACCAACAAGCAGGTGTCGGTCACCTTGTCCTACCTGGACGAGAACGGCAAGGTGCAGAAAGTAAACCCCCTGTTCCGCAACCCCGGCGAGGGCGACATCCTGAAGCGCTACGTCGACTTCGAGCTGCCCACCCAGTACACCGACAAGCTGACGAAGTACTATGACGGCACCCCCTTCGCCGCCTACGACCTGGACGATAAGGACAACTGGATCACCACCGACGAGGAGCTCCCGAAGGTGCTGAACATGAAGAGCGCCGTCTCCTACAAGTACCAGCGCTTCACCAAGCGCCCCGCCTTCGAGGGCGACGAGAGCTCCCAGGCCATCGGCCCGGAGGTGAGCACCGGCAACGACATGCCCTCGGATGTGGGCACCATGAAGTTCACGATGATCTCCACCCAGTATTCCAATTCCGACGACCCCGCCCTGGCCGGCTTCCGCGAAAGCTACTGGGGGCATCGCGCCATCGGCTGGTGCGACATCATGCCCATCGGCTCGAAGGTGTCCCTCATCAACGCCGAGTGGGTCGACGACAAGGCCCCCGGCGCCGAGCACCACAACTCCGATCTGGAGCTGGCCCTGCATGCCACCATCGATCGCGCCGACACCCAGCCCGACGGCAAACCCACCCAACCCACGTGCAAGGCCCCTGAGGGCTATGTGCAGCTGTACATGGACGGTAACAAGGTAGGCGACCCCATCGAGATCGTCTTCCCCGAGGCTGCCGCCCCGACCACCCGCGCGGCCCTGACGAGCGCCGTGGCGACCCTGGCAGCCGGCGACGGAGCCGACAGCGGCGACGCCGATGGCGACAAGCCTGCCCCCAATGCCCGCCGCGTCGACAACGGCAAGGGCGGCTCCTATACCGACTTCACCTACACCTTCAAGCCCTCCGACGCCGACTTCCTCGTACCCGATGCCACCACCGACGGCAAGCACGTGGTATCGGTGCAGTACCTGCCTCCCGACCACGAGGACGTGGCCGATCTGGACAGCACGGCCCCGGCCAACTATCTGGAGAGCGTGAACCCCGCCGACAACCCCGAGGACGCCCCCAAGGCCGAGGTGGCCATCGACCCCATCGACCCGAACCCCACCGTGGATCTGCCCGCCGACCCCGATGCCGATCCGGACAAGTCGCAGCCCTCCCTGGACACCGACTACGACAATCCCGAGGCCGACAAGCCCGGCGCCGACCCCGCCAAGCCCGGCGACAAGACCTATCATGGCAGTCTGAACCTTATCTACGAGAAGCCCACCCCCGGCGCCGACGAGAACCCCGGGGCCGTGGACATCAAAATCAAGACGCCCTCTTCCGGTGCCATCACCGTCACCACAGCCGACGGCACCATCGTTGAGGCCGAGGTCGTGACCGACGAGAACGGCAACCCCGTGCGCGACGACGACGGCAATATCACCGTGCGGGTGAACCCCGAGGGCGTGGGCAAGACCGAGCTCGTCATCAAGCAGGAGCCCAACGGTGCCTACACGGGCACCACCTTCGAGTACGACGTGACCGTGAAGGCCGACCCGGCCATCGCCCCGGCCCCGGCCGTGACCAAGGTGGCCGAGAACCTCACCCATCCGAACGGCCCCACCCAGCCCGGCGATCGCATCCGCTACACCGTCACCGCATCGAACAGCGCCGCCGGCTCCGCTTGGAACAACGTGGTGGTCACCGACGATCTGCCCGCCTGCCTCGATCTGGTAGAGGACACCGTGTTCCTGAAGAATGCCGCCGACGGCTTCAACAAGAAGCTCTCCGCCGCCACGGGCACCCCCAAGCTCGGCGAGTACGGGCTCGGCACAGCGGGTGCCGACGGCAAGCGCACTCTCACCGCCCCCGCCGGCACCGTCTGGGGCGCCGCAAGCGCCGTTCTCACCTTCGAGTGCACGGTCAAGCAGGGCATAACCGGCCGCGACGAGGCGGCAGCGCCCCTGGCCAACACCGCCGAGGCGGAGGGCACCCGCGACCACCCCACCGACCCCAAGGGCGACCAGCAGCCGGTGGATCCGGTGGAATCGAAGCCGGCCGTGCCCGAGGGCGGCGACACCGTGGCCCCGGCCGATCCGGCCGAGGGGGCTCTTGCCCTGAGCAAGGCCGTGGAGAACACGACGAGCCCCGACGCCAAGGTCACGCGTCTCGGCGACGTGCTTCGCTACACCATTACCGTGAAGAACACCGGAGATGCGGGCAGCTGCCTCGTGAACGCCGTCATCTCCGACCCGCTGCCAGCAGGCCTGGAGCCGGTGCCCAACAGCTGGCGGCTGACGCTGCCCGGCACCGATAAGCCCGTCGAGCTGACGGATGACCTCTACGACAGCACGTCGCGCACTGTGGCCGTCTTCGCCGGCAACCTCTGGGGCGGCGAGGAGGCCACCCTCACCTTTGAGTGCACCGTGACCGACGAGGCCCTGGGCGCCGACATTGCCAACGTGGCCGCCCTGACCGGCACCGTGCCATCCCAGACGCCCGATGTGGACGTCTCCGAGGAAACTCCCGGCGAGCCGGCGCCCGCACCCGGAGCGGACGAGCCTGTGCAGGCCGATAATCCGCCCGCGGAACCGGCCGTAGTCATCCCCAACGACCCGGCCGACGGCGACGTGAGGGTGGCCAAGACCGCCGAGAACGCCACGAGCGCCGACGGCAAGACCCGGGTGGGCGACACCGTGCGCTACCGCATCGTGCTTGCGAACGACGGCCCGGGCACCGGCTGGATGGACGCCGTGATCCGCGACGACGTGCCCGCGGGCCTGGAGCCGGTGAGCGAGAGCATCCAGATGACCCTGGCCGACGGCACGGTCGTCCCCGTTTCCGACGAGGCCTACGACGAGAAGACGCGGCGGCTGTCCGTGTCGGCCGGGCGCCTCTACGGGGGCCAGGAGATCGCGCTCGCGTTCGACGCCCTCGTCACCGAGGAGGCCGTGGGGGCCGACATCGGCAACGTGGCCGCCGCCCTGGGCACGCTGCCCTCCCAGTGGGACCCCGACGCCGACGGGGGCTTCCCCGCCGCCGGCGAGCCCTTCGACCCGCCCGCGGGCTGGGAGGCCTTCGACCGCGCGAGCGAGAAGGTGGAGAGCCCGGCGGCCTACCCGCCCGGCACCAATGAGAAGGGCGGCGTGATCCCGGCCGAGGGCGACCCCGACGAGGGCACCACCATCCGCGCCAAGCGCCTCGCCCAGACCGGCGACGAGCTGGCGGCCGGCTTCGCCCTGGGGGCCGGGGCGGCCCTCGCGGCGGGCACCGCCCTCCTCCTCGCCCGCCGGCGCCTGCGCCGCGCCCGCTAAACGTTCCCTCGGGGCTTCTGCCGTTCCCCCAACCGGCGGGAGCCCCTCGACATACCAAGGAGATGCACCATGACGAGAAGAGCCCTAAGACCCCTGCGAGCGGCCCTGGCTGCCGTGCTCGCCTGCGGCCTCATGCTTCCCACGGGCGCCCTGGCCGCCGAGGCCAGAGCTGGCGAAGCCGCCTCCGCGGCAGCAATCTCCCTGGCCGATGCCACCACCGCCTTCGCAACCGGCGGAGAAGGCACCGCAGTCATCGCCTCTGAAGAAGGACCTACGGCTTTCCCGCTCGACGCGACAGCGCAAGCGGCGGTCGCTCCAGGAGCCGGCTCGTTCACCATCGCCGACTTCACCATCTGGGGAGTGGACGGCGACACGGTGACCGCCGGCGACTTCGCCTACGACGAGGCAGCGAAGACCCTCACCGTTAACACGGATAAGCACTTCGCCATCCGAAACTCCGACCAGACCGCCGACGCCCAGGGCTGGCCGGCGGCGAAATCAGCAGTGGGCATCTTCATTCCCGCCGAACGTGACGCGCACATCACCTTGGCCGGCATCGGCATTCTGGGGAAGGCGCCCCTCGACTTGGAAACAGGAGCCTCCTGCTCCCTGGTGCTCGCCGACGGAGCGAAAAACATCTTCCAGGCCAATTATCCCAGCGGCGATGCCACCACCGACAATCGCGCCGTGCTTCATTGCGGCACTGGATCGTCCCTCTCCATCGATGACGCCGTGGCCAATCGCACGGACAAGGGCACGCTCATAACTCCCGTCGACGGCCTCATGCCGAAGAATCCCGATCTCGACCCCGACGACCCCGCGGCCCTCGAGCCCTATCATCTTGAGAACGGCACGGAGGTGCAGGTGGGCGATCCGCTCACGAAGATGGACGGCGCCAATCCCGGCGAGCTGCACGCCGAGCACGTCGGCAACGGCATGGGGGCGGCCATCGGCTCGCCCTATGGCGAAGCAGGCGGCAACATCACCATCAACGGCGGCATCATCACCGCCATCGGAGGCCGCAACGACCGATCGGGTTCGGGCACCCACGACTGGGCGGCGGGCATAGGGTCGGCCGGCCCGGAAGGCGCCGACGGCACCGGTCCCGACGAGTGGATCACCATTAACGGAGGCCGCGTTGCCGCACAGGGCGCCTACCACGGCCCCGGCATCGGAGGCGGCCCCGTGCAAGCGAAGACCGGGAACATCCGTATCAACGGGGGCTACGTCATCTCGAATGGCGGCGACCACGGCCGCGGCTTCGGCACCGGCTGCGACGGCGGCAACAGCTCAGAATACGAGATTATCCTCACGGGCGGCACGCTGTTGCCCACCGGAGGCCGCGCCTACAAGCCCGCCGACATCGGAGCGCCGGGCGCCAAGGTGACCATAACCGGCGGCTCTATCGGCAACAGCCTGGGGGCGGGCTCCTTCATCTTCGACGGCAGCGCCACCAACGACCAGGGCGAACCCATCAAGATGGTGGAGATCGACCTCACGAGCGATGTGGGCGCCGAAACCTACGCGCTCACCGATTGGCAGCTGAAGGTAGACGGCAAAGAGTACGACTACGGCGCCCCGGCCGAGTTCGACAAGGGGCACCTGTACCTGTGGCTGCCCGAGCAGGTCATCCAAAACAGCGAGATCACCGTCGACTTCACCTACCTGAATACCGACAAGCTGGACGAGAACGGCAAGCCCACCGAGATCACTCCTCTCCCCCTCTTCCGGCCGCCCGGAACCGGCACCGACGGCAAGCTGCGCCGCTACGCCGATTTCGAACTGCCCCAGAAGTACCTGGAGAAGCTGAAGAAGTACTACGATGGCGAGCCGTTCAAAGCCTATGTCATCAGCGACGAAAACAAGCTAGCCACCCTGGAGGAGATCGGCAAGGACCCGGACACGGGCGAGCCGATCTACCGCGAGCTCACCAACGGCGACGCCGTCACCTACAAGTACCAGCTGTTCGACCGCCTGCCCGGCGGCGACACGGAGCCCCAGGCCATCGGACCCGAAGTGGACAGCGACAAGGACATGCCCACGGACGCGGGCATCATGAAGTTCACCATGACCTCCACGGAATTCTCGAACACCGAGGGCTTCAAGGAGAGCTACTGGGGCCACCGCGCCACGGGCTGGTGCGTCATCGAGCCCACGAACTCCGCCGTGGCCCTCGTTGAGGCCCAATGGGTGGAAGACTCGGCCCCCGGCGAAGAGCACCACGACTCCGACAAGGAGCTTCAGGTAAACGCCCGCATCAGCCGCGCCAAGACCGACCCGGTCGGCGTGGCCACCAAGCCCACCTGCGCCGCACCGGAGGGCTACGTGCAGCTGTTCGTGGACGGCGAGGCTGTGGGAGAGCCCATCGAGATCCTCTTCGAGGACAAACCCGCCACCACCCGGGCCGCCACCGAGGCCGGCAAGAAGAACGCCGAGCGCAAGGGCGACGACACCACGGGCCATTACACCGATTTCACCTACGTGTTCAAGCCCTCCGACGCCGACTTCCTCGTACCGGACGCCACCGGCGACGGCAAGCACAAGGTGTCGGTGCAGTACCTGCCGCCGAAGAGCGGCGACACGGCCCCGGCCAACTACCGGGAGAGCGTGAACCCCGCTGACGACCCGGAGAGCGCCCCGAGCGATACTGTGGCCATCAACCCCATCGACCCAAAGCCGTCGATCGTCCCCGACGACCCCTCCAATCCCGCCGACACCGAGATCGAGGTGAACCCCGATCCGAAACCGGTTGACCCCTCAAAACCGAGCACCACCGTGTACACCGGCACCATCGAGACGGTCTATCAGAAGCACGGCGAGGACGAGCCAAATCCCGGCCGCGTGACGCTGAAGCTGGATACCCCCTCTTCCGGCCCCATCACCGTGACCACTGAGGACGGGCGCATCATCACCGCCGATGTCGTGCGGGACGACGAGGGCAACCCCGTGCGCGATGCCGATGGGAAGATCACCCTGGTCGTCGATCCCGAGGCCATCGGCAACACGAAGCTCACGGTAAGCCAGGCCCCCAATGGCGCCTACACCGGCACCGTGTTCGAGTTCGACGTGACCGTGAAGCCGAACCCGCAAATCGCCCCCGAGACGGCCGTGACCAAGACCGCCGAGAACCTCACTCACCCGGACGGCCCCACCCAGCCCGGCGACCGCATCCGCTACGTCGTGAAGGCCACGAACAGCGCCGCGGGCTCTGCCTGGAACGACGTGGTGCTGGTCGATCCCCTGCCGAGCTGCCTGGAATTGGACAGGGGCACCGTGCACCTGACCAATCCCTCGCAGGGCTTCAACAAGGAGCTCGCGAGCGCCACCGGCGCCCCGAAGCTCGGCGAGTACAAGCTGGAAGCCGCCGGGGCGGACGGCAAGCGCACCCTTACGGTACCCGTCGGCGCGGTCTACGGCGAAGGCGAGGCGACCCTCACCTTCGAGTGCACCGTCAGAACCGATGCTGCCGGGCGCGACATCGCCTCTGACCTCGCGAACATCGCCAGCGCCACAGGCACGCGCCCCGACCCGGACAAGCCGAGCCAGGAGCTGCCCGAGAACCCCGATCCCTCCGATCCAGCGCTGCCGGCCGGACCGGCCACGGTGGCGCCGTCCGACCCCTCCACCACGCTGTCCAAGACGGTGGAGAACGTCGCGAACCCCGGAGCCAAGGTGACGAAGCCCGGCGACGTGCTGCGCTACACCGTGTCTCTCAAGAACACCGGCGCCGCCCACAGCTGCCTGCTGAACGCCGTCATCGCCGACCCGCTGCCGGCAGGCATGGAACCGGTGGCGAAGTCGCTCAAGCTCGTCCTGTCCGACGGCCGCGAGATCGCCGTGGACGACAGCGCCTACGACAGGGCATCCCGCACCATCGCGGTGACCGCGGGCGATCTGTGGGGCGGCGAGGAGGCACGGCTCACCTTCGAGGTGACCGTCGGTGCCGACGCCCTGGGCGCCGACAATGCCAACGTGGCCTTCGCCCATGGCACCGTGCCCTCGATCGGGCCCGACAGCGTGCCCGCCAATCCCGATCCGGGAAAGCCGACCACGCCCCCGGCTGGCGAGCCGACGGAGGGCACTGAGCCGGTAGAGCCGCCCGTCCTCGTGGGCACCGATCCCGCCGAAGGCGACATCACCCTGGCCAAGGAGGCCGAGAATACCACCCGCAGCGACGGGAAAACCTATGTGGGCGACATCGTGCGCTACACCGTGACGCTCAAAAACGACGGCCCGGCCACCAGCTGGATGGACGCCGTCATCCGCGACGACGTGCCCGCGGGCCTGGAGCCGGTGAGCGAGAGCATCCAGATGACTCTGGCCGACGGCACGGTCGTCCCCGTTTCCGACGAGGCCTACGACGACAAGACCCGCATCCTAGCCGTGGCCGCGGGGCACCTCTACGGCGGGCAGGCAGTCACGCTCGTCTTCGACGCGCTGGTGACCGAAAAGGCCCTGGGGGCCGACATCGGCAACACGGCCCAGGCCCTGGGCGTACCGCCCTCAGCCTGGGATCCGGACGGGACGCACCCCGAGGCGGGGCAGCCCTTCGACCCGCCGGCGGGCTGGTCGTCCTTCGAGCGCGAGAGCGAGCGCGTGGTAAGCCCCACCGCCTACGCCCCCGGCACCAATGAGAAGGGCGGCGTGATCCCGGCCGAGGGCGACCCCGACGAGGGCACCACCATCCGCGCCAAGCGCCTCGCCCAGACCGGCGACGACCTGGCGGCCGGCTTCGCCCTGGGGGCCGGGGCGGCCCTCGCGGCGGGCACCGCCCTCCTCGCCCGCCGGCGCCTGCGCCGCGCCCGCTAAACGTTCCCCCGGGGCTTCCGCCGTCCACCCAACCGGCGGGAGTCCCTCGACATACCAAGGAGATGCACCATGACGAGAAGAGTCCTGAAACCCTTGCGAGCGGCCCTGGCCGCCGTACTCATCTGCGGGCTTATGATGCCCGTGCAGGCCTTCGGCGCAGTGCCCGATGGGTACGCCCACCCCGCCGACGCCTGCGCCATCGCCGTCACCGGCGGTACCGAGGGCGTCGACTACTACTATGAGAACGTCGACTACGTGCGCGAGCACCCGGCCAACGGCAACCCGGCCGCCTCGACAGGCCCCTTGACTTCGCATCTCAAGAAACTCGTTATCTGCTCCGATACGCCCCTGACCCTCTCCACCTCAGGTACCCCCACGGATGGCACCATCTGGATTGCGCCCGGCACCCAGGCCGACCTCACCTTCGATAACGTGAACATCGAATCGGACGTTCCCGTCCATATCGAACGCAGCCGCAACGCCGACGGCGCAACCGTCTCCCCCGAGACGAGCCTGCATATCACGCTGAAGGACAACTCGACCAACACGCTTCAAGGCACCCCCGGCGGCTACTCCCCCGGCATCCATTGCGGTGAGGGCACTCATCTCGTCATCGACGATGCGGTGCGCAACGTCGATACCAGCGGCAATCCCATCACACCCCAGGACGGCCGCATTCCCGCCGGCACCACGTTCGTAGACAACGAGGGCATCCAGCGCACCGCCGTCCATAACAGCTATGATAGTCTCACCCTCCTGGAAACCAAGGAGGTGGGGGGCAAAACCGCCGGCAGCCTCACTGTGCGAGCCGGGCACCAGGCCGCCGGCATCGGCAGCACGAGCTTCGAGAACTCCGGCGACATGACCTTCAACGGCGGCGTTATCGACACCAAGGGCTTCGTCGTAACCGGCTCGAGCGCCGATGACGACCATTACGGCGTCGGCGCCGGCATCGGCTCCGGCGAGGGCGGTGGCGGCACGTACACCACCATCAATGGCGGCCGCATTACCGCCCAAGGCGCTTACCACGGCGCTGCCATCGGCACGGGCCTGGCCGCCTGGTACAACACCAGCTGGTGGGGCCGCAAGCAGGCCTATCTCTTCCAAGATTCCATCGACAGCGGACGGGTGGAGAGCAACGCCAGCGCCCCCGACTCACAGTTGAGCACCGGCACCATACGCATCAACGGCGGCTGGATCAACGCCATCGCTCCCGTGCACGGCAACGCCATCGGCCGCGGCTGCGCTACCGACAACCGCAATGGCGCCATCATCATCTCCGGCGGCACCATCCTGCCCGACAGCTCGAAGAGCGCGGCCAGCTTTGTGGATATCGGCGGCCGCAACGGGTACGTCGTCGTTACCGGCGGCTCGGTGCAGACCGTGGAGGACGGCTCCAAATTCGAGAACAAGGATGCCTACGGCTATGCCTATGGCAGCTTCTCCCACAACGATGACGGCAGCCTCGTCGTGGACGAGAGCGACGACAACAAGGTGTTCATGATCACCATCGACCTGGGCAGCGAGATCGCGAAGCGCAACAACGAGGCCGGCATCACCGACAGCAACCTGGACGAGCGCATCACCGACTGGAACCTCAAGGTGGGCGGCGCCGACTACCCCTACGGCGCCCCGGCCCGCTTCAGCAACGGAAAGCTGTTCCTGTGGCTTCCCAAGACGGCCACCGAGAAGGAGATCACCGTCAACCTCTCCTACACCGACAAGAACGGCACGGTGCAGAAGATCGAGCCTTTGTTCCGCGACCCCGATACCGGCCAGGGAGGCACCACCCTCAAGCGCTACATCGACTTCGAGCTGCCCGAGGACTACCTCGCCAAGCTCACGAAGTACTACGACGGCACCCCCTTCGGCGCCTTCGAGCTGAGCAAGCAGGACCCACCGCTGACGGGCCTGGTCACCGACAGCAACGGCGACCGCGTGAGCGATGGCAAGGAGCTCACTGACGAGAGCGCCGTCAGCTACAAGTACCAGCTCTACGACAAGCGCGGCGGCACCCCGCTCGGCACCGAAAGCGAGATCGTAGACGAGATGCCCTCGGATGTGGGCGTCATGAAGTTCACCATGGACTCCACCCAGTACGCCACCCCCGGCTCCGACTTCGCCGTCAGCTACTGGGGCCACCGCGCCACGGGCTGGTGGGAGATCAAGCCCACCACCTCCTCGGTGGAGATCGTGGAGGCGAAGTGGGTGAACGGCCAGGCCGGTAGCGTGCAGCACCCCTCCGACATGGAGCTCGCCGTGACCGCCCGCATCAACCACGGCGAGAAGGATCCCGACGGCAAGGCCAACAAGGACAGCTGCAAGCCGCCCGAGGGCCGTGTGCAGCTGTACATGGACGGCAAGAAGGTGGGCGAGCCCATCGAGATCCTCTTCGAGGACAAGGCCGCCGCGCCCATCACCCGCGCCCTGGAGGACGACCCCATCCGCGCGGCCTCCCGCGCCGTGACCCAGCCCGGCCAGAAGAATGCAGATCGCATCGTGAACGGCAACGGGGGCGGCCACACGCTGTTCACCTACACCTTCAAGCCCTCCGATGCCGATTTCCTCGTGCCGGACGCCACCACCGACGGCAAGCACGTGGTGTCGGTGCAGTACCTGCCGCCGGCCGAGGGCAGCACCGCCCCGGCCAACTACCTGGAGAGCGTGAACCCCGCCGACGATCCCGAGGAAGCCCCCAAGGCCGACGTGGCCATCGAGCCCATCGACCCGAAGACCGACATCGGGGCCGCTGGCGAGCCCGGGGCCGATCCCACCCTGCCGCCGCCCTCGGCCACCCTGGACCCCGACCCCACCCCCGACGACCCCGACGCCGACCCGACCAAGCCGGGCGATAAGACCTATGAGGGCGATATCGCCACCACCTGGGACAAGCCCACCGATGACAATCCGCACCCCGGCCGCGTAACCCTGACCATCAAGACCGACTCCTCCGGCCCCATCAGCATCGTCGGCGAGGACGGCAGCCTGTTCGACGCCGACTTCATCCGCGACGAGAAGACCGGCGAGCCGGTGCGCAACCCCGACGGCACTTACACCATCGTGCTGGATCCGAAGACCGTGGGCGAGGGCAAGCTGACCATTCAGCAGAAGCCCAACGGCGCCTACACGGGCACCACCTGGGATTTGGATGTGACCGTGGGAGCGAACCCGAAGATCGCCCCTGCCCCCAAGCTCGCCAAGAAGGCTGAGAACCTCACGCACCCGGACGGCCCCACCCAGCCCGGAGACCGCATCCGCTACACCGTGGAGGCCTCCAACGGGGCGGCCGGCTCGGCATGGACCCAGGTGCTCATCACCGACCCGCTGCCGGCCTGCATGGTGCTGGACGAGGCCACGGTGAAGCTGGATAACCCGCGGGACGGCCTCGCGAGCAAGCCCCTCGAGCGCGCCGCGGCGGTGACCGCCGCCGACACGGGCAAGTTCTCGCTGTCGGACCCCGGCGCCGGCAGCCGACGCACCCTCGCGGTGCCGGCGGGCATCGTCTGGGGCAGGTCCTCGGCCACGCTCACCTTCGAGTGCACCGTGGCCGCAGGCCTGGACTTCTCCGACGCCGACGCCGTGGACCTGGGCAACGTGGCCTCTGCCGCGGGCAAGCGCCCCAACCCCGACGACCCGGCCGGCCCCGATGTGGATTTGGACCCCGACCCGGGCGCGAAGCCCGGCGAGGGCCCGACGCCCTCCACTCCCCCGGCCTGCCCGGCCGGCCCCGAGACCGTGGCCCCGGCCGACCCGGGCACGGGGGCCATCGAGACCGACAAGGCCGTGGAGAACCTCACGGATCCAGCCGCCAAGGTCACGCGCTCGGGAGATACGCTCCGCTACACCATCACCCTGAAGAACAAGGGAGAGGCCGACAGCTGCCTGCTGAACGCCGTTATCGCCGACCCGCTGCCGACGGGCATGGAGCCGGTGGCGAAATCGATGAAGCTAACGGTGGGAGACCGCGAGATCACCGTGGATGACGCCGCCTACGACAAGGCCTCGCGCACCATCGCGGTGACCGCTGGCGACCTGTGGGGCGGCCAGAGCGCCGTGCTCGTCTTCGATGTGATCGTCGGGAAGGAGGCTGTGGGCGCAGACAACGCCAACGTGGCCTTCGCCCACGGCACGGTGCCCTCCGTCGGGCCCGATTCCATTCCCACCAACCCCGAGCCCGGCCATCCCACCACCCCGCCGACCGACGAGCCCGTGGCCGGCACCCCGTCGGCCGAGCCGCCCATCCTCATCGGCGACGACCCGGCCGACGGCGATGTAACGGTGGCCAAGACCGCCGAGAACACCACGAGCGCCGACGGCAAGACCCGGGTGGGCGACACCGTGCGCTACCGCATCGTGCTTGCGAACGAGGGGCCGGCCACAGCTTGGATGGACGCCGTCATCCGCGACGACGTGCCCGCTGGCCTGGAGCCGGTGAGCGAGTCCATCCGCATGACTCTGGACGATGGAACGGAGATCGCAGTGCCCGACAGCGCCTACGATGACCGGACACGGCGCCTGTCGGTGGCCGCGGGCCATCTGTACGGGGGTCATGAGGTCGTTCTCACCTTCGACGCCGTGGTGACCGAGGAGGCTGTGGGGGCCGACATCGGCAACGTGGCCGCTGCCCTTGGCACGCTGCCCTCCCAGTGGGATCCCGACGGGACCCACCCCGCCGCCGGCGAGCCCTTCGACCCGCCCGCGGGCTGGGAGGCCTTCGACCGCGTAAGCGAGAAGGTAGAGAGCCCGGCGGCCTACCCGCTCGGCACCAATGAGAAGGGCGGCGTGCTGCCGGCCGAGGGCGACCCCGACGAGGACACCACCATCCGCGCCAAGCGCCTCGCCCAGACCGGCGACGAGCTGGCGGCCGGCTTCGCCCTGGGGGCCGGGGCGGCCCTCGCGGCGGCCCTTGCCCTCCTCCTCGCCCGACGACGCCTGCTCCGCACCCGCTAGAACCGGGACGAAAACGGGCACCCGCACCGCAACTGCCCGGCACCCTGGGCCGTATGCCCAGCCCCAGACGTAGGTGCCCGGCAGCTGTCCACCCGGCACCACGCCCCTCGCGAAGCCGCCCTCGGGCGGCTTCGTCCCTTTTCGGGTCGAAATATGCCGGCCCAGGGCCCGTGGGGGCATCGCCCCCGCCCGCGTTCTCATCCCTTCCCCACCCTGTAGCACGATGAGGCCCGCGTGCAGAGACAATTTCATAACGCACGTTTCAAGATAGGAACACATAATATGCACATGCACAACACTGATCTATTGACATAGGGTTATATCGCCGTGACGCCTTAAAGTCTACCCAAGGCATTCGCCTGGGCTCTCGGCGAATTGAAACCACGGCTGGGTCGAGCGGCTTTCCGGATGCTGACAATCCGCAGTGCCGATATAAGGAGGCAACGATCATGACCCGCACATCCGCCCACGTTCCCACAAACGGCATCTCCCGCCGCACCTTCTGCAAGGGCGCGGCCGTGCTCGGCATCTGGGGAGGCCTGGCGAGCTTCGGACTTTCCGGTTGCGCACCGCACACCGGCAGCGAGGAGGCAGCTGCCGGCGGTTGGAAGGCCGGTACCTACACCGCCGAGGTGACAGGTCACAACGCCCCTTACACCATGACCGTGACGTTCTCCGACGATGCCATCACCGCCATCGACACCACGGCCAATCAGGAATCCCTCGGCGTGGGCGCCGATGCCCTGAAGGCCCTCTCCGACCAGGTTGTCGAGAACCAGACCATCAACATCGACACCGTGACCGGCGCCACCCTCTCCTCCATGTCGCTTCAGGAGGGCCTGGCCGACTGCGCCGAGCAGGCCGGCGCTCTGGAAGCCCTCCAAGCTGCCGACGCCCCGGCCAAGCCGGCCGTAGAGGCCACCTACGACACCGACGTGTGCGTCGTGGGCGGCGGCGGTGCGGGCCTTGCCTCGGCCATTGCGGCCGTGCAGGCCGGAGCCAACGTCATCGTGCTAGAGAAGTGCGGCATCACTGGCGGCTCCACGAACGTGTCCGAGGGCGCGCTGAACGCCGTGGATCCCGAACGCCAGGGCAAGCAGGGCATCGAGGACTCCATCGAGGTGTTCTACGACACCACCATCAAGGGCGGCCACGAGCAGGGCACACCGGAGCTGGTGCACTACCTGACCGACAACGCTCTCGACTCCGTCCACTGGCTGGAGAGCCTGGGCGTGGAGTTCAAGGACGAGTGCGGCAGCGCCACGGGCTCCCTCGGCGAGCGCAGCCACTACCCGGCCACCCCGTCGGGCAACACCTACATCCGCTCGTTCCAGCAATTCATCGCCGACAACGCCGACAAGATCACCCTGCTCAACGACATGCAGGCCACCGAGCTCATCACCAACGAGGCCGGCGACGTGGTGGGCGTGAAGGCCCTCTACGACGGTACCGGCGAGGTGACCGTGAACGCCAAGGCCACGGTCATCGCCACCGGCGGCTTCGGCGCCAATGTGGAGTACCGCCAGTCGGTCAACGACGGCGTGTGGAAGGAAGTCGTGCTGGATGATTCCATCGGCTGCACCAACATCAAGCCCTGCGCCCAGGGCGAGGGCCTGGCGCTCGCCGAAGGGGCCGGCGCCGAGCTCATCGGCCTGTCCGACATCCAACTGCACCCCTGCGGCACTCCGGGCACGGGCCTCATGGAGGATATCCGCACCTCCGGCCGCAACCGCATCTTCGTGAACAAGGAGGGCAAGCGCTTCGTGAACGAGGGCGCCGAGCGCGACGTTTTGTGCAAGAACATCTTCGCCCAGCCCGATGGCACCTACTGGGTGGTCGTGAACACCCTGCGCTACCCCGACCCCGACGAGCCCGATGCCAACGGCGCCACCATCAACAACATGCTGGCCCTGCAGCACATCGTGACCGGCGAGACCGTTGACGAGCTCGCGAAGGCCATGGATGTGGACGCCGCGAACCTGCAGGCCTCCATCGACGCCTACAACGCCGTGGTGGGCGGCGCCGAGGACGAGTTCGGGTTCGTGGCCGACAACACCGCCGATGCCGAGATGGTGGACGGCCCCTGGTACGCCTGCCGCAAGGTGCCCACGGTGCACCACACCATGGGCGGCATCCACGTGAACGTGGAGTCCGAGGCCGTCTCCGCCGACGGCAAGGTCATCCCCGGCCTCTACGCCGCCGGCGAGGTCACGGGCGGCATCCACGGAAGCAACCGCCTGGGCGGCAATGCCATCGCCGACTGCATGACCTTCGGCCGCAACGCCGGCACCAACGCCGCGAAGTACGCGCTGGCCTAAGTTCGGTCGGATCAGCCTCATTTTCATTCGGGAACACGGAAGGCGCCCCTCGGGGCGCCTTCTGCTCATTGACGGCAGAGACCGCGAAGATCCATACCCCTAGCGCTGCGCCTCCGCCAGCTCGGCGTAGCGGCGGCGCAGGGCCTCGGCCGCAGCAGGGGTGACGAACTGCGACACATCGCCGCCCAGGGACGCGATCTCGCGCACGATGGACGACGACAGGTACATGTGCTGGGGCGTGGACATGATGAACAGCGTCTCCAACTCTTGGTCGAGCTGGTAGTTCAGGGCCGTCATCTGGAACTCGTACTCGAAGTCGGTGATAGCCCGCAGGCCCTTGACGACCGCCTGGGCCCCCATGCGATGGGCGAAATCCACGAGCAGCTCATCGAAGGGCTCCACGGTGACGTTGGGCAGATGCGCCGTGGCCTCCCGGGCCAGGGCCACGCGCTCGTCCAGGGACAGCAGCGGTCGCTTCTTCGCCGATACGGCCACGGCCACCACCACCTCGTCCACCAGCTGGGCGGCCCGCGTGATGACATCGAGGTGCCCCACCGTGATGGGGTCGAAGGTACCGGGGGTGAGCGCACGCTTCACAGCAGCTCCTTTTCTCGGGAGACCATCCCGCCGCAGCGGGTTTTTCGCACGGCCCAGTGTACCTGATTTGCCGGAAGCGCCGACTTCAATCCAGCGAAGAGAGCGATGCGGGCCGGCAGAAAGCCCGCCGGACGAGCCAGAGCCCGCGGCTCTGACGAAGAGGAGCGGCCCCGAGGGCCGCTCCCGTGCGGGTGACTTTGAGCAGAGAGGCTCAGCCTCAGGAACGGCGCAGACGGAGCCGAGCGCCCAGAGCCGCCCCTACGCCGAGAAGGGCCATGGCGCCGGCCGCCACGGGCCATGCACCATCATCGCCCGTAGCGGCGAGCAGCCTCAGGCGGGTGGTGCCGTCGGAGCCGCCAGCCTCCTCCCCTGCCGGCTCTTGAGGGGCCGAAGGATCGCGCAGGGCCTCGTCAGCGCCCACGATGTAGGTGCGTCGCACGATGCTCACGTTGCCGTCATCGTCGATATAGGTGGCCGTCACCACATAGGTGCCCGGACGGCTGGGGTCGATGGCATCGACCTCCTCACCGTCGCGGGTGATGGAGATCACCGGATCGGTCTTGGGGATGTCGGGCCGGTCGCCGAACTCCTTGCCTATCGGCGCCCTGCGGTGCGAAAAAGCCGCCCCGATAACGCAGAAGGGCCCGCGAGCGAACCGCGAGCCCTTCTTTGCGCGGGTGGCGCAGGAAGCCCGTTTTCCGCCGAGTGCCAGCTACTTCCCGGTCTTCACCAGCTCCTCGGCCATTTCGCGCAGCTTGAACTTCTGCACCTTCATGGAAGGGGTCATGGGGAAATCGTCCACGAAGAACACGCGCTTGGGCACCTTGTAGCGGGCGATGCGCGGGATGGCATACTCGCGCACGTCATCCTCGGTCATGGCCTCGTGGCCCGGCCGCACGCGAATGAAGGCGCCGACGATCTCGCCGTACTTCGCATCGGGGATGCCCACCACCTGGGCATCCAGCACGCCGGGCATGGTGAGCAGGAAGTTCTCCACCTCAAGGGGGTAGATGTTCTCGCCGCCGCGGATGATCATGTCCTTGATGCGGCCCGTGACGCGGAAGTAGCCGTCCTCGTCAACGGTGCCCATGTCGCCGGAATGGAGGAAGCCGTTCGCATCGATGGCCTTGGCCGTCTCCTCGGGCATCTTGTAGTAGCCCTTCATGACGTTGTAGCCCTTGCAACACAGCTCGCCATGCTCGCCGGGGCCGCAGATGTGCCCGTCGTTCGGGTCCAGGATGCGCACCTCCACGGGCGGGTGCGCCCGGCCCACGGTCTCGCACTTGTGGGGAATGTCGTCGTCCACCGAGGTCTGGGTGAACACGGGGCTCGTCTCGGTGAGGCCGTAGCAGATGGTCACATCCCGCATGTTCATGCGCTCCATCACCTCGCGCATGGTCTCGGGCGGGCAGGGGCTGCCAGCCATGATGCCCGTGCGCAGATGGGACAGGTCGAAGGAGTCGAAATCCGGGTGGTTCAGCTCGGCGATGAACATGGTGGGCACGCCGTAGACCGCCGTGGCGCGCTCCTTGTGCAGGGCCTGCAGCACGAGCCCCGCGTCGAAATCCTCCACGATGATCATGGTGCAGCGGTGGGTGAGCGAGGCCATGACCCCCAGCACGCAGCCGAAGCAGTGGAAGAAGGGCACCGGCAGGCACACGCGGTCGCACGCGCCCAGCTTCTGCCCCTCGCCGATGTAGAAGCCGTTGTTCAGGATGTTACGGTGGGTGAGCATGACGCCCTTGGGGAAGCCCGTGGTGCCGCTCGTGTACTGCATCATGACCACGTCATTGTTGTCGAACTGGCCCTGGGCCCACTCCAGGGAACTGTCGGGCTTGTGCTGGCCGAGCAGCAGAAGCTCCGGCACGCTGTAGAAGCCGCGGTGCTTCTCGGGTCCCATGTAGATGAGGTTCTCCAGGAAGGGATACTCCTCCGAGCGCAGGAACCCGCGCTGCACATTGAGCGATTCGGGCACCAGATCGCGGATGATCTTCAGGTAGTCCACGTCGCGGTAGGCATCGATGACGCACAGCGCCTTCATATCCGACTGCTTCAGCACGTAGTCCAGCTCGTGGGACTTGTACACCGGGTTCACCGTCACCATGACCACGCCGATCTTGGCGGAAGCGTACATGAAGGTGAGCCAGTCGGGGATGTTGCGCGCCCACACACCCAAGTGATCGCCCGGCTTCATGCCGATGGCCAAAAGACCCTTGGCCAGATTGTCGGTGCGCTCGTCGAAGTCGCGGTAGGTCCAGCGCAGGTCGCGGTCGGGATACACCACGAACTCGTGGTCGGGGTCTTTCGCCACCTGCTCTTTCAGGTAGGCGCCAAGGGTCAGTTCCGAGTGCAGCGGGTAATCCGGAGACCCGGGCACCGGCGCAGCGTTCTGCTCTTCAGTCATTGCGCCTCCTAAAAGGGGGTATATACACAAGCAAGGAACTTCGCGTTCTGGCCCTCGTGGGCGCGCACCTGGTGGGGCACGATGGAGTCGTAGTAGATGGACTCGCCGGGGCCGAGCACGTAGGTCTCGCTGCCGTACTCGATCTCGATGGAGCCCTCCATGCCGTAGAGCCACTCCTCCCCCTCATGGGAATCCAGCTTGTGCGTGGCCTCGCCGGTGGGGGTCACCGTGATGATGAAGGGGTCCATATGGCGGGACGGACGGCCCGCGGCCAAGCTGAAATAGGCCAGGTCGCCGGCGTCCTTGGCAGTCTGGAGCGATTTCACGCGCTCCACCTCGGCCATGGCCTCGGCGCTGATATAGGCCGGCCCGAAGTCCTCGTCGTCATCCATCAGAGTACCCAGGCGTACCCCGAGGGCGCGGGTCAGCTTGATGAGGGGCGCGAGCGACGCGGGCACTTCCCCGCCTTCCAGCTGCTCGATGAGCGCCACGTCGCAACTGCAGCGATCGGCCAGATCCTGGGCCGACAGGTGGTGCGCCTCGCGCAGGGTCGTGATCTTGCGCCCGAGCTTGTTGTCCTCAGCCATAGCCTCTCCTTCTCCTAGGGTATCGGCGTATCATACACGAAAACACCTGGGAAAAGAAGAAGCCGACGGACGGGCCGTCGGCTTCGCGGAGCCAAGGGGCGCGCTTTCCGGCGCGCGACCGCGCCGCGCCCTAGCGCTTCTCGGCAAGCAGGCGGTTGAGCGCGTTCAGATAGGCCTTGGCCGAGGACACGATGATGTCCCCGTCGGCACCGCGGCCCACGTACACCTCGCCGCCGGCGGCCTTCACGCGCACGGTCACCTCGCCGAGCGCGTCGATGCCGCGGGTAACGGCCGTCACCGCGAACTCGGACAGGTCGTTGTCCACCTGCACGATTTGGTCGATGGCCTTGTACACCGCATCGATGGGGCCGGTGCCCCAGTCGCACACGGTGCGCTCGTCGCCCTCGGGCCCGCACAGGGTGACGGTGGCCGTGGGCTTCAACGGGAAGCCGCAGCTCACCTGCACGCCCTCCAGGGTGTAGAGCGCCGTCAGCTCGCGGTCGCTCTCGTTGACGAGGGCTTCCAGATCCTCGTCGTAGACTTCCTTCTTCTTGTCGGCCACATCCAGAAAGGCGGTGTAGATGCGGTCGAGCTCATCGCCCTCGTAGACATAGCCCAGCTCCTCCAGGCGGTGCTTCAAGGCCGCGTGCCCGCTGCGGGCCGTCAGCACGATCTGGCTGGCCCCCACGCCCACCTCGGCCGGGTCGATAATCTCGTAGGTGTCGCGCTTCTTCAGCACGCCGTCCTGGTGGATGCCCGAGGAGTGCGCGAAGGCGTTGGCTCCCACGATGGCCTTGTTGGCCTGCACGTTCATGCCCGTGATAGAGCTGACCAGACGGCTCGCCTTGATGAACTCGCGGGTATTGATGTCGGTGTGGGCATCCAGCTCGGCACCGTGCATGCGCATGGCCATGACCACTTCCTCCATGGCCGTGTTGCCCGCACGCTCGCCCAGGCCGTTGATGGTGCACTCGATCTGCGTGGCGCCGTTGCGCACGCCCGCGAGCGACAGCGCCGTAGCCATGCCCAGGTCGTTGTGGCAGTGCACCGACACCGTGACGTTCTCGATGCCCTTCACATGGTCCATGAGGTACTTGATGCGGGCGCCGAAGTCCTCGGGCAGCGAGTAACCCGTGGTGTCGGGGATGTTCACCACCGTGGCGCCGGCGGCGACGACCGCCTCGATGACCCGCGCCAGGAAGGCGAAGTCGGAACGACCCGCGTCCTCGGCGTAGAACTGCACGTCCTCGACGAACTTCTTCGCGTAGCTCACGCACTTCACGGCGCGCTCGACGCACTCGTCCTCGGTGATGCGCAGCTTGTCGCGCATGTGCGAGGGCGACACGCCGATGCCGGTGTGGATGCGGGGGCGCTTGGCGTAGCGCAGCGCGTCGGCGGCCGAGTCGATGTCCTTCTCCACCGCGCGGGTGAGGGCGCACACCGTGGCGGCGTCACCTGCCAGCTCGGCGATGCGGCGCACGCTCTCGAAGTCGCCCGGGCTGGAAATGGGGAAGCCGGCCTCGATGACGTCGACGTTCAGGCGAAGGAGCTCACGCGCGATGACCAGTTTCTCCTCGGTGTTCATGGAGGCGCCGGGCGACTGCTCGCCGTCGCGCAACGTGGTGTCGAAGATGTCGATCTTGCGTGTCATGCCGTTCCTTCTTTCCTTCCGTGGCCCCGCGTCGCGCGGCGCGGGCAAAACTGACCGAGAGCATCATAGCAAAACGAGCGGCGCCACCTCGCGATGGCACCGCCAAAAGCAGTTAAAAGTTCCGATGGCCTATCATCGGCGCGCCCGATGGCGCCCGCCCCACCGCGGCGCCGCCGCGCGGAAAACGGGATGGCACCGAGCCGGAAGCGCGACGGGCGGGGCGGCTCTTCGGGCCGAGAACCAGCGCACAGGATGCCCCTACAGGATTATCTTCCAGAGATTGCGCAGGTCGATGGCCTCCCGCAGGCGATCGAGCACGGCCCCGTCCACATCCCCCTCCACATTCATGTACACGAGCGCACAGGAGTCCTCGGGCTTCGTGCCGATCTGCATGGTGGTGATGTTGGCGCCGGCCTCGCCCAGAATGGTGCCGATGGTGCCGATACGGCCCGGGGCGTCCACATACTCGAACACAAGGGAGCAGCGGGCCGGGGCGATATCGATCTTGTAGTCGAGCAGCGAGATGATGCGCGGGGTGTGCTCGGTGCCAAACAGCGTGGCCCCTACCTCGATGCCGTCGGCGGTCAGGCGCACCGAGCTGGCGTACTCCTGGGCATCGCGCACCGCCGACGTGGTCAGGGCGATGCCGTGGCGGGCGGCCACGGCATCGGCGTTGGCCGCGGTGAACGAGCCGATGCGGCGGTAGGACAGCCCCCCGTCCAGCACGGCGGCCACGAGCGGGGCCGGGTCGGCGTCGCAGATGGCGCCGGCCAGCTCCACCTTCAGGGACTTCGGCGTGCGGCCGAGGATCTGGCTGACCATGGTGCCCATCATGCGGCAGGCGGGCACGTAGGGCCCCACGGCGTCGAGCACCTCCGGCGGCAGCGGCGAGAGGTTCACCGCCGTGGCCACCATGCCGCCGGCCAGGCCGGCCACCACGGCCTCGGCGATCTGGGTGCTCGCCCGGCGCTGGGCCTCGTGGGTCATGGGCGATAGGTGCGGCGTCAGGATGGCGTTGGGAAACTCGTGCAGCGGCGAGGCCGTACAGGGCTCCTCCTCGAAGGAGTCCAGGGCCACGGCGGCCACCTTCCCCGCCGCCACGAAGTCGGCCAGGGCCGCCACGTCGAAGATGCCCCCGCGGGCGGCGTTCACGAGCACCACGCCGTCCTTCATGGCGGCGAACTCGTCGGCGCCGAACATGCCGCGGGTGCCCACGGTGCGGGGCAGGTGCACGGTGATGAAGTCGGCCTGGGCCAGCACTGGGGCCAGATCGTCGTAGAGGGTGACGCCCAGATGCAGCGCCCGCTCCGGCGAGCAGTAGGGGTCGTGCCCGATGAGGTTCATGCCGAAGGCCGCGGCCCGCTCGGCCACGAGCCCTCCCACGCGCCCCAGGCCGAAGATGGCGAGCGTCTTGCCGTACAGCTCGCTGCCCATGAAGTCGGCCCGGCGCCACTGGCCGGCGTGCATGGAGGCGCTCGCCTCGGGGATGCGCCGCGCGGCGGACAGGAGCAGGGCCATGGTGTGCTCGGCGGCCGAGATGACGTTGGAGTTCGGGGCGTTGCACACGATGATGCCGCGCTCCGAGGCAGCGTCGATGTCGATGTTGTCCACGGTCACGCCGGCCCGGCCGATGATCTTCAGGTTCTCGGCCGCGGCCAAAAGCGCGGCGTCCACCACGGTGTTCGGGTGCACGATGAGCCCGTCGTAGGGGGCAATGGCCCCGGCCAGCTCATCGGCCGTGGGGTCGATGAGGAAGTCCACCGTGCAGCCGTGCTCGCGCAAAAGGTCGATGCCCTCCTGCACCAAGTCTTCCGTGACCAGGATCTTCTTCGTCATGGCTTCCCTTTCAATTCGGAGTGCCTTGAGGGGGCCCGGCCCGTCACGCGATCCGCCCGGGAGCAGACGGCAGCGTCCCCTTCCGCTCCTACCGGACCGCGCGATGCGATGCCGAGGGCCCCGTGCCCTGCTTGCTAACCGTTGTTCTCCTCGAACTCGGCCATGAAGGCCACGAGCGCCTCCACGCCGGCCTTCGGCATGGCGTTGTAAATGCTCGCGCGCATACCGCCCACGGAGCGGTGGCCCTTGATGGACTCGATGCCGTGGGACTTCGCCTCGGCCACGAACAGGGCGTCCAGCTCGTCCGAACCGGTCACGAAGGGCACGTTCATGAGGGAGCGGTCCTCCTTGCGGGCGGTTCCGCAGAAGAGCTTGCTCTGATCGAGGTAATCGTAGAGGATGGCGGCCTTCTCGCGGTTGCGCTCGGCCATGACGGCCAGACCGCCCATCTCCTTCAGCCACTGAAACACGAGCCCGCAGATGTAGATGCCGTAGGCCGGCGGGGTGTTGGACAGCGACTTCGCCTTCACCTGGGTGGTGTAGCGCATGATGGAGGGGGTGAAGGGCAGCACGTCCTCGCGCACCAGATCGTCGCGGACGATGACGATGGTCACGCCGGCCGGGCCGATGTTCTTCTGCACGCCGCCGTAGATGAGGCCGAACCGGGACACGTCCATGGGCTCGGAGAGGAACATGGAGCTCACATCGGTCACGAGCGGGATATCGCCGGTGTCGGGCAGCGCGGGGTACGTGGTACCGTAGATGGTCTCGTTCTGGCAGATGTAGACGTAGTCGGCCTCGACGTCGAAAGCGAGGCCCGTCACGTCGGGCACGTAGGAGAAGTTCTCGTCCTCAGAGGAGGCCACGCAGCGCGCCTCGCCGTAGAGCTGGGCCTCCTTGAAGGCCTTCTTAGACCAGGAGCCGGACACGATGTAGTCGGCCTTCTTGTTCCTCATGAGGTTCATGGGGATGGCGGCGAACTGCTGGGTGGCACCGCCCTGGAGGAAGAGCACCTGGTAGTTGTCGGGAATGGCCATGAGCTCGCGCAGGTCGGCCTCGGCGGTCTCGATGATGGAGGCGAAGGGCTTAGAGCGGTGGCTCATCTCCATGACGGACATGCCGGTGCCGTTGTAGTCGAGCATCTCGGCGGCCGCCTGGCGCAGCACCTCCTCGGGCAGCACGGCGGGACCGGCGGAAAAGTTGTAGACCCTACCCATGTTCTCGTTCTCCTTCGTCGTAGGCCCGCATCGCCGCGCGGGCGCATGACCCGGGCTACCTGTTGCTTGCCCGGCCATTGTACCCCCAACGGTGAGCGGAAAGCCCCACGTAAGGGCCGAGCGGCACCTTCACCATGCGCCACCCGCTGGCCCGTGCCGCTCCCTTCAGCAGTGGCGAGCACATTTAGATTTTATGGACAAAAAGTCGTCGAGTGAGCTCGCCATTCCCCCCGGAGAAGGAAAAAGCGACGGTTACGCTTTGTTTAAGGCCGAAAAACCCGTCTTTTCACCCGCAAAGCGACCTTTAGAATGCAGGTTGACCGCCTTGGCAGCTCACTCGACGGCTTTTTGTCCACAAAACCCGAAAGTGCTCTCCTCTTTGGGCGGAAACCGAGATCGCCAAACGAAAGGAGTCCGCCATGTATCTCGACAACATGGTTCTGTACTACAAGCCCACCTGCCCCTTCTGCCAGAAGGTGCTCGCCTTCATAGAAGAGGAGGATATCGCCCTGCCCATGCGCAACACCCTGGAGCCGGGCGTGAAGGACGATCTTATGCGCATCGCCGGCAAGGGCCAGGTGCCCTGCCTGATCGTGGACGGCGATCCGATGTTCGAGTCCGACGACATCATCCGCTTCCTCGGCGACGTCATCGTGGAGCGCGAGGAGGGCTAGCCCCGCCCAACCTGGGACGATGCTAGCGCCGGTGTCGCCCGCCACGGGCGGCACCGGCGCTTCGCGTTTGAAGAAGATGTCATTCTCGGCCCCGCGGCCCCGGGTTAGGGATACACTGTTCCCGCGCACAAAAAGCGCGTTCCACGGAGACAAGGAGTCATCTATGACCAAGTTCAGCAACGTCATCGTCCGCAAGCCGGGCCGTTCCCTCTGCGACGGCATCACGAGCGCCCCGGAGCTGGGCCAGCCCATCTACGAGCGCGCTGTGGAAGAGCACGACGACTACATCGCCGCCCTCAAGCAGTGCGGCGTGGAAGTGACCGAGCTGCCGGCCCTGGAGGCCTACCCGGACTCCTGCTTCGTGGAGGACCCGGCGGTCATCACCCGCTGCGGCGCCATCATCACCAACCCGGGCGCTGACTCCCGCAACGGCGAGAAGGACGAGATCGAGCCGACCATCCGCCAGTTCTTCGACGACGAGCACGTGGCCCACATCGTGGCCCCAGGCACGCTGGACGGCGGCGATGTCATGATGGTGGGCGACCACTTCTTCGTGGGCCGCTCGGCCCGCACCAACGAGGAGGGCATCCGCCAGTTCATCGAGATCCTGGAAGGCTGGGGGCTGTCCGGCTCCGAGGTGCCGCTGGAGGAGGTGCTGCACCTGAAGACCGGCGTGAACTACCTGGAGGACGGCAACATGCTCGTGTCCGGCGAGTTCATCGACAAGCCGGACTTCGCCGAGTACAACAAGGTGATCGTGCCCGAGGACGAGGCCTACGGCGCCAACTGCATCTGGGTGAACGGCACCGTCATCGTGCCCGAGGGCTATCCCACCGTGCTGAAAGCGGTGCAGGACCTCGGCTACAAGACGCTTGTGGTGGATACCTCCGAGTACCGCAAGGTCGACGGCGGCCTGTCCTGCCTCTCCCTGCGGTTCTAGAAGCGGAAAAGCCCGAGCACATGAGGGAGCCCCACGGGGCTCCCTCTTTTATCGCATCAACGATGCCCTCTCAGGAGAGGCAGTCGTTCCGGGCGATAGAGCACCGAGGCGCCTAGAAGGGCTTACTCCACCGTGCCGTAGACCTGGCCCCAGGCGTGGCCGGCAATGGCGCTGTTCAGCTGGGTGCACAGGCGGGCGCGAGTGTAGTCGCCGGGCGGCAGCAGGGCGACGATGCGGTACAGCTCCTCGGGCAGATCAGCCGCCTCGGCGGCCACCACCACGTCGAGCCGGCGCACCTTAGCCCCGATGGCCTCGGCGATGGTCGGGTCCATATCGCCGTACTGCGCGAACAGCGCGTCCACGATGTCCTGGAGCGCGCCGTAGTACTCGCTGCGCTCGCGGTTGGTTCCAGTATGCTCACGGGCCACGAGGGGCCTCCTTGTCTGTCACGGGGCTTGCGCCCATGGGGTTGCGCTAGGTTGTCGCTTCTTTCTGCTTGCCGATTATAAGGGCTTCCAAGGCGGGCAGGTCGGTCGTTTCGAAACGGTAGGGCACGATCTGCGGATCGCGGGGGTTTTCGGCCGAGGGGCGCTCGATGCGCAGGAAGTGGGCCTCCACCGAGGTGTAGCCCGCGCGCATGAGCGCGTAGGCGTAGCAGCTGGCCTGCAGGCGATGCTTGGCATCCAGCTCCGCGGCGGTCTCGTCGTCGCGGCCGCCGGTCTTGTAGTCGATGAGGAAGGCCGTGCCGTCGCCGTTGTCGGCCAGGCCGTCGATCTCGCCTTCCAGGAAGAAGCTCTCCCCCACCCCGGCGGCCGAGCCGTCGGAGGGGGAGGCGGGAACCTGCACGATGAAGGGCACCTCAGCGGCGCGGTTTTCGTAGGCGGCGAAGCGGGCGGCCTCGTCGCTGGCGAGCCAGCGCGCGAGGGCCGTGCGCAGGCGCTTCTGCTGGTCGGCAGACAGGCCCTCCTTCTGGATCTGAGCCGCTATGGCCGCCTCTCCCGGCGTAAAGAGCGCCCCCTGCTCGCTGCGCTCGATGGCCTGCTGGGCGAGCCGATGGAAGGCGGTGCCCAGGGCCGTAGCGCTCTCGGGGGTGGCATCTGCGGCGGCTGCAGCGCCGTCTGCGCCTTCGGCGTCGGGCGCCCCCGCACCCTCGGGCGACCGCACGTCGGCGTCAGACGATTCGGAGGCGGCGTCCCCCTCCTGCTCCGCGAGAGCCCCGGCCGCGATCTCCGCAACGGGCACCGCACGGCCCGCCTCGTCCTCGGCCGCCGGCTCGTCGCTGTGGGCATGGGTGCCCGAAAGCGACGTGTAGGAGTACAGCTGCGCCCGGGCGAAGTTGAAGGGAAGCAGCACCGGCGCCGACAGCTCCTCGCGCACGGCAACGACGAAGGCGTCGCCGGGGTTCTCGCCGCCCCCGTCTTCGCCGCCGACGCCGGCACGGGCGGCCCCTTCCCCGTCGCAAGCGCAGGGGACGCCAAGGTCGCCCGCGTCCGCCGGCGCTTCCGCATCTTCCGCATCCTCCTCGGCGCCAAGCTGGCGGAAAACCACCCGGGCCGGGGCGCTTCCGCCGTAGTCGAGCTCGCTTACCGCGCGCATCCCCTCGCAGCTCCAGGGCAGCGCGCCGTGAATATCCTCGAAGATGCCCGTGTCCCCGTAGCCCTTGGCCGGATCGCGCTTGAACACCATGGATACGAACAGCGAGCGGCTCGCACGGGTGAGCGCCACGTACAGCAGGCGTCGCGCCTCGGCCAGGGCCTGGGCGCGCGCATAGGCCGCTAAGGCCCCGTAGCGGCGGCCGCAGGTAAGCCCCCTCAAGCGATCGGGGGCCGATGCCGCGTCCTCGAAGAGCGCGAGCAGCTCGTCATCGTCGTCGAGCCCGAGCTTCTTCGCCTGGCGGTCGTACTTCGCTGCCGCGTCGGCCCACGGGCCGTCGGGAGCACGGCTCGCCGCCGCGAAGCTGAGCGAGCCCACGTTCTCCACCACAAGGGGCCCGGCGCTCTCCCGGCCGTCCTTCAGGTCAGCCACGGCCACATGGGGAAACTCCAGGCCCTTGGAGGCGTGCACGGTCATGATGCGCACGAAATCGCCCTCGGCGGCGGCCAGCGCGCCCGGTGCCTCCTTGGCGCAGGCCAGGTGCGCGTCGAAAGCGGCGGCCAGGGAGGCGATGCCCTGGCTGGCCGCTTCCATATCGGCCACGAGCCTCAGGGCCTTGGCGAAGTTCGCGCCCTGGGCCAGGCCGTCCACCCCTGCGTCCTGCAGACGGTCGAGCAGCCCCGAGCCCACGAGAAGCCCGCGCAGGGCGCCGGTCGCATCACCAGTGCGGGCGCGGCGGGCGAAGGCGAGAAGCTGGCGCCGGGCCAAGGCGAGGGCCGCCAGATCGTTCTCCGAGAGCCCGAGCGCGCGGGCCTCTTCTTCCCCCCGGGAAGAGAGGAAGCCCGCCGACAGCCGCCGCCGGTGCACAGAGCCGTCGTCGTCTGTCGAGGATGCCAGCGCCAGGAGCACATCGTCCGACACGGCGAACAGCGGCGAGGCGAGCACCTGGTAGAGCGCCTCGTCATCGGAAGCGTTCACGGCCCAGCGCAGCAGCGCCGAGACGAGCGCCGGCTCGGGCAGGCGCGAGAACACCGAGCCGCCGGCGATCATGGAGGGAATGCCGCGCGCCCGCAGGGCCGCGGCGTAGCGGTGGGCGTGGGTCATCTTCCCCAGTAGGATGACCATCTGGCCGGGGCGTGCCCCGGCGGCCGCAAGCTCGGCGAAGTGCTCGGCCACCGCCTCGGCACCGGCGTCGCGCGCCCGGGAGGCGTCGAAGCCCCGCGCCGGGTAGTGCACCGCCGACAGGCAGACGCGCGGGCGGGCACCGCCGTCGAAGAGCGCGTCGGGCTCCTTATTGACCGCGCCCTTCGCCTCCAGGCGCAGGAAGTCGTCGCCGAACACCGTCGGCTGGGAGAAGATACGCTCCACAAGGGCCAGCACGTCGCCGTGGCTGCGGAAGTTCCAATCAAGCTGCACGAGGGCATCCGCACCGGCACGGGCCGCCAGATCCGACCGGTACTCGGTGAACACGTTCACGTCGGCGCCGCGGAACCGGTAGATGGACTGCTGGGCATCACCTACCGTGCACACGTTCGCGAAGCCGGGCCGCGCGATGCGGCCGATAATGTCCACCTGCAAACGGTCGGTGTCCTGGAACTCGTCCACCATGATGATCTTGAAGCGCGCCCGCAGGCTCTCGGCGATGGAGGGGTGCTCAGAAAGCGCCGCGGCGCAGCGCGTGAGCAAGTCGCCGTTGTCGAGGCGCGAGGGCCCCTTGACGCGGGCGAACTCCTCCTCGATCTCGCGGGCGAGCATGGTCACCGCGGCCTGCCAGCGCACCGAGAGGGCCGCGCGCACCTCGCGCTCCAGCTCCACCATGGTTTCCTGCCACGCCTCGAAGGCCGGCGCGTCGGCCTTGCCTACCGCGGCCCCCGTGGTGAGGGGAAAGCCGTAGAAGACGGCACCAAACCCGTCGGCGTCGAAGCCCGCATCGGCGAAACCGGCGGCGGGCGCATCCGCGAGCCACGCCTCGGCGGCTTCCACGGCCGCTTCCAGACGCTCGAGGAAGGTCACCTTGGTCTTCGATGGCTTCGACCACGCCTCGGCGGCCGCGCGCATCTCGGCGGCGGCCTCGCAGGCGCAGCGCACCACGAGCGAGGGCGAGACGGGCGCAGGCGCATCGGCGAGCCCGGCGAAGCCGCGGGGCATGGCGTGCACGCGCTCGGCGATGGCCAGGGCGAAGTCCACCGCCCCCCGGTCGTTGAACGAGGAGCCCGAAAGCTTCTCGCGGGACAGGAGCTCATGCACCGGCCCGGCGGCCGCCTCCCGCGCCCGGGCAACCACGCGCTCGGCGGCCTCGGCCAGAAGCTCGTCGGCCTCCACCTCGCCGATCACCTGGAAGGCCGGATCGAGCCCCACCTCCAGCGCGTGCTCGCGCAGGATGCGGGCGGCCATGCCGTGGATGGTGGACACCCAGGCGTCGTCCACCTTCAGCGCCTCGGCTTCAAGCCCCTCGGACAGAAGGAGCCCCTTGATGCGCCCCTTCAGCTCGGCGGCGGCCTTGGTGGTGAAGGTGATGGCCAGAAGCTCGTCCACCGACGTGAGGCCGGCCCCTCCCGCCTCGGAAGAAAGGGCGAAGGCCACCCTTTGAGTGAGAGTGAAGGTCTTGCCGGAGCCGGCGCCGGCCGACACCATGAGCGGCGCGTCGAGTGTCGTCACCACCGTGCGCTGGCCTTCGGTGCAGCGGTCGAGATTCACGAGAGCCTCCTTTCGCAGCCCACGGCCGGGCAGTAAGAGCAGATGCCGGCAAAACGCGGGTCGGGGGCGATGTCCCCCGCGTACAGGCGGCCCACCCGCTCGGCCACGAGCGCCTCCACGGCATCCAGGTAGGCGTCGAAGTTCATGGGCACCATCGAGGAGCGGCCCACAAAGGGGTCCTCGCCGAAGACCGCCGTGTCGGCAGCGCCCGCCACCATGTCCTTCTCGGTGCGGGCGCGATAGGCCAAATACAGAGCGCCGGCGCAGTGCAGGCCCGCAAGGGTGGGGCGCAGCGCCTGGGCGTAGACGAGCCCCTGGATGCGCTTGGGCAAGGGAGGCGCCTCGGCATCGTCGCCCATGGCCGCGGCGTACTCGGCACTCACCGTACCCTTGTAGTCGATAACGGCGAAGCGGCCGGCGGTCTCGTCCACATCGATGCGGTCCACACGGCCGTTCACGCGCACGCCGGCGTAGTCCACACCGTCTTCCGCAGCTATGACGTGCTCATGGGCCCTCACCGCGAACGAGGGCGCGAAACGGGCCTGGCGGCGCAGGCTCTCGCGCAGCTGCGAGCGCAAACGCGCAAGCTCCAGCCCCTCGGCCTCGGTAAGCGCCACCAAGCGGCCGCTTCCCGGATCGAGGGTGGCCTGTTCGGCGGCCACTCCGTCGAAGGTCGCCTCGAACAGCGGCTCCCACGTTGCGGCGCAGGCGTCGTCAAGGCGGGCGATGCCGCGCCGGGCGGCCTCGTCGTAGAAACGCGCCAGCACGCTGTGGGCGAAGCTGCCCTTCTCCAAGGGGCCGAACCCCTCGTCGAGGGCCGCCGCGCCGACACGCCGATCCAGGAACCACGCGTAAGGGCAGCCCACATACAGCTCAAGCGCCGAAGGGGACAGCACGACGACGGCGCGCCCCTCCTCGTCGGCCGTGCGCAAGAAGCGCACCAGATGGAGCCGGTCGAGGCGGCCGCGGCGCACCGCCCGCAGGGACACGCGCTCTGCAACAGGCGCGAAGGCGGCACCGACCGAGGCCGGCAGATCGTCCTCGCCGAGACGATGCGCGCCGCGCAGAAGGGGAACGGGAAGGCCGAAGGCGTCCTCGTCGCACTCGTCCCAGGAGGCCGCCTCGTCGGCATTCCCCGCAGCCCGGGCGGCCGCACGGGCATCGTCGACCACCGCCGCGGCGAACTCCTTCAAGAGGAAGGCGGGATAGGCCTCCTCTCCCCCAGCGGTGCGCTGGACCACAACGAGGCCGAGGCGGCGGCGCGCGGCGTCCTTCCCGGCGCGGAAACGGCGACGCTGCCGCTCCAGGGCATCGGCCGGGGCGGGAAGTCCCAGCTTCCGGGCCAAGCCGTCCAGCGCCGTACGCGTCTGGGCGGCGGGGAAGGCGGCGTCGGTCATATCGGCCAGAATCACCGCGTCGTAGCTTTCCGGCAGAAGCGATGCCAGGCGGTCGAGCTCGGCGAACTCCACGTGCACGCCGTCGCAACCCGCAGCGCGGGCGTTCACGGAAACCTGGCGGGAAGCGAGAAGAGCCCCGGCATCGGCGAGCGGAACGCCGAGAGACCAGGCAGCCTCGGCCAGTTCGGCAACGACGGCGGCAGAGGCGAGCTCACGCGAGCGCTCGACGGGCGCGAGCCCCCGCACCTCGCGCACCGCCTGCACGAGCGCCTGGAGGTCGGCGGCGATGGCCGTGCGTCCGACAGCGTCGCCGCTGGCGGAGAAGGCGCGCTGCAGCCGCCCGAAGACGGCGAAGGTCGGAGAGGCCTCGCGCAGAAGCGCAGCAGTTGCCGGGCCGTCAGCGAGACGGTCGCTGCGCAGCGCGCCGTTCAGGCGGCGGGCGCCCGCGCCGTCCATGCCAGAGAGCGCATTGTAGGCGAAGTCGGTGGCCGCCGCGGCGGGGCGCGCCGAGGAGCCGAGGCGCCCCACGGCGCCCCACGCCCGCCCAACCAGCGTCTCCTCCCACGGCACGGCGCAGCGGAGGTCGCAGCCCGCGCCGTCAGCGGCCAGAGACGGCGCCAGCAGATCGTAGAGCGAGCGGGCATCAGGGCCGCACACGAGGGCCGTCGCCGCGCCCTCCCCCCACGTCCGGCGCAGCTCGCCCAGCACGAGCGCTGGCGTGGCTGCCGGACCCGCGGCCAGAAGCACCGAAAGCTCGACCCCCACGGGCAAGCCGCCGACGGCGAAGGGCTCTCCGCCGCCCGCGTCCGCGCAGCCGCACTGGCCCAGCAGCGCCATCACACCCGGCCCCGCGTCCACCGGGTCGGACGCGACGACGGAGGGCAGGCGCACCTCCCCTGTGCGGGCTGCCTCCGCCAGAAGAAACGCCGCCTCGTCGGCCTCGACGAGAGCAGCCTCCCCAAGGGCGGTGCGGTAGTCGGCACCAACCCGCAGCACCGCGCGCTCCCGCTCGGTCAGGGAGGCGTCCTCGCCGCAGCGGGCCAGGGCGCTTCCGTACCGGGCGAAGAACCGCGCAAGCAGCTCGGAGGTTCCCGCCGAGGCCACCAGGGCTTCCTGGCGCCGCAGCGCGGTGCCCACGAGCAGCTCCCGCTGCGCGCGGCTCACGAGCGCGCGCCCGTCGCCCCACAGCTCCCACAACTCGGCCACAAGCGTGGTCGGCGTCGCCCGGGCGGTGCCGAGCGATGCCGCCTCGCCGACAGCTGCGGCGCGCTTGGCGGCCCCATGGGCCTTCTCGATGGTCGCGTAGAGCTCCGTGACGGATTCGCGCACGCCCGTTCCTTCCTCGTAGGTGTTCCGACCGCCCATTGTACCCCAACCGCGAGCCGTCTCGGCACTCCCCTCCTCCCGCGAACCCGCGCAGCCGACGTGAGGGCGCGGCGATGGGCGCGTTGCGTCTGCCCGACCGTCGCTTCCCCGCTGCGGCCCTCGCGCGCTCAGTAACAGCCGGCCAGCTCCTGGGCCATGCGGGCCACGCCGCGGCGCGCCTCCAGGCGCTCGCGCTTGAAGTGCCACTGTCCGGCATCGAAGGCAGCCCCGAGGGCCACGGCGGCCACCCGGTACCACGTGCGCGCCCGGCGGAAGCTCTGCTCGCAGCCGCGCCCGAGCTCGAAGGCCCGGGCCAAGCGCAGGGCGGCGTTGCCCGTCTGGGCGCGGTCCTCGTCGATGCGCCCGTTCTCCACATCGAAGGCTTGACGGTACAGCGAGACGGCCCGGGCCTCATCGGCCGCGCATCCGCGCCCGGCCGCCACCAACTCGCCGAGGCGCCACGCGCACTCGCCGTGACCATGCAGGGCGCCGAAGCTGAAATGGCAATAGGCCCGCTCGTCCAAAGGCGTGTCGACGGCATGGAGCGCCCGGCACTCCAGCAGCCCGCGCCAGTACTCCCCCTCGCACAGATCGTCGGCGTAGATAATGCCGAGGCGGCAGTGGGCCCCCACGCTGCCCCGGGCCGCCGCATGCAGAAGCAGGATCTCCGCCGCCCGGTAGCAGTCGATGCGACGGCGGCGGTGCTCCTGCCCCACCAGCCCCAGCGCCTCGGCGAAGCATGCCTCGGCCAGCTCCATGGCGCGCCAGCCGCCCCGGTCGGGACCGGCGGGGTAAGATGCCGTGAACACTCGGCCGGGGCCTTCCTGGGCAGGCTCGCTCACCCAGATGCGCGGCAGGCGCTCGGCGGCCTCCGCGCCCTGCCGGTCGATCGCGAACACGCCGGCATCGGCCTGGCGGCACCGCCAGCGGGGCCCGCGCAGCACCTGGGGCACAAAGCTCGTTTTCGCCCCGCCGTTGGCCCGGCGCGCGCTCGGCGAGCCGAACACGGCGCGGGCAGTGCGCTGAGCAAGCGTGATGGCGCCGTCCCGGCGCCCCAAGGCAGCGACGGCGCTAGTCATTGAGACGCACCTCCATTACCAGGCGGCACCAGGCGCCCACCTGCTCGCGGGCCGTGAGGCGCCCTTCCACCGACTTGCCGCCGTCCAACAGGCGCCCCACGAACTCGTTGCACTCGCAGGACACATACCCGATGCGCCGATCCCGCCCGTCGCGCACCTCCACGGCCCAAGGGTCGAAGCGGTTCGCGGCGTCGCGCACGAGCGAGAAGCGCTCGCCTTTCGCATAGCCCTCGGCTATCTCTGCCACTCCGGGCACGTGCCTCGTGCCCGCCACCGTCGTCTCTTCCACGACGCAGATCGATGATGTTGTGTTTGCCATGGCGTCCTCCGTTTCGTCGAATGCGTTGAGAGCATCTTACGCCGCAGCCTCATCTAACGTGTACCCTTTCTGGTACAGCTATGAATTCTTACGCCAAGACGGCATCATATTGTTAGCCATGGTTGATTATCTGGCGGGACCCATGGTACACTGCCCGCCATTCAAACAGGCAACTGCGCCCGATGACGAGGAGAAGCCCCGTGAAGAATCCCAAGAAGAAGGACAAGAAGCACCGCAAGGCCGACAGCGACAAGAAGGCCGCCGCGCTCAAGCGCAAAAAGAAGCACACCGGCTGCAAGGGCGAGAAGGGCGCCGCCGGCTGCAAAGGCTGCGAGAAGGCGAAAGCCGCGCTTAAAATCGAGCACTGCACCTGCTGCAAGAAGCACTGCCCGCTTTCCAAACCCAGATGCGGCAAGGGCCGCCGCCTGGCCGCCGCCCTCAAGCTGCGGGAGAAATAGCCTCAAGGCGAGCCGCTTCGGCACCGTCGTCTTCGCGTACTGCAGAAATCGCTCTTTTGAGATGTTCTCCGCTGTTCCAGCGCTTGGGTTCGGTCCTTCTACGCCGAAATTATCCTCATAACATCTCGATAGGCCTCATCGAGCACCCTCCCCAGAGCCTCCAAATATGCAGGTCGGTTTGCTGTTTTCTCCCAAAGTTTCGGAGGAAGGAATCGGCTCATCTGAGCGACGAACGCCTCTGACCGCACGCACTCAACCGCGCGTCGCCTACCATCGGCGAGTAGCTCTTCTGACGATTTTCCTCCACCATAGTCGTACACCTTGCGCAGCGTCAGATCCGCCACGATGGGCAGATCGACACTGGGCTGATGCAGTATCCAAGGAATATCCCAGAGATCGCGATATCGCGGCGTCTTCACCTGCTGCGAGAACGAGATGAGCTTATCGGCGAGAATCTCACCGAGCGATTGGCAACCGACGGGAATGCTGCCGTACATGCCTTGAATTTCTGGGTAGTTCTCCGTGACAAGCCTTATCTCGCGCGTGTAAGAGGGAACCCGCGCGATCTCTATCTTGATCTTCTGAGAAGGCAAGTCCGGTCGCTCGGGTGCGGTATCTACCACCACCTGCCAGCGCTTCATGGAACCGCCGCCTTCGAACTGCTTGATCTTCTTCGGATCCTTCACTCGGACGTCAACGCCGAACTTCCCCTTAAGGCTATCGCGGATAATATCCCTGAATCCTTCAAGGTCCGTCGCGTTCAAGTCTTCCCGCGTATTGAAGTCCAAGTCCTCGCTGTAGCGCGCAGAGCCGTAGCAGAGCCTGAGGCAAGTGCCTCCTTGAAAGTTCAGACGAGAAAGCCATTTAGATTTTCCAAGCGCCTCAAGAATCTCATAGTGAATGAGCTCTTTCTCAACAACGGGCAGCAATCCCTCGATGCCATTTCCCTTCGCTACACTCAACGAGAATGCTTGAAACTCACTCATCGTCTTCAACCTCCTCCCAATCAATCAGCTCAATCGATCGTCCCGCGCGAAGAAGGTCTTCGACGACCTTCTTCTTTGTAGCGAGCCTCAGAGCATGGCCGGGATAATCGACCGTATTCTCTAGCACATATTGCCGGCTTCGTGCCGTATGGATGAACTCAACCGTCCCAAAGGGAGTGGGAAACTCCCCCTCTTTCCCCGTTGTGACGATCGTGATCCTGCCTACCGGGATCTGGGAGATAACACTCCACAGAGAGGCGGCGCTCTCCATGCTTATGTAGTTCATCTCCCCTGGCCTGAGGGCGACGGCAATCTCCTCGATAGCCGGCACCATACCCCCCTCCGCGTTGTTGTGCCAATACAAATCGCGGGCAATATGGAGCAGGCTTTTCGCTTTCACCAGCCGGGCGATAGTGCCGCGGAGTTTCCCCCCTTCCTCGCCGAACACCAAGGACAGCTCGTGCGTTCTAAATGCACGCTTTCGGCTTTTGAACGAGACCAGCGCTCTATCCGCGTCGTATAGCTTCATAAGAATCCTTATCTCTACCGTTATAGAGTAATTTTACTACACAACAGTAGAGATAACTATAGATGAAAGGCTCTAAACATCCCCGTCCAAGGGCTCGGCGTCTACGACCTCGCCATCGGGCGCCTCGTCGGCGCGAGCAGCCGCCTTCGCATCGCGGGCCTCATCTAACAGGGCCTTCATGGTAGGGTTCTTGCGGGTGAGCTTCTTCACCGTGAGGTCCTCGGCCTTGTCGTTGGCCAGGCGCAGCTGGTTCTCGCTGCCGATCAGGTTGTCCTTGATCTTCTGCAAATGGTCGATGGACTTGTCGATCTCCTCAATGGCCTTGCGGAACTTGTCGGAGGCGATGCGGTAGTTGCGGCCGAACTTGTCCTTGAAGTCGGCCAGCTGATCCTCGAAGTTCGTCACGTCGATGTTCTGCTGGCGCACGAGCGCGAGCTCGCGGCGGTACTGCAGCGACGAGAGCGCCGCGTTGCGCAGCAGCGTGATGAGCGGGATGAAGAACTGCGGGCGGATGACGTACATCTTATCGTAGCGGTAGGACACGTCGGTGATGCCGGCGTTGTACAGCTCGTTGTCCGGCTCGAGCAGCGACACGAGCACCGCGTACTCGCAGCCCTTCTTCGCGCGGTCGGCGTCCAGCTTCTTGAAGTGCGACTCGTTGGTCTTTCGGTGCGTGGAATCGTCGGCCTCGTTCTTCATCTCGAACATGATGGAGACGATCTCGTTGCCCTCCTCGTCGAAGTCGCGGAAGACGAAGTCGCCCTTGGTGCCCTCCACCACCTCGTTGTCCTTCTCGAAGTAGGCGCGCGGGAAGGCCGTGGGGCGCAGGCGGTTGAACTCGATCTCGCAGTGCTGCTCGAGCGATTCGCCGAGCATCTTGGTGGACAGTCGCGCCTTCATGTCCTGGATGCGCTCGATCTCGCGCTCGCGGTCGGCGATGAGCTCGTCCTTCATCTTCAGCTTCTCGGCGAGCTCCACCTTGTGCTCCGCCTCGGCCCGAGAGAGCGCCTCGCGCTCGCGTTCCACCTGGGCGCGCAGCTCGTCACGCTCGCGCTCCACCGCCACGCGAGCGTCCTTGGCGGCGGCGTTGGCCCGCTGCACCGCCAGCTGGGTTTCCATAGACGCCTGCTGCCGCTGGCTCTCCAGCTTCTGGGCCAGCTCATCGCGCTCACGCTCGGCGGCCCGCAGCTGCTCGGCGCCGGCGGCCTCGGCCTCGCTCACCGCCAGCTTGCGGGCGATCTCGGCCTCGCTCGCCTGGGCGGACAGCTTCGCCCGGAGCTCATCGCGCTCCTTGACCAGCGCCGTTTGGTCGGCCGCGGCGGTCAGGCGAAGCGTTTCCTCCTGCGCCGCCAGCTGGGCGCGCAGGGCCTCCACCTGCTTCTCCAGCTCGGCCTTCTCGCCCTGCGCTGCTATCTGGAAGTCCTTCGCCTGGGCCTTGAAGCGCTCGGTCTGGGCGGCCAGCTGTCCGTCGCGCTCGGCAATTTGGGCGCGCAGGGCCTCCTCGGCCTTGGTCACCGCGAGGGCCACCTCCTGCTCGCGGGACTTCTCGGCCAAGGAGACGCGGGCGTCCACCTCGCGTCGGAACTCCTGATCGCGCACTTGGCTGAGGATGGCGGCGTATCCGCTTTCGTCTACCGTGAAAGCCTCGCCGCAATGGGGGCATTTGATCTCGTTCATCATCGTCCTTTCAGGGGAGCGCCTCCAAGGCGCAGAGCTCGTCGAAGGGAATGCGCTCGCGTACAATCCATAAGTCATGATAGATCATATCTACCTGGCTGACTGTCCCAACAACGGTTCGGTAAGCGTCATTTTCGTAGAAAGTGGCCCGAACGAGCTGCCCGCGGCGCACCTGGGCCAATGCCTCGCCGAGCTCGCGGGCCTCCACGTCGGACAGGGGCCGGCGCGGCTCGACGACGCGCTCCCGCTCCCGCACCAGATCGTAATAGCCGCGCAAGGCGGCGAAGGGCGAGAACTGCCGGGCCCGGTCGGGGTGGGGCCGCCCCAGCCCTGCGGGGACGGGCCGGTCGATGTCGGACGGAACCGGCAGATCGCCCCGCAGCCCCGCCACCGGCACGCAGGCGCCTCCGCCCGCAGCGCCTCCGTCGGGCGCGGGCACCTCTTCCCACACAAGCCCCTCGAAGGCACCTTCCCTAGCCATGATGGCCCCCGACCATCTCGTTGCGCTCGCGGCCGAGCGCGCGCTCTTTCAGGCTCGTGCCCTTGATGAGGGCGTTCTTCCCGAACTTCCCCTTCACGGCCAGCACCGCCTCCTGGCGGCGCCGCTCGCGCGCGGCCGCCTCCACATCGGTGAACAGATCCACCGTGGCCAGATCCTCGTCCACCAGGTTGCCGAAGCCGACGCTGATCTTGCGCATGGTGCGCGTCGGGTCCACCGTCTCGTGGAAGAGCGCCTCCACGTATCTGAACAGCTTCGCGAATGAGTTCGTGCGCTCGGGAATCTTGCGCGACCCTCCCCCGTGCGGGCCGCTGCGGCCGTCGGCCCTCCGCAGACCGTGGCCGCCCTCGAAGAGCTCGCCTGTGGCCGCGCCATCGCGCAGGACGTCGCGCACGTAGCTCACATGCAGCGAGATGTGGTCGGTTACCAGGCGCTTGTCCACCAGATCGAGCACCGTGTCGTCCACCATCTCGCGCAGGACCACGAGGGTGTCGCCGAAGGAGTAGCCGCAGGGCAGGATCTGCCCGTTCATGAGCGAGCTCGTCTCGGGCTCGTAGGCCTTGATCTCGGCGATAGTGCAGGGCTCCAGGCCCCAGGCATGGTCGATGAGGTACTCGGCGTTCACCCCGAACTCGCCGTAGAGCACATCGGGATCCATCTCGGTCACGCCGCGCAGATCGAACACGCGGTACCTCGCCAGCCTCCGCGCGATGCCCGGGCCGATATTCCAAATGTCGGTAATGGGCCGATGGGGCCAGATCTGCTCGCGGAAGGAACGCGCATCCAGCTCGCCGATGCCGTCGGGTGCGTGCTTGGCGGCAATATCGAGCGCCACCTTCGCGAGAAACAGATTCGGCCCGATGCCCGCCGTGGCGGGAATGCCCGTCTCGGCCTTCACGGCGGCCCGCAGGGCATCGGCGAAGCTGCGGGCACCCATGGCGTAGAGCTCCATATACGGCGTCGCATCGATGAAGCACTCGTCGATGGAGTACGGATGAATGTCGTCGGGCGAGACGTAGCGCAGGTAGGTGGCGTAGATGTCCGCCGACACCTGCATGTACGTTTTCATGCGCGGGCGCGCGGTGATGAACTCCATCCCCTTCGGAATCTCGTGGAGCCGGCAGCGGTTGCGCACGCCGGCCGCCTTCATGGCAGGGCTTACCGCCAGGCAGATGGTCATCTCCGAGCGCGTGGGGTCGGCCACCACGAGCTTGGTCGTCATGGGATCGAGCCCGCGCGCGACGCACTCCACCGAAGCGTAGAAGCTCTTCAGATCGATGCAAACGTATGTGCGCTCTTGTCCCATGCTCGCAGTATACCATGGAACATCGGTTCGCCTCTTATATTCTCGGGTATTTCGGCGCGGCGCACGCGGAAGCCCGTCCGCTCAAGAGAGCCGCCGCCTCAGGGCGCGCAGACGCTCCTTCTGCTCGGGGGAAATGCGGCGGCTCTCCACGGCCTTCTGGATGGCCTTGTTGTGCGTCCATACGTCGAGAGCCGCCGAGACGATAACCTCCTCGGCGGCAGCGGGCTGCTTCGCCAGCGCCTCGGCAAAGTACCATGCCCGCATCATGTTCACGTAGTACTCCGAGCGGGAAACCCCGACGACCCATGCGAAGAACTCTGGCCGAAACCGCTCGTCGAGGAACAGCTGCATGAGCACCCCGATGGCGAAGCGCACCGTGTACTCGCGGTCGCTTTCCAGCCACGAGCGCACCTTTACCAACGTGGCATCGGGATCGGCGGCAAGGCCGCGGCAGGAGAGCTGATCGCAGGTGGCCCAGTTGTCCACGAGGGGCAGGAAGTTCTCGATGGCCCCGACAAGCCGGTCGAAATCGCGCTCCCGTGCGATGACGAACGAGTGCAGCTGGTTCTCTTCGAAGGTGCCGTGGGGCAGCGCCGCCAGAAACTCCCCCGCATCCCCGCGCCGGGCAAGCCCCTTCGCGAACTTCCGCAGATCCGGCGTGCGCACGCCCACAATAGTGGCCGCATCAATATTCGGGATGAGCTTCGCCTGGAACGCGCGGTACCCCTCATCGGCATGGGAGGTGAGAAACGCCTCGATGTCTTCCTGAATCGCCATCGTGCCCCCTCTTCCGTAACCAAAACCCATTCTAGCACACAAAAAAAGAACCCCAGCTCGCACCGGGGTTCTTTACGCAACTCACAGGTCGTTCGTAAAGTCAGCGAGCGGCTCTGACACGTTTCGCATTGGCTCGTCTTTGGGTCAAGTTGGCTTCGCCAACGCCGTGCCCAAAACAAGGGGCAAGGCGAAATGCGCCAGAGCCGCGCAGCGTCGGCGGGTCCGTTCGTCCCGCCAGGGCGAACGAAACTCCCTTACACGATGCCCTGGGCCATCATGGCGTCGGCGACCTTCTCGAAGCCGGCGATGTTGGCGCCCATGACGTAGTTGCCCTCGTGGCCGTAACGGCGGGCGGCGTCGTCGATGGCGTGGTAGATGGACACCATGATGCCGTTGAGCTTCGCGTCCACTTCCTCGAAGGTCCAGGACAGGCGCTCGGAGTTCTGGGACATCTCCAGACCCGAGGTGGCCACACCGCCGGCGTTGGCGGCCTTGCCGGGGAAGAACACGACGCCGTTTTCCTGAAGGTACTCGGTGGCGTCCAGGGTGGTGGGCATGTTCGCGCCCTCGGCGAGGATCTGGCAACCGTTGGCCACGAGCGCCTTCACATCATCGATGAGCACCTCGTTTTGGGTGGCGCAGGGCAGCGCGATGTCGCAGGGGGTGACCCACACGCCACGGCCCTCGTGGTAGGTGACGCCTTCGCGACGGGCGGCGTACTCGGAGATGCGGCCGCGCTCCACTTCCTTGATCTGCTTGACCAGCTCCACATCGATGCCCGCCGGATCGTAGATCCAGCCGGTGGAATCGGACAGGGTGACCACCGTGGCGCCGAGCTGCTGGGCCTTCTGCGTCGCGTAGATGGCCACGTTGCCGGAGCCGGAGATGCAGACGGTCTTGCCCTCGAAGCTGTCGCCGGTGCACTTCAAGTGCTCCTGCACCAGGTACACCAGGCCGTAGCCGGTGGCCTCAGTGCGGGCGAGCGAGCCGCCGAAGGAGAGGCCCTTACCGGTGAGTACACCCTCGAAGACGTTCTTGATCTTCTTGTACTGGCCGAACATGTAACCGATCTCGCGGGCGCCCGTGCCGATGTCGCCGGCCGGCACGTCGGTGTCGGCGCCGATGTGGCGGGCCAGCTCGGTCATGAAGGACTGGCAGAAGCGCATGACCTCCATGTCGGACTTGCCCTTCGGGTCGAAGTCGCAGCCGCCCTTGCCGCCGCCCATGGGCAGGGTGGTCAGGCTGTTCTTGAAGATCTGCTCGAAGCCGAGGAACTTGATGATGCCCAGGTTCACCGACGGGTGCAGGCGGAGTCCCCCTTTGTAGGGGCCGATGGCGCTGTTGAACTGCACGCGGAAGCCGCGGTTGACCTGCACCTTGCCGCTATCGTCCACCCAGGGCACGCGGAACATGACCACGCGCTCAGGCTCCACGATGCGCTCGAGGAGGGAGGCCTGCTCGTATTCCGGATGGGCCTCGATGACCGGCTCCAGGGACTGGAGCACCTCGGTGACAGCCTGGATGAACTCGGGCTGCTCGGCGTTCTTCGCCTTCACCTGCTCAATGACGTTCTCGACGTAACTCAATGCGGACCTCCTTGACGTGTCGGGGTGCCGCGGCGCGCGCACGCCCGCTGGCTTCTGGCCGCATTATAGGACGCGGCTTTTCCAAAACGGTGAGTTATTAACTGACAGGAAACAAAGGGGGCCGCCGGGCGCGAACAGCGGCGGTGAACGGAATCAGAGGGAGGCATAGACTTTGGAGGAGGGCACGTTCAAAGCCGTCAGCAGCACGACCCCCACCGAGCCCCGCTCGGGGGCGTAGACGATGTGGGCCCCTTCGGCCCCCTCCCCGAGCCCCGGCTCGGCCTGGTCGTCGTCGGTGACGATGACCGCCTGGAACCCCTCGATAGTGGCCAGGCACGACAGACGGGGCACGAGGCAGACGAGAGACTGGGCCCCGGTGTCCGTCAACTCGCGACGCACTTTCTCCAGCTGCTTCTTGGAGGCGTAGTAGTCGATGGCCACGACGCCGATCTTGCGATCGCCGGCCATGAGGATGGTGGGTTTCTCGTAGCGGCGCAGATCGGCGGCATCCAAGGTGATGACACCGGCCCCCTTCTCCTCATAGAGCGAGCGCACGTCCGAGGCGTACACGGGCCGCTCTCGCATGGACAACGGCAGCCGCGAGAGCTCGGAGAGCACCATGGCCCCCAAGCTCGCAGGCTCCTCGGCCCCGATGGCCTCGGGATCCATGGCCGGGCGCAGGGCATCGAGGCTGTCGAAGGTGCCGTCGTAGACGATGGCGGTGTAGCCCTTCATCTGCCCGAAGGCGTCGTCCACCACCGAGGCGGCCACGTTCCAAGAACGGCCCGTCTCGAAATAGCGCAAGAGCACGCTGCCGCCGAGAACGACGAGCAGCGCGAAGACCAAGAGGGCCACTTTTTCCCGCGTGCGTTTCTTCATAGCCCTTAATTATAGCGAACCCCCGCCAGGGCGAACCCGACGGGGGCCGATGTCCACGAGATGGGCGCGGCAGCCCTAGGCCACGGGAGGCCTCTTCGCCTCTTCCAGCATGCGCTTGACGAAGTGGCCCGTGTAGGAGCCCTCCACCTCGGCCACTTGCTCGGGCGTGCCGCTCGCGATGATGGTGCCACCTCGGTCGCCGCCCTCCGGCCCCAGATCCACGATGTGGTCGGCGCACTTGATGACGTCCAGGTTGTGCTCGATGACGAGCACCGTGTTGCCGGCGTCCACCAGACGCTGCAGCACCTCGAGCAGCTGGCGCACGTCCTCGAAATGCAGGCCCGTGGTGGGCTCGTCCAGGATGTAGAAGGTCTTGCCGCTCTGGCGCTTCTGTAGCTCGCTGGCGAGCTTCACACGCTGGGCCTCGCCGCCCGAGAGCGTGGTGGCCGGCTGGCCCAGGCGGATGTAGCCGAGGCCCACGTCGAAGAGCGTCTGCAGCTTCCGCTTGATGCCCGGGATGTTCTCGAAGAACGCCAGCGCATCCTCCACGGTCATGTCGAGTACCTCCGAGATGTTCTTACCGCGGTAGGTGACCTGCAAGGTCTCGCGGTTGTAGCGCTCGCCGTTGCACACCTCGCAGGGCACGTACACATCGGGCAAAAAGTGCATCTCGATCTTGATCTGGCCGTCGCCCTTGCAGGCCTCGCAGCGGCCGCCGCTCACGTTGAAGGAGAAGCGCCCGGGCGCATAGCCGCGGGCCTTGGCCTCCTGCGTGCTGGCGAACAGGGCGCGGATGTCGTCCCACAGCCCGATATAGGTGGCCGGGTTCGAGCGCGGGGTGCGGCCGATGGGGCTCTGGTCGATGTTGATGACCTTGTCGAGCTTGTCCAGCCCGGTGATTTTGCGGTAGGGCCCCGTGCGGCGATGGGCGTGGTTCAGGCGATTCGCCAGGGCCGGGGCCAGGGTGTCGGTGATCAGGGAACTCTTGCCGGAGCCGGACACGCCCGTGATGACCGTCAGCGTGCCGATGGGCACCTCCAGCGTGACGTTGTTCAGGTTGTTCTCCGTGGCGCCGGTCATCTTCACCGAACCGCGCTTGGGGCGGCGCCGCTCGGCAGGCACCTCGATGCGGCGGCGGCCCGCCAGGTAGTCGGCGGTGATGGAGCCTTCCGTGGCCATGACCTCGGCCGGGGTGCCCGCGGCGATGACCACACCACCGTGCTCGCCGGCGCCCGGCCCCATGTCCACCACGAAGTCGGCGGCGCGGATGGTGTCCTCGTCGTGCTCCACGACGACCACGGTGTTCCCCAGATCGCGCAGGCGCTCCAAGGTGGCGATGAGCCGCTCATTGTCGCGCTGGTGCAGACCGATAGAGGGCTCGTCCAGGATGTAGAGCACGCCCATGAGCCCGGCGCCGATCTGGGTGGCGAGCCGGATGCGCTGGGCCTCGCCGCCCGAGAGCGTGGCCGTGGCCCGCTCCAGGGTGAGGTAGTCGAGCCCCACGTCCACGAGGAAGCGCAGACGCTCGCGGATCTCCTTCACGATGGGCAGGGCGATGACCGCCGCCTGGCCGGTGAAGTGCAGGCCCTCGAAGAAGGCCAGCGACTCGGCCGCCGACATCTCGGTGACATCGTGGATGGACCGGTCGTTCACCGTGACGGCCAGAATCTCCGGCTTCAGGCGCTGGCCGCCGCAGGTCTCGCAGGGCACGGTGGCGAAGTAGGCGGCCAGCTTCTCGCGCTGGGCGTCGGACTGGGCCTCGGTGTAGCGGCGCTTCACGGCGCCCAGCACGCCCTCCCACTCGATGTACCAGTAGGTGTCACGGCCGTCCACGGTGCGGTAGTCCACCCGCACCTTCTCATTCCCCAGGCCGTTCATAATGGCCTTCTGGGCCTTCTTGGGCATATCCTCCCAGGGGGTATCGGCATCGGTGCCCACGTGCTCGGCCACGGCGCGCAGCACCTGGGGATAGTAGTTGCCGCTCTTGAACGGCGCGATGACCCCCTCGTTCAGGGTAAGGGACGGGTCGGGCACCACAAGCGACGCGTCCACCTCATCACGGCTGCCGATGCCGAGGCAATCGGGACAGGCACCGTAGGGGGCGTTGAAGGAGAAGTCGCGGGGCTGCAGCTCGTCCATGGAATGGCCGTGCTCCGGGCATGCTAGCGCCAGCGAGAAGAGGTGCTCCCCCTCGCCTAAGCCGCCCGTGGCCCCCGATGAGGTGCCGCCGGCCTCGCCGAGCGGTGCGCCGTCGGGCCCGAGCACCTGCACGAGCACGCGCCCGCTCGCCAGCTTGCAGGCGAGCTCCACGGCCTCGGCGATACGGCTCGTGGCCGACTCCTTCAACGTGACGCGATCAACGACGACATCGATGAAGTGCTTGATCTTCTTGTTCAGCGTGATGGGCTCGCCGGTCATCTTCACGATCTCGCCGTCGATGCGCACGCGGGAGAAGCCCTCCTTCTGCAGATCGGCGAAGAGCTTGGTGAACTCGCCCTTGCGGCCGGCCACCACCGGTGCCATGAGGATGGCCTTCGTAGCCTCGCCCTGGGCCCCGTCGCCCAGGCGCAGAATCTCGTCGGTCACCTGGTCGGTGGTCTGCTTCTTGATCTCCCGTCCGCACTCGGGGCAGTGGGGCACGCCCACCCGCGCGAACAGCAGGCGCAGGTAGTCGTAGATCTCGGTGGTGGTGCCCACGGTAGAGCGGGGGTTCTTCGAAGTGGTCTTCTGGTCGATGGACACGGCCGGGGAAAGCCCGTCGATGGAGTCCACATCGGGCTTGGACATCTGGCCTAGAAACATACGGGCGTAGCTGGAGAGGCTCTCCACGTAGCGGCGCTGGCCCTCGGCGTACATGGTGTCGAAGGCGAGGCTCGACTTGCCCGAGCCGGACAGGCCCGTGATGACCACGAGCTCGTCGCGGGGTATGGTGAGATCGACGTCCTTCAGATTGTGCTCGCGGGCGCCCTTGATCACGATTTCATTTGCCATGGATCGCTTCGTTTCCTTCGCGACGTAGCGCAGCGGGCGCCCTGAGGGGAGGCCCGCTGCGCAGCTTCTAGTTTTCGCTGGCTATTTTAGTGGGCAGCGGGCCGTGGCGCCAGCCTTAAAGAGAACTTTTGTTCGCCTCCATGGAATCTTCGCAGGCTCGCGCCGTAGCAGCGGGCAGAACGGCACAGCCTGGCAGCCTCAGCGGAGGCCGGCGCGGCCGACTGCCCGGTTCGAACACCCCTAGGCGAGGGCCGGCGCGGCGTCCTCGGCGATCACCTCGGGCGGCACCTCGTCCAAGGCGGCCAGCTCGGCATTGCGCTTCTTGTGGAAGCGGCGCAGGGTCAGGCGCTTCGACTTCTTGCGCGCCCGGGCCGTGCGCACCGTGGCCACAACGAAGGCGCAGGAGACGGCGAGCACAAGCGTCATCACGGCGAACACGACCACGTAGGAGGTGGCGCCGAGCAGCGCTCCGCACAGAAGCCCCGTCACCGCCGAGCCGGCGTAGGCCACGAGGTTCACCGAGGAGAGGATGGCCGACACCTGGAGCACGTTCACCTCCAGCAGCAGCATGCGCAGGGCCGTGGCCAAAGCCGCGCCCATAGCCACGCTGAACAGCCCGCAGGCCACCATGAAGGCCCCCTCGGCGCCGGTGGCCACGAACAGGGCCAGAGCCGCGACCGAGGCCGTGGTCACCCCCATGGAGACCACGAGCGTCCGCTTGGGCCGGAAGCGCTGCACGAGGGGGCCGCCGAGCACCGAGGGCGCCATGGCAAGAGCCAGGATGACCGAGCCGGGCAGGGGCGAGGTGGCGCCGAAGCAGCCGTAGGCGATGGGCGCCGAGAACGACTGGAAGAAGCAGCCCACCATCCACGTGGACAGATACACCACCGCCACGGCGGCGAATAGGCGGCGGCAATCGCGGGGAATGAAGACGCGCGGTCGGATGGAGGCCCGCAGCGAGACGGTGCGATCGAGGGGCTCGTGGACGAAGTTCACGAGGAACAGGCTCAGGACCAGAATCGCGATCATGACCCCGTAGATGGCCGTCAGGTCGGGCACGAGGTCGTACAGGATGCCCACGCCGATGGAGCCGACCATGATGCCGAACATGGCGCCGCAGCTGGCCACGGTGGATCCCCAGCTCAGGTGCTTCTCCCCCACGCAGTCGATGACCAGCGACGATACGGCGCTCATGCCGAAGCCAGCGGCCAGCCCCTGCACGAAGCGGGCCGCGAGCACATCGGCGCCGCTGCCGGCCCGCAGGAACATGATGCAGCCGAACACGGCCAGCATAACGGTGAGGCTGGCCACGGGCACGCGGCCGAGGGAATCGGACACGCGACCGGCCAGGAACAGCGTGAGGCTCACACCCGTGAGGTAGGTGAACATGGTGTTGGAGATGTCGGCCGTCGTGAGCCCGATGGTGACCTGGTAGTCGGCATACAGCGGAATGGGCACCGCCGTCGATGCGAAAATAGCCAGAAAGGCGAAGGTCGCCAGGATAAAACCGCGCAGGGACTGAGCGTCCGTCAAGTGCGCCTTGTGCATTGCCATCCTCCATGGGTCAAACGTGCCAGCCGTAGAACCTTTCGGGAGGTCACCCCCGAGAAGGTGCGAGCAGTATGAACCCCCGGGCCACGGAATTCAAGGGGAAACGCGAAGTTCACCGCTCAGCGATGAAACGGCCCCATTGGGCGCGGGAACGGTGATCCCCCGCAACCGCCCGCCGTCGGCGGGCGGTTGCGGGACGGCGGCATCGTGTGGGAGTGGCCGGCCGCCCTCGACCGCTAACCGCCGGAAGCAGAGAAAGACGGGTGCCGCCCCACCCAACCGTCAACCATGGCGAGAGGCTGTTTCGACGGCCGCTCGGCCGACCGCTGACCGTGGGGAACGGACGCGCGACCGGGCAAACACCGATTTATGTTTCTTCTGGCATACGTCAAAAGGGGCATAACCATAAGATGAACCCATGAACAGAGCAGCGACACGGGAACGTATCATGGAATTGGGCGCCGAGATCCGTCGGCAGCGCAAGGACCAAGGTCTGTCCCAAGACAAGCTCGCCAAGATGATCAGCACCGATCAGGCCCATATCCACCGCATCGAAAAGGGCCAGCACAATCCCAGCATCGCCATGTACATAGCTATCGCCGATGCCCTCGATATGGAACTGCGCGATCTCATCACATTCTAGCCGGGCCACCGCGCGGCACTCCCCCGCCCCCATCCCGCACCGGCGATTCTCCGCGCGGGTCATTTCGACTCAGCCGCTGGGCCGCGACATCTTCCTCCGCTCGCTCCTCGCACCGGCGATTTTCCGCGCGGGTCATTTCGACTCGGCCGCCGTCTTCCGCGGAGAGGGAGATAGGTCGTCCAGGGGGATTCCGGAATCGAGATCCGCGCTACAGGACAGCGTGCCCGGCGGTCTGCATGAGATAGGGAATATAGGCGAGCACGACGAGGGCCGCCCAAAACAGCATCTTCGCCTTCTTGCGACTCATGGCTCCTCCCTTCAGCGGAGGCCCGGCTCAAGGTCGGGCCCTTGGCAACCTTTGGGAAAATCTTCCCACGGATGCAGCGCAGAGCGCCTTGCGCAGGGAAACCGTAGGAAGCGGGCAACCGCATCGAAACATCCGCGCCACAGGGCCGTTTTCACGCCGTAACGGAAGGGAGGCGCCCTGCGAACAGGGAGGAGGGGGCCGCCTTGACAAAGGATGCGCCCGCGACGGCCCGAAGGGAACGGTGCGCACGGGAGTGTAGCCCCGAACGGAGCTGCACGCAGAGCGGCTGAGATCGAGGCCGTCGACGGGCGGCGCGAGCTCAGGCTCGAGGATGGGCGAGGCCGTGGACGCGCTTGAGGCGATCGGGGCTCACGTGGGTGTAGATCTGGGTGGTGGACAGGCTCGCGTGGCCGAGCATGTCCTGGACGCTGCGCAGGTCGGCATCGCCATCGAGCAACTCGGTGGCAAAGGAATGGCGCATGGCATGGGGCGACAGGCTCTCGTCGAGGCCGGCGGCCCGCAGGGCGCGCTTGAACATCTTGCGGATGCCGTCGGCGCTCAGGGGACGCCCGCGATTCGACACGAAGAAGAACTCGCTGGCCTGCCCCTGGAGCAGATCCGACCGCGCCTCGTTCAGATAGCGCTCCATGGCCCGCGCCCCCTTCCGGGACAGGGGCACGATGCGCTCCTTGGACCGCTTGCCGAACACCTTTACCTCGCCGGCCGGGAAATCGACCCAGGCCAGACGCAGCCCCGCCGCCTCGGACACGCGGGCGCCGCAGGAGAAGAGGAACTCGAGCAGGGCCGCGTCCCGCATCTCCGCCGCCGTCTGCTCCCGTGGCGCACCGTCGGCGTCTACCTCGCCGTAGACGGCCAGCAAGGCCGCCATGTCATCCCGGGCGATGGTCTTGGGCAGCCGCCGCGCGGCTTTGGGGGCTTGGACGACCCCGGCCGGGTCGCTGGCGGTGACGCCGGCCCGATTGGCCCAGCGGAAGAACGAGCGCAGCGAGGACAGGTGGCGCTTAATGGTCGTGCGAGCGTAGTGGGCCTGGTCGAGCTCGGCCAGGTAGCGGCGCAGCTGGCGATAGGACACCTCCCAGGGGGAAAGGCCGCTTCGGCGGGCCCATGCCAGATAGGCCCGCAGATCCTCGCGATAGGCCCGCACCGTGTGGGCCGAGGCCCCCTGCTCCACGGCCAGAGCGGTGCAGAACCGCTCCACCTCCCCGGCACCGGGCAGCTCGGACAGCTCCTCGCCCGTCATGGCGCCATCAGGCCCGCAGCCTCGAGGGCGATGCGGTAGCCGTCGAGGGCCTCCGAGGCCCGACGGGCGTAGGCACCGTAGCGCTCCCGCTTGTTGCGCACCGGCGGGTCGAGGGGCCTCAGGATGCCGAAGTTCACGTGCATGGGCTGGTAGTCCGTCGTGGCCGGATCCGTAGCGTAGGCCAGAAGCGCCCCCCATACCGTGTCGTGCGGCAGCGGCGGAAGGACGCGCCCGCGCAGATCGGCCGTCACAGCCAGGGCAACATGGAGCCCCGAGCGGATGGCCTCGCAGTACCCCTCAGTGCCGCCCAGCTGACCCGCCACGTAAATCGGCGCGCCCAGGGCCCGGGCCTCATCGGAGACGAGGCGCCCGTGGTCGTCCAGCAGGCGCGGCGCGTCGAGAAACGTGTTGCGGTGCATCACGCCGTAGCGGGCGAACTCGGCCTGCTCCAGACCGGGGATGAGGCGGAACACGCGGCGCTGCTCTGGAAAGGTGAGGTTGGTCTGAAAGCCCACCAGGTTGTAGCTTTGACCGCAAGCGTCCTCGGCCCGCAGTTGGAGGGCGGCCCAGGGGCGGCGTCCCGTGCGCGGATCGGTGAGGCCGACCGGCTTGAGGGCCCCGAAGCGCGGCGCGTCGCGACCGGCCCGGGCGATCTCCTCAATGGGCTGGCAGGCCTGGAACAGCTCCCGACTCTCGAAGTCCTTGGCGATGACCCGCTCGGCGCAGAGCAGCTCGTCGACGAAGCGCTCGTACTCCTCCCGGGAGAACGGAGCGTTCAGGTAGTCGCCGCCGGCGCTGGCATCCTCGTAGCGGCTCTGGCGGAACACGCGCTCCCGATCGATGGAGTCCGCCATCACCACCGGGGCCGCGGCGTCGTAGAAGGCCAGGGCGTCGCGGCCGGTCAGGGCCATGAGAGCCGAGGAGAGCCCGTCGGAGGTGAGCGGGCCGCTCGCCAGGACGACCGCGTCGGCCCCGCGGGCGAGCGCGGCGATATCCGTCGCCTCCCGACGCACCACCTCGATGAGGGGATGGGCCTCCACGCGCTCGGTCACCGCCCGGCTGAACAGCGTCCGATCCACAGCCAGGGCACCGCCGGCCGCCACAGCCGTGGCCCGGGCCTCCTCCATGAGCGGCGAGCCGAGGGCCGCAAGCTCCTCCTTCAGCAGTCCCGCCGCGCTGTCGGGCTTGGTGCTCTTGAGGGAGTTCGAGCAGACGAGCTCGGCCAGCCCTCCCGTATGGTGCACGGGGGTCCGGTGCTCGGGGCGCATTTCCCACAGGCTCACCGCAATGCCGCGGTCCGCCAGATCGAGGGCCGCCTCGCTGCCCGCCAGACCGCCGCCTACTATGTTCACATGGTATGTCATGGCTCAACAGGATACCAAATAACGGCACGGTCACCCCCGTCAATCCGGCGGCGCTCCCCCAGGACGTCACGATCGCGCGGCTCATGGCCGGCCTCCTTCCAGTGCGGGCAGCCGCGGCCCGTAGCGGCCGTCCGGGTACTGGGCGACGAGGCCATCCCGCTGGGCCGTGGCAAGCCAGACCATGAGCCACGGCAGCTCCCCGCCCGCCGGGCCGTGGGCCCGAGCCAGTTCGCGCAGCTCCTCCATGCCGAGGGGCTCGGCGGCCAGGGCGGCGAGCAGGGCCTCCTCAGCTGCCCGTCCCGCGAGCGGCGCATCGGCTCCTTCCCCCTTCCCTCCCTCCGCTTCAGGCTCCCTCAGGCACCCGTAGGTGAGGAACAGGGCATCGGCGAAGCTGTTGTCGTCGATGATGGGCAGGGCGCCCTGGTAGAGCAAGCGGTTGGCGCCGCGGGAATTCTCGGAGGTGATGGCCCCCGGCACCACCCACACCTCCCGTCCGGCCGCCAGGGCCTCGTCGGCCGTGGAGAAGGTGCCCGAGGGCAGGCCGGCCTCCACAATGAGCGTGGCCCGCGCGAGCCCCGCAATGAGCCGGTTGCGTTCGCGGAAAGTGTAGGGCTGGGGCGGGAAGTCCCAGGGGCGCTCGGACACCACGGCCCCGCCACCATCGACGATGCGCTGGAACAGCCCGGCGTTCTCGGCAGGATAGAGTTGGTCGCAGCCGCCGCCGAGAAAGGCCACGGTGGGACAACCAGCGGCCAGGGCCGCCTCGTGGGCAACCGCATCGCAACCCCGGGCGCCCCCGGACACGATGGGGATGCCCCGGACGGCAGCGGCCGAGGCGAAGCGCCGGGCCGCCGTGCGGCCGTAGGGCGTCGCCCGACGCGCCCCCACCACAGCGAGCCCCGGTCGCAGGGCCGAAGGATCGCCCACCCCGTAGAGACGCTCCGGGGGCCGCGGGGAAGCCTTGAGCAAGGGTGGGAACGCTCTGTCGTCTCCAGCGAGCTCGAAGCGCTCGCCGGAGAGCCTCATGGATAGCACGGGCATGTCAGCAACCTCCTATTCCGTCGCGGACGCGGTAGCTCACCGCCTCGGCCAGGTGCTCGCACCCCACCGTCTCCGCCTCGTCCATATCTGCGATGGTGCGCGCCACCGACAGGGTGCGCACGATAGCCCGGCCGCTCATGGAGTGCAGCTCCGCCATGGACACGAGAAACGACCGCGCCCCCTCGTCCAGGGCGCACCCCTCGACGCTGAACGGCGCCCGACGGCTCGCCGTCCCGGCCGCGCGTCGTGCCGCGAAGGCGCGGCCCCGGAGCACCCCCTCCCGCAGGGTGGCCGAATCGAGGCCGCCCTGGGGCGAGAGCACGACGCTCGGCGGCGTGCGCCGCACATCGAGGTGAATGTCGATGCGATCCATGAGCGGGCCGCCGATGCGGTTCTGGTAGGCCCGTATCTGGGGCACAGTGCAGGTGCACTCGTGGCGGTCGTCGCCGAAGTAGCCGCAGGGACACGGGTTCGCCGCGCCCACCAGCATGAAACGGGCCGGGAAGACCACGTTGCCGTCGGCCCGGGTGATGGTGACCGCCCCACTCTCCAGCGGCTGGCGGATGCCCTGGAGCACCGATGACCGAAACTCCGGCAGCTCATCGAGGAAGAGGACGCCATGATGGGCCAGGGAGATCTCCCCCGGGCGGATGGGGCTGCCCCCGCCCACGAGCCCCGCGAGGGAGGCACTGTGGTGCGGGCTGCGGAAAGGGCGCTCGCCGGCGATGACGGAGGCGATGGGCTCGCCGGCCACCGAGTGCACCACCGCCGCCTCGAGGGCCTCATCGGGATCGAGGGGAGGCAGGATGGAGGGCATCCGAGAGGCGAGCATGGTCTTTCCGGCCCCGGGCGGCCCCATCATGAGCAGGCCGTGACCACCGGCCGCTGCGATCTGAAAGGCGCGCTTCGCCCCCTCGTGGCCCGACACCTCGCGATAGTCCGGCGCACCCGACGGCCCTGAAGCACCCCGGCCCCGGCCGTGGAGGCTCAGACATCGGGCCGCGCCGCCCTCCCCCGCCGCCGCATCGAGGCGGTCGATGGCAAGGATGCGCACGCCCTCCAGGGGCACCGGGTCGCTGTCCCGGGCACAGACGAAATCGAGCTCGCAGGAACGGGCGCAGATGCCACAGGCCAGGGTTCCGGCCACAGGCCGCACGGTGCCGTCCAGCGACAGCTCCCCCACGTAGAGAGTATCCCGGGCCCAAGCCGGATCGATCTGCCCGGTGGCCACAAGGATGCCCAGGGCGATGGGCAGATCGAAGCCCGAGCCCGTCTTGCGCAGATGGCTCGGCGCCAGGTTCACGACGATCTTCTCCCCCGGCATTTTGAAGCCGGCGGCGCGGATGGCCGCCCGCACCCGCTCCCGGGCCTCTTGGATGGCCGCATCCGGCATGCCGACGATGGCCATGCCCGGCAGACCCCCGGAAACCACCACCTCCACGGTGACGGGCACCACATCCACCCCGCGCACGGTGGCGCTCATGACTGCGCATTGTCCAAAGGCCATGGCTCAGCCCGCCGAGTAGGCGCCGACATGATGGCTCACGAAGGCGCGGTCCTCGGGCAGCACGGTAATGGCCACCACGTCGAAACGCACCACAGCCTCATCGAAGAAGTGGTCGGTCACGTAGGCGAGGGCGATCTTCTCGTAACGCTCGCGCTTGGCCCGGCCCACGGCCTCGGAGGGCAGCCCGTGGGAATCGTCGCGGCGCGTCTTCACCTCGACGAAAACGAGAGTCGTCCCGTCGGCGGCGATGATGTCCGCCTCGCCGGCGAAGCAGGTCCAGTTGCGCTCGAGGATATGGTAGCCCCGGGCCTCGAGAAATCGGACGGCTGCATCCTCTCCGCGAGCCCCGAGGGCCCGGTTGCGCCGCCCGCGCGGCTCCCGGACCGTGGCAGGCGCCGATCCGCCCACAGCCGTCTTCCCCTTGGACGACGACCGCCGCGCGGCAGTTCCGACAACCCCTGGCGATGCCTTTCGCGAGGAGGACTTGCGCTTTCGCGGCTTGTTATCGCCCTCGGTCGGGGCCGCATGTTTTCCTGCGGCGGCGTCTTTGGCCTGTCGGCGCTTTTTCGTGGGCGCCGCAGCGCGGCCGACGGCCGCTTCCTCTATCGTGACCATGAGGTGTGCTCCTTTCTCGGTAGGAGCATCCTACTCTCCCAAAGTCGCACTTATGTCGCGGGAAAACCGCCGATAACCCCCGCCGCGCACCGCCCCGGCACCGTCGCCGAACCGCCCGCAGGGCGCTGCTGTGCCGTCCCCGCGCCGCCAGCGAAACGCCACGGCGCCGCCTTGTTAGCGGTCGCAAGCCGTCGCTGTGTCGCCCCCTCGCCCCTCGGGTCGCTAGAAAAGGCTCTCTTGGGTGAAGGAGGTGCAGAAGCTGCGGCGATGGATGGGGGTGAGCCCCCGCTCGCGAATGGCAGCCAAATGCCCCTCGGATCCATAGCCCTTGTTCCCCGCGAAGCCGTAGCCCGGGTACTCGGCGTCGTAGGCCTCCATGAGGCCGTCGCGGGCCACCTTGGCCACGATGGAGGCCGCGGCGATGGAGGCGCACTTCCCGTCGCCCTTCACCACGCTCACCTCCCGCTCGTCCAGACGAAGCGGGTTGCCATCCAAGAGCACCACGTCCACGGCCACGCCGGCCGCCTCCACAGCGGCGATGGCGGCCCCAAACGCCCGTCGCAGGGAGGCGGTCATGCCGTCGCGGTCGATATCGGCCGGCTCCACGTACTGCACCGTCCACGCCCGGGCCCGCTCGCGCACGGCGTCGGCGATGGCCTCGCGGTCCTCCGGCCGCACCTGCTTGGAGTCGTTGAGCCCGGCGATGACCTCCTCCCCGAGGACGACGCCGCCCACGGCCAAGGGGCCGGCCAGGGGACCGCGCCCCACCTCGTCGAGGCCGAGGATCACCCGGCCGCCCCGCTCGGCGGCCAGCTGTCGCTCGAAGGCGTACATACTCGCCAGCCGCTCCGCCTCGGCGGCCTCGGCCTCGAGACGGCGGCGCGCCACCTCCACGGCCTGGCGCACCCCCTTGCGGGTATCGGCCACCAGCGAGCGCTCCAGCACGGCGAAGGCGGCCGCGTCGGCGTGCTGGAGCTTGGCGCGTATCTCGGGGACGGTCAGGTCGATCACCAGGCTCTCCTCTCATCGTCAGCAGGGCTGGAGCCTGCGATAGTCACAGGTCAACCCAAGAAAAAGGGCCCCCGAAGGAGCCCTTGGCAGTACACGGAAGTTGCGTCCTAGCGGAACGACTTCTCCTTGATCTTGGCGGCCTTGCCCACCTTGTTGCGCAGGTAGTACAGCTTGGCGCGACGCACGTCGCCGCGACGGGTCACCTCGATCTTCTCGATCTTCGGGGAATGCACCGGGAAGGTACGCTCGACGCCGATGGAGAAGCTGATCTTGCGCACGGTGAAGGTCTCGCGGACCGAAGCGCCCTGGCGGCGGATGACGTCGCCCTGGAACACCTGGATGCGCTCGCGGTTGCCTTCCTTGATGCGGTAGTGGACCTTGACGTTATCGCCCACGTTGAACTCGGGGAGGTCCTGCTTGATCTGCTGCTGCTCGATAGCGCGAATGATATCCATTGCCATTTCCTACTCTATACTTCCAGTGGTCTTGCGATTTCATCTAGTTATGGACGCGATTTGACAGTATATCGCCACTACCGCGCCCGCGCAAGGAAAATTTCCCCGCCATTCCGCGAAAATCCACGGGAACGGTTGGGGAACGCCGGTTAGGCGCGGCGGAGCCAGCCCTAGGCGCGGCCGGGCGCCTCTTCCTCCACGATGACGAACTCGTCATCGCCTTCCGTCTCCTGGGCCACGAGCATCTGCTCGAACATGGACGCCGTCTGGGAGAAGTCGCTCGGCAGCACCACCGTGGACTGGCGGCCGTTGCGGGCGAACTCGCTCATCATATCGGTCCACTGGGTGAAGATGAACAGCTGGTTGGCCTCGGCCGCCGACACGCCGGAGCTCTTGATGACCGCGAGCGACTCGGAGATGCCGTCGGCGATGGCCTTGCGCTGGGCGGCGATGCCGCGGCCGGCCTGCTCCATGGCCTCGGCGCGGGCACGAGCCTCGGTGACCACCTTGATGCGCTCGGCCTCGGCGAGGGACTGGGCCGCCTCCTTCTCCCGCTGGGCGGAGTTGATGCGGTTCATGGACTGCTCCACGTCGGCCGGCAGGTCGATGGCCGTGATGAGCGTGCTCACCACGTCGTAGCCGTAGGCCACCATGAGGCCCGATACCGTCTGGTTCACATCCGAGGCGATGGCGTCCTTCTTGTCGAACACCTCGTCCAGCGTGTACTGGGGCACGCTAGAGCGCAGCGCGTCGATGAGGTAGGAGCGCATCTGGGCCGTGGGATTGGCCAGCATGTAGTAGCTGCGCCACACGCCCGAGGGCTGCCCCTGGGCGGCCGGCTGGGCGCTCACACGGTACTGGGCGGCGATGGCCATGGTGACGGTCACGTTGTCGCGGGTCTTCGCGTCGATAGTGAACTGCTCCTGGCGCGTGCGCATGTCAACCTTGGCGGCGACGGTCTCGAAGAACGGGATCTTGATGTTCAGGCCCGCGCCCACGGTGCGGTTGAACTTGCCGAGCCGCTCGATGATGTAGACATTCTGCTGCGGCACGATGAAGAAGATCTGCGGCGCGAGCAGCACGAGCAGCACGATGAGGATGCCGAGGAGGATCATGGGGTTCCCTTTCTCTCAGTTGCACGGTGAGAATATTGGTGGCAGTATAGCACTCTCGCACTCGTCGCCGGTCGGAGGTGCAGGACATCCTGATTCGCTCAGACAGTCCTCGCTTGCAACATGCTACGTATGTTGCAGCTGCGAAACTTGCTCGATCAGAGCATCCCGCGCCCCCTCTACGCGTTGACACCGTTGAAAGAAGGAGCTCCCATGACCGACGCTGCCCGCACCGCGCTGATCCTCATCGACATGCAGAGGGGCTTCATCAACCCCGCCTCGCCCCTGTGCATCGCCGGCGCCGCCGCCACGATCCCCGCCTGCGAGCGCGCCCTTGCCGCGGCGCGGGACCACGGGCTGGCCGTCTACCATGTGCGCCGCGAATACGCCGCCGACGGCAGCGATGTGGAAGCGGTGCGCCACGGAACATGGGCGGAAGGCGGCCGACCGTTGTCAACCGCGTGGCCCGAGAGCCTCGCATGCCCGCCCGAACTGGAGCCACGCGAGGGCGAGCCTGTCATCGTGAAGCCGAGCTGGTCGGCCTTCTTCGGCACCGATCTGCACGAGCGGCTGCAGGCACGCGGCATCGGCACCATCGTGCTCGCGGGCACCACGACGCCGAACTGCGTGCGCTCGACGGCCTACGACGGGATGGCGCTCGGCTACAACGTGGCCGTGCTCGCCGACGCCACCTCGTCGCGCACGCCGGAAGTGCAGCGGGCGAACCTGGCGGATATGGCACACGTCGGGGTGCAGGTTCTGACCGCCGACGTGCTGGCAACCACGGGGACGGCGAGCCTTACGGACATCGAAGGCACCGCAGCGGCCGCTTCCCCCGCCCGACAGGCCGCGACAGCGGCCAGCGTCGCGCCCGAAGACGCAGCCGAGTCCCGCGAGGCCCTTCCCTCCTTCCCCGCCACACCAACCCCAGAGCTCGCCTCCGTCGAGACCGTGTCCACGGGCTGGATCAACAAGTACCACCTGCACTACACCATGCCCGACGGGCGCCCCTACGCCTACGAGGGCGTCTCGCGCAAAGAGCCCAAGGCCTACCGCGCAGCCCTGGCCGCACTCGGCGGCGGCGAGCCTCCCACGCCCGATGCCGTCTGCATCGTGCCGATCCTGCCCGACGGATCGGTGCTTCTGGAACGCGAGTTCCGCTACCCGCTGAACAGCTGGTGCGTCTCGCTTCCCGCGGGATTGGTGGATGCCGGCGAATCGCTGGAGGAGGCCGTGGCCCGCGAGCTCTACGAGGAGACCGGCTACCGCCTGCGCGGTGACGTGAACGCGCCAGTGCGCCCGCTTCCCCAGCCGGGATTCTCGTCCACCGGTCTCGCCGAGGAGAATGTGCATGTCGTATTCGCCCAGGTAGAACTGGGCGGAGCAGCCGCGCCCGAAGCCGCCGAGCTCATCGAGCCCTTCGTGCTTCCCCGCCACCAGATCCGCGCCTTCCTGGACGCCAACACCACCCCCATCGGCACCCGCTGCCAACTCATCTTAGAGCTGCTGGCCCGCGCCTGACCCCCCTCTCGTCAAGAGGCCCGGGCATTTACGCGCCCGGGCCCCCAATGCGCTGAACCGTAGGAAATAGGCTATCCCGCGAACAGCGGGGTGGAGAAGTAGCGCTCGCCGGTATCGGGAGCCAGCGTGACCACCGTCTTGCCCGGGCCGAGCTTGGCCGCCAAGCGCAGGGCAGCTGCCACGTTGGTGCCCGAGGAGATGCCGCAGAGCAGGCCCTCCTCACAGGCAAGACGCCGGGCGCAATCCAGGGCCTCCTCGTCGGTCACCACGACGATCTCGTCGATAAGCGAGGTGTCCATGATAGCGGGCATCACGCCGTCGCCGATGCCCATCTGCACGTGAGTGCCGATGGCTCCGCCCGAGAGCAGCGCGGCATGCTCGGGTTCGGCCGCCCAGATCTGCACATCAGGGAATACGCTCCGCAGCTCGCCGCCCACACCTGTGATGGTGCCGCCCGTGCCGAAGCCGGAGCAGAAGCCGTCCACCGCGATGGCCGCAGCCTGGACGTCGACCAGGATCTCGGCGGCGGTGCCCTGAACATGGGCCGCCAGGTTGTCGCGGTTCTCGAACTGCTGGGGCACGAACACGCGCGCATCCTCGGCGGTCATGGAAGCGGCCAGCGCGATGCACTTCTGAATGCAGGCGCCGATGTCGCCCTCATCGTGCACGAGCACCACCTCGGCCCCGTAGTGCTCCATGATGCGGCGGCGCTCCTCGGAGCACGAGTCCGGCATGATGATGCGGGCCGCATAGCCCTTCACGGCCGCCACGAGCGCAAGGCCCACACCCTGGTTGCCGCTCGTCGGCTCCACGATAATGGAATCGGGCGCGAGCTCGCCACGCTCCTCGGCGCGCTCGATCATCTTCAGCGCCGTGCGCGTCTTCACTGACCCGCCCACATTCACGCCCTCGAACTTCACGAGCACCTGGGCATCCTCGGGCCCGGTCATGCGCTGCAGGCGCACGAGCGGCGTCCCTCCCACCGCCTGAAGCACGTTATCGCAAATCATCGCTTCCCCTCACCTTGATCGTGTGCCCAATGTTGGTGTAACGGTCGTTTCCCCTGATGCATGAGGAACGGCCATCGCCTAGAATCTTCAATT
>NZ_JBCLQK010000008.1:0-128408 GCF_041223505.1 Adlercreutzia muris
GACTGGAACGAGTTCCACATGCCAACCCGGTACAGACAGTGAATAATGCTAAGAGCACACTTTTTGAGCCTTAACCCGCCTTTGGTGCCCTAGCTAATCGGCATATTTTAGAAATGGGGGGGTTGGCAGTGGTGGCGCGGCGGTTCATTGTGTCGCTGTTATTGTTTGTGATTTGATTTGCGCGGCAATTTGCGACAATTATTGCGACAACCTTGCGACAAGCCTAACTTAAAAGACAAAGCAGGTCAAGCGTTTTAGTTGCTTGACCTGCTTAAAGTTAATGGTGGTCGGAGGGGGACTTGAACCCTCGACACACGGATTTTCAGTCCGTTGCTCTACCAACTGAGCTACCCGACCAAGGTGCGGAAAGCATTCGCTTTCGACGCGAGCATATATATTAACGGGTAGAACCGCGCAATGCAAGAACTTTTTTCGGGACGATCCGTGGCGTCGCGCTCCCCCCATCGCATATCCGTTGCTGTCATCGGCCGAAACTCTCATCGCCTCAAGGGCTTATCGCGGTTGGCGCGACCTGGTGGCGGCGCTATACTATGAGTACTTCTATCATTTTAGAACGACCGAGAGAAGACCTGCTATGAAACCTCTGCATGTATTGGGAATGAACCTCGTCAAGGGATCCCTCGCCATCGCGCTAGCCGCAACGGCCTCGACGATTGCCGTTGTCGGCACCGCGCCTCTCTGCGAGCCAGCCTGGGCGGCGGACGAGAGCGCCGCACCTTCCGCCGATGTTGACGACGAAGCTGCGGAACTGACCATTGTGGCTGGCCCCGCCGAGCGCAATGGAAACGAGTACCGGTTTCCCAAGTTGAAGGTAACCTCCAACACCGATAAGAACATCCGCAGCATCACCGTGCAGTTCACGACGGCCATTGCGGCGGGCGACGACGTGACCTTCGATGCGGTAGAGGGCTTCGAGGTGCGGGGCAAGACGGCCAACCGATCTGTGAACGCCACGAATGCCGACGAGAAGGAAGGCGGCTGGCCGGCGGCAAAATGGGAGGAGTACCTCCAAAAGCATATGAAGATCACCCTTGCCGGCGGGTCGGGCACCAAGGGCCTGCGCATGATCGCCAGCCTGAAGCCCGTAACGGACACCTACGACTTCAATTCCGAGAATGGCCACTACTACCGCTACATTCCCCAGCCGTCTACCTGGCTGGAAGCCCGCGATGCGGCGGCGGCCGACACCTACATGGGCCTTCAGGGCTATTTAGTCACGGTTACCAGCCCCGAGGAATCGAAGTTCATCACCACGCTCATTGACACGAACATGTGGATGGGCGGTACGGCCGAGCCCACGTTCGGCGCCGTCGGCAACACGGGGCAGTTCACATGGCAGAATCCCTTAGCAGGATGGCCCTACAGCTTCTATTGGGTAACCGGGCCCGAGGCAACCATGGGCCCCGACGGCGGCCCCATGGAGATATGTCGCATGGTCTCGACCGGGTCGGCAACGCCCGTGAAAGATCCGATAACCGAAGACGACGCTTACTACAATTTTGCCAGCAGCGAGCCGAACAACGCGGCCAGTATCGGATTCTACGACAACGCCGGCACTCTAGATTCGGGCGAATACTGCTTGCATATGTACAGCCAGAAAAACTCCGCCGACGTGCCCACCGCAGCGGCCAACATTGGCAAATGGAACGATTATCCCAACTTCCCCAACAATGCTGCTCACCAGAAATGCTGCTACGTCATCGAGTACGGCGGTTTGGAAGACGATAGCGCGCCGGGCGGAGACGGCGATGGTTCCGGGGGCGATGCCGATGTGAACGTCGATGTGGATGTGTATGTGAAAGTGGACATCAACGTCGATCCCGAAGAGCTCACCATTACCACCGAGGCAGACAGCATCACCCTCGGCCAAGCCCTCAAGGTGGGCGAGAACATCAACGGCGGCGTGCTGGACCCCGTGGCCGACCAGGTGGAGCGTACCTACGTGCTCGTGGACGCCAACGGCAAGGAAATCATCGGCGACGACGGCAAACCCATCGTAGTGCCCGAGGCCGAGGTGCCCTACACCGCCGGCCGTTACAAGGTCACCTCCACGAAACCTAATCGGGAAGACGGCGGCGTGTACAAGGAGGGCACCGCCATCTTCACCGTGCGCCCCGCCACCGTTGACCTGACACGCGAGAAGGATGCTTCTGGTGCTATGCAGCCAAAGGTGTATGAGAAGGTGTACGACGGCACCGCCGACTTCAGCCTGGATGCCATCGCGTTGCCCGGCATTCTTCCCACCCATAGCGGCGATGTGCGCCTTGCCGCAGATAGCGCAAGCTACGGCACCGCCGACGCGGGGGACGGGAAGATCGTGCTCGAAGGGGCGCGGCTGGAATCGGCCGACGGCACCGTGACCACCAATTACACTCTGGCTGGTCTGAAAGATGACGGAACCCTTGAACTGGTAGCCCGTATCGTGCCTCGGGAACTGGTTGTAACCGCCTCTTCCACCGTAAAGTGGGGCCTAGCGGGCAAGCCCCTAGCCGACGAATCCGGCGTTCCCCTGACCCTGACGAGCAACGAAGACGTGCACGACGATGGGAGCGCCCCGTGGGCAGCGAATATGCTCGCGCCTCGCGATGCCGCGCGGGTCGATGGCGGGGCCGTTGAAAGCATTCTCGGTGCCGTGGAGCTGACCTGCACCCGCGACAGCGACGGCGAGCCGCTGGACGTCTCCAACCCCACTGTGGGCACCTATACGGCGACTCCCCACTTCGCCAATGTGAACCCTTGTGCCAACGGGGCGGCCGCGGCCTTCGCGATGGACGGATCCCGCGCGACCGGCTTCCCCTCCCCCATTACCGAGGTGAAAGATCTAGGTGGCGGCCGCTATGACATCGGCAATTACCTCCTCACCCTGAAGCCGGCCAAGGTGGTGGTCACCGCCAATCCGGCCACCGACCCCGATTTGGACCAGATCGGCGACCTCATCGAGGGAGGCACCGTGGAAGAGGACGTGACCCCGGGCAAGCCGCCGGTGTCGAAGGACGAGCTTGAGGATGTCATCAAAGACCAGATAGAAGACAATCTTCCCAACACCGATCCGGTCATCACCATCATCAAGGACGGCGAAGAGGTGGAGACCATCGACCCGACCAAGCCCGGTCACTACGTGGTCATCGCCACGTACCCCGACCCCGATGGTGGCCCGGACAAGGTAGTGCGTTTCGAATACACCGTGGCCGAGCCGACCCCCGACGAACCGCAGAAGCCCGAGAAGCCGGGCACGCCCGACAAGCCCACCGCCCCGGGCGCCTCGCAGCCGGATCAGGGAAACGTCATCGTTGACGAGAACGTCACCGTGACCGTGGATCCCAACGGCAAGCCTCTGACGAAGGATGATATTGCCGCCGATATCCACGAGCGCTGGCCCGATCGCGTGCCCGCCGACGTAAAACCCGAGATCACCATCACTCTTGATGGCAAGACGGTTGACTCCATCGATCCCACCCGTCCGGGCACCTACTACGTGACGGCGGTGTACCCCGACCCGAACGGCGGGCCCGATAGGATCGTGCGCTTCACCTATACCGTAGAAGAGCGGGATGGCACGACCATTCGCCTCAAGCACCTGCTGGCTCAAACGGGCGATGCCGCGCCGATGACCGTCGCCGGAGCGATGGCCCTGGGAGCTGCCGCCATTCTGGCTGTATCGGCGGCGCGGCGCCGAAAGGATCGGCGAAACAGCTAAACCACAAAGGCAATCAAAGCACCCAGGGCAATAAAGGGAGCAAAGGGGAGGGTCGTGCGCAGCAGGCCCTCCCCTTCTTCTTCGGAGGTTCCCCCTCGGCGGCGGGCAATCACCGAGCGGGCGATACGGGCAATAAGAGCGTAGAGCAGGCTGAGCACGCATGCGGCCAGCAAGCAGATGAGACCCCGATCGGCGCCGAGGAACAGACCGAGGGCGGCCATGAGCTTGATGTCTCCGCCGCCGAAGGACTCCCGATGGGTCACGGCCTCATAGACGGCCGTGAGCACCAGCAAACCGCCGCCGAGGATGACGGCGCCGATAATGCCCTCGGCCAGGGAAGCACCTTCGATGCTGAGCCCCGGGGGCACCACGATTGTCGGCGCGGGAGCCGCGAACTCGGCGCGGAAGCCCAGCCCCATGTGCTGGCCGGCGAAGCCAAGCACGACGCGCCACAGCAGCCAGAGGGCAGCCAAGGCCCCGGACAGCAGGTTGGGCACGCGCCTCTCCCGCAGATCAACTACGGCTATGGCCCCGAGCACCAGCAGCACGAGGCCATAGGCCGCCAGAGTCACAACGGAAACATAGGTCATGGGCGGGGGCGCCTACTCCTCGGCCGCCTGGGCCCGGGCTCCGTCGAGAACCGCCGTGGCGGACAGCTCGCGCACCCCGGCGGCGGCAGCGGCCGAGGCCGCGCCCCCGGCGGCCGCACACCCATGGGCCGTGCCATCGCCGAACACCAGCTCGCGCTCCTCGCCCGTGAGGGCCGCCCGGGCCTGGTCGCGCAGATTGTTCACGCCGATGAAGAACTGGCGCATCATGACTACCACGAGGTAGCGGCCCTTGGGCGTCAGCGTCAGCTCGTCGGAATTGTCGGTGGCAAAGGCGCCGCAGGCCCGCATGAAGGCCATCTCGGCCGGCAGACCCCGCTCCACGGTCGTACCGAAGTCGCGGTAGAACTGGCGCTTGTCCAGATGTAGGCCGAACAGCTGCATCATGAACCGGTAGCGCATGCGATCGCGCAGGCTGAACGTGGTCTTGCCCATCATGGACATACGGCCGCTCTCGATGGCGGCATTGTACTCGCGTACCGAGAACGTGTTCACGTACAGGTTCTTCCCCAGATAGGTGATGCCGCCGCTGCCGATGGCCGGGTACTCCTCGTAGTCCACCACGTACTCGTCGATCATGGCGTCCTCGCCGGCCGCACCGGTACCGCGGCGATTGAACGTCCAGGCGCTGCCCAACTCGAACAGACCGGGATCGCCGTTGGGCAAGTCTCCCAGCAGCAGATCGCAGATGATCTCGTAGAACCGCTGCTCACGGTTGTAATCCACCGGGCCCACGGTGGCTGCGAGAGACCGCTGCACCGACGGCGAGGCCATGAGCGGGTAGAACGTAGTCTGGCTCGCTCCCGAGGCCACCACCATCTCGATATCGCGGATGAGCGTGTCCTCGGTCTGGGCCGGGAAGTTAAAGATCATGTCGGCGTTCATGGAGGTGAAATAGGGCGACGCCTCGCCGATACGTTCGAGAATCTCCTGACCGCAGCCGTATTTCTCGTAGCGGTCCATCTGGCGCAGCAGGTCGTCGTCGAAGGACTGCACCCCTACCGACAGCCGCTGCACGCGCCCCTTCAACTTCTCCAAGTAGGAGGGGATGAGGTGGTTCGGGTTCGTCTCGCTCGACACTTCCCGAATGGAGAACAGATCGCGGGCCTGGTCGATGGTCTCGCACAGCTCGTCGATCATGATGGTGGGCGTGCCGCCGCCGATGTAGACCGAATCGAAGTCGTAGCCCAGCTCCTTCAGCATGCGCATCTCCTTGCGCATGTTCTCGAAGTAGGGCTTCGCCCGATCCTCCCGGAAGGGGAAGCGGTTGAAGGAGCAATACGGGCAGAGCCGCTCGCAGAACGGCACATGCATATAAAGCATATAGGCCTGCCCGGGCACGGGCTCGGGCACGGGCTCCTCGGTGCAGGGGGTCAGCTTCAGATAGTTGGCCGTGCAGGCCGCTACCACCTTCGACAACAGTCGCTCTGAGAGCATAGGCTACTCCCAAGCGGAACGACCCTGGAGGGCCTTCTTGCCGATATCATGGCGGAACTGCTTGCCTTCGAAGTTGATGAGGTCGCAAGCCTCATAGGCCCGCTCGCGAGCCTCCTCGAACGTGGCGCCCGTGGCCACCACGTTCAGCACGCGTCCGCCGTTGGTGAGCAGCTCGCCGTCGAAGTTGCGCCGGGTGCCAGCATGGAACACGGTAACGCCATCCAGGGCCTCGGCCTCCTCAATGCCGAGGATAACCTTCCCCTTCTCGTAGGAGCCGGGGTAGCCCTCGCTCGCGAGCACCACCGAGACGGCCCAATCGTCGGACCACTCCAGGGCAATGTCCTCGGGACGGCCCTCGGCCACGGCCAGCATCACGTCCACCAGGTCGCTTTCCAGGCGCGGCAAGACCACCTGGGTCTCCGGATCGCCGAAGCGCACGTTGAACTCCACGATCTTGGGGCCGGCGGGGGTGAGCATGAAGCCGCCGTACAGCGTACCGCGGTAGTCGGCGGCGAAGGGCTCGCGCGCTGTCGCAGAGGCGGCGTCTTCCATGATGGCCACCATGGCGGCCATTTCCTCATCGGTCACGATGGGCACTGGCGAGTACACGCCCATGCCACCAGTATTGGGGCCCAGGTCGCCGTCGTAGGCACGCTTGTGATCCTGGGCCGGGGCCATGGGGAAGGACTTGCCGGCTGTGACGAAGCAGAGCAGCGAGCACTCGGGGCCGGTCATGCACTCCTCGATGACCACCGTGGAGCCGGCATCGCCGAAGGCGCCGTCGAAGCAGGCGCGCACGGCGTTCTCGGCGTCTTCCAGGGTTTCCGCCACCACGACGCCCTTGCCGGCGGCCAGACCGTCGGCCTTGATGACGATGGGGGCGCCCTGCTCGCGCACATAGGCCAGGGCCGCATCCGCGTTATCGAAGCGACCGTAGGCGGCGGTGGGGATGGCATTGGCCATCATGAACTCTTTGGAATAGGCCTTGGAACCCTCCAGCTGGGCGCCATCGGCGTTGGGACCGAACACCGGCACGCCGGCCGCGCGCAGCACATCGGCCACGCCATCGACCAGGGGCGCCTCGGGGCCGATGACCACCAGGCCAATCTTGCGCTCGGCCACGAAGCTGAGCAGGGCCTCGCTATCGGCAATGTCGATCTCGACGTTCTCGGCAATGTCAGCGGTGCCTCCGTTGCCCGGGGCCACGTACAGCACATCGGTCTTCGGCGACTTCTGCAGCGCCCAGGCGATGGCGTGCTCGCGGCCACCCGAACCCAAAACCAGGATGTTCATGTTGGTCCTCTCCTACCAATTCCGCATGATGGTCTGATCGCGATCGGGGCCCACGGAGATGATGCTCATGGGCACGCCGGTGACCTCTTCCAGATACTCGATGTACTTGCGCGTGTTCTCGGGCAGCTCCTCGTAGGTCTTGCAGCCCGTAATATCGACATCCTTCCAACCGGGCAGCTCCACGTAGATGGGTTTCGCGTGATGCAGCACCGACTGCTGCATGGGGAAGTAGTCGTAGCGCTCGCCATCGCACTCGTAGGCCACGCACACCTTGATAGTGTCGAAGGCCGACAGCACGTCCAGCTTAGTGAGGGCCACGTCCGTAAGCCCGTTCACCTCGGCGGCATAGCGGCCGATGACGGCGTCGAACCAGCCGCAGCGGCGCTTGCGGCCCGTGGTCACGCCGAACTCGTGGCCGGCGGCGCACAGCAACTCGCCGTCTTCCGCATCCTGGCCCACTCCGCCGTTCTCGGGGAACTTCAGCTCCGTGGGGAAGGGGCCCTCTCCCACGCGGGTGACATAGGCCTTCTGGATGCCGAGTACCCGGTCGATGGCCGCAGGGCCCACGCCGGTGCCCGTGGCAGCGCCGCCAGCGCAGCAGGAAGACGAGGTGACGAAGGGATAGGTGCCATGGTCGATGTCGAGCAGGGTACCCTGGGCCCCCTCGAAGAGGATGGACTTGCCCTCGGCCAGGGCCGTGTTCAGCATGTGGGCCGACTCGCACACGAAGGGGGCGAGAATACGGGCATAGGGTAGGTACTCGTCGCAGATTTCCTCGACGGTGTAGGTGTGCAGCCCGTAGATCTTCTCCAAAATGGGATTTTTCTGGGCCAGCACCGCCGCGAGCTTCAGACGGAAGATCTTCTCGTCCAGCAGGTCCTGCATACGGATGCCCTTGCGGCCCATTTTATCCTGATAGCAGGGACCGATGCCGCGCTTGGTGGTGCCGATCTTCTTGTCGCCGAGGCTCTTCTCGTCGGCTCCGTCAAGATCCTTGTGGTAGGGCATGATGAGGTGCGCGTCGTTGGAGATGCGCAGGTTCTTGCAGGAGATGCCCTCGGCCTCCAGCATGGCCATCTCCTTCACCAGGACGCCCGGGTCCACCACCACGCCGTTGCCGATGACGGGCACGGCGTTCTCGTACATGACACCGGAGGGCATGAGGTGCAGCGCCAGCTTCTTGTCACCGTGGATGACGGTGTGGCCGGCGTTGTTGCCCCCCTGGAAGCGCACCACGTAGTCGTAGTCGCTGGCGATGAGGTCGGTGATCTTACCCTTGCCTTCGTCGCCCCACTGGGCGCCGACGAGCACTGTGCTGGGCATGCTGCGTCCTTTCGTCGTGAGCCTTTTGCTCGAAGATGTAAGTATAGTACAGGCGGCCGCAAATGGCCCGCACGTTCGGTAGCTACGGGTCTTTTCCAAAGGGCGAAGACACCGAGGGAAAGGACCTGGCCGCACATGAGGGGAAGCCGGAGGGAAGCGTCGGGACGACAGGGGCGCCGCACAGCAGCGGACGGGTTCTACAAATCGATGATCACGGTCGAGCAGTCGGCCTGCTTGGCGGCCTTCTTCAGAACCCGCACCACCTCTGGGTGGCAAGTGAACAGAATGACCTGGCGGGTTCGGGCCAGTTCCACCAACGCCTGGGCGGCGCCGATGCGCCGGCGATCGTCGAAGTTCACGAGAATGTCGTCGGCGAGAATGGGGATAGCGCGGCCAACATTGTCGGCACTCGTGAGCAGGGCGATGCGCAGGGCCAAATACAGCTGCTGACATGTTCCAAGGGACAGGTGGACAGGCTCGCGCGTGCATCGAGCCGCATCGGCCACCAACAGGGTTCCCCCAGAAGAGAGCTCTACCGCCGTCCAACGACCCTCGGTCATGAGAGACAGGAGACGGCTCGCCTTCGCGTACACCTCCGGCTGCTGCTTCGATTCCCAGGTGGCGATGGCCGCTTGGAGCATGCGCTTAGCGAGGAGCAGGCGGGCAAAGTCGGCCCGGGCCTCGTCAAGGCGCGTGGATACCTGCTGCACCTCGATCTTGTAGCGATCGAACGAGCCCTCAGCCTCGGCCTGGGAGAGGATGGTCGCCAACTCGCCGGCTCGCTGGTTCATGGACTCGAAGGCCTCTAGCAGCCCGGCCCGTTGACGCAAGCGGCGCTCGAGTTCGGCTTCTACCTCGGAGAGGTGGACCTCGGGAGAAAGGCCCGCCCGAGCCGTGGCCGCCGCCCGTTCCCGGCGGATCTCGGCCAAGCGGGCGCTGGCTTGAGCCGCCCGAGCTGCCGCCGCCTGCTGGCGCTGACGGCACAGCGCCGCATCGGCGCGGGCATCGCGCGCCTCGTCCAAGAGCACCCGAGCCTGGCGCAGAGAGCCATCGGCGGCCCCAAGCCCAAGCTCTTCCAGCTCCTCCGCGAGACGAATCTGAGCCTGCCGCTCCTCCGCCTGGCACGCCTCGAGCTTCTTCTTATCCTGCACCATGACCCAGTGGGCATCCTGGAAACGCTCCTTGAGCGCAGTGTTGTGCTTGCTGGGGCGGAAGAGCAAAGCGAAGCCGCCGAGGGCCAGCAATGCGGCAAATACCGTGAGCAGGAAGCCGATGGCCATATAGCTGAGGGCCCCGCGATCGCGGCCCTCGATGAACAGGGGCACGCCCAGCAAGAACAGCACGGCGGGGATGACCACGCAGAAAGCCACTTGAATGCGCCGATCTGTCCGCAAGCGCTGCTGCTCGTCGCGACCGCTCTCCGTCTCCAGTAGAGCCTCGTACACCGCTGCCGACGAGGTGTAATTCGCCCGAGCGACATCGGTACTGTGGGCAAGGCGGGCCTGCTGGGCCGCGAGGGCGTCGAGACGGTCGCGCAGGGCGCGGTCCTCATTGGAGCTCAGACGAGCCAAGGACGCCCCCGCCCCGCGCTCGCGTTCTCGCTGCTCAGAGGTTGCGGCGGCCTGAACCCCCTCAAGCCGTTCGATCTCCTGCTCCAGCTTGTCACGTTCCCCGTCGAGCGCCTCCAGGACCGCCCGGGCCGAGGAGAGCGATTCGATGAGCCGATTGCTCTCGTCAACCCGCTCGGCCATGGCCGCGCGCTCCGGCTCCAGCTCGTGCAGCTCGCGATCTTGGGCGCGCCAGCGGTCGGCCTGGTCGGCGGCTTCATTCTGTCGCTCGCGCAGCTCGTTGCGCAGGGCGATCAACTGCGGAATGGACTGCGTGGCCCCAGCCGCTCGGGAGGTGAACGCCGCCAAGCGCTCGCTCACTTGGGCAAGAGCATGGGCTGGCGACGACGAGGTGCCCGAGCCGGCCGTGAGCAGCTTCGCCGTAGTGTCGGTCGTATTTCGCAAACTGCGCAACTCGTCGCTGTTCAAGGAGAACATTGTGCGGAAGGTGTCCCTGTCGATATCCTCCACCAGGGCTGCGTCCCCGTCGATACCATCGACGTTGCGCGTGCGCGAGAGCGTACGACCGTCGGAGAAGATCAGACTCCCGCTCCGCTCGGCACCGGCGGGCTTGTAGGTATTCCGCCGGCCGCGGGCCTCCTCCCATCCGAATAGCACGCCGCCGACGAAGGCAGCCAGGGTGGTTTTGCCCGCTTCGTTGCCACCATAGACGATGTTCAGATGCTCATCGAAGGGACCCACGGTCTTGTCATGGAAGCGACCAAAGCGCTCGATGCGCAGATAGCGCAGAAAGGGGGTCGTCCGCACCATCACGCATCGCCTCCCTGCACGAGCAGGTCAAGCACCAGATCGGCGGCCTCGGCGGCAAGACATCGGGCTTTCTTTTCGGAAAGCGCCGCTGTGAGCGGGATGTTCCGCGCGAGAAACTCCTCCTGGATGTAATCGATCTGGCCTGTCACATCAGCGACCATGGCGTCGGCCGTGCGCAGGAATACCGCCGGGAACATACCCTCGGCCCGCAGGGCTTCCTCGTTGAGGGGCGCTCGCGTGCGGTCGATGAGCGCATCGCAGAAGAATTCGCTATAGGCATCGTTAACAGAGGACCGCACATCGTCGAGCACGCCGGGACGGCCGAGCACCTCGTGCAGACCCGAAGATCCGGTCAGCGTGATGCGAGACACCATCATCTCGCAGGAGACAGTGCCGTTCACGGCGAACAATTCCCGCATCACCTTGTCAACCAAGGCCGGAATGTTGGCGCAATCGGACACGTCAACCTCAAGCTGCTCCCATACTACCGAGGCCGTGGGGATGAACGTCAGAGCTGGAGGACGCTGTTCAGCCAGCGTAACGACGTAGACGCCCCGCGGGCCCGTTTCCCTCACATCGCGCCCTTGGATGCAGCCGGAGAACACGATGCGCGGATCGGATTCGTCGTTCGCGTAGCGACGATGGATGTGGCCGAGGGCCCAATAGTCCATGCCGGCACGCAGTAAGGCCGCCGGGTCAGTGGGCGCTTTCACAGGATCGAGCGTCAGCCCCGTGTGCAGCACGCCCACGGCAAAAGGAGCTGCTGCGGCGCGGGGACCGAGGGCCTTCTCGGCAGCGTCACGGGTGACGCCTGCGGCAATGTTCTCCTGGGGCGACCACACCTTGTTCGGATATCCCCGGCCGCCGATGATGGCAAGGGGTTCGCCTCCCCGCTCATAGAGAGCGAAGTCGGGCCGATCGGCGGCGAGCATCGTGGCCGATGCCGGCAATGCGAAGAAATCCCTCTGCCACAGGCTCAGCGGATCGTGGTTTCCCGTGCACAGATAGGAGGGAATACCTGCGGCATCGAGTTTCTTGAGGCCGTCGAAGAAGCGCAGGTAATCGCGATAGGAGGCACGGGTGGAATCGAAGATGTCCCCAGCCACTACCACAAAGTCCACCTTGCGGGACAGCGCCGCTTCCACCACCCGATCCCAGGCGGCGGGAATGGCATCGGAAAGCCGCCGCGCCCACTCCTCCGACAGCTCCCTTAAACCGCGAAAGGGGGCGCCGATATGCAAATCGGAGGCGTGGATGAATGTCAGCGACGGATTCAATGGCGCTTCCTAGAAGGAGGAATCGAAACGGGAATCGTCCACGAAGTCCATGAACTTGGTGAATTCCGGATTGAAGGCGAGGTCGATATCGCGCGTGGCACCATTGCGGTGCTTTGCCACGATGAGCTTTGCCGTGCCCAGATCGGGGCGGCTCTCGCTCTCGGCCTCGATTTCACTCATGGACCGATCGATGAACATGACGATGTCGGCATCCTGCTCGATGGAACCGGAGTCGCGCAGGTCGGAGAGCATGGGGCGCTTGTCCTTGCCGCGCTGCTCCACGGCGCGCGACAGCTGGGACAAGGCAATGACCGGCATGTTCATTTCCTTCGCGAGAATCTTCAGTCCGCGGGAGATCTCGCCAACCTGGTCGTTAGTGCTCTTGTTACGCGTGTTGGGGCCAGGCTCCATGAGCTGCAGGTAGTCTACGACGATAAGGCCCTTCTGACCCTCCTTCACGTTGCGCAGTTCCCGGCGGGCTTTGGCGCGGGCCTCCAAGATGGACAGGCCCGGTGTGTCGTCGATGTACATGTCCAACGCGGCGAGCTTCCCTGAATGCTCGGCCAGGGCGCCCCAGTCGCCGTCGGCGATCTGGCCGCTGCGCAGCTTCGAGAGCGATACGCGGGCCTCGGAGCACAAGATACGCTGCACCAGCTGTTCGGCACCCATCTCCAGCGAGAAGAACGTGACGGCCACGCCGGCCTTTGCGGCATTGGTGGCCAGATTCAGAGCGAAGGACGTCTTGCCCACGCCGGGACGGGCAGCCAAGATCACCAGGTCTCCCCCGCGGAACCCGTGGATCAGGTCGTCAACATCCTTGAAGCCCGTGGGAACACCCACCACGTGATTGCGCTGGTTCGCCAAAAGGGTGATCTGCTCATAGGCCTCGGCTACGAGTTCGTCCATCTTGCGGAACGTGGAGGAAACGCGCTTCTCAGTTACCTCGAGCAACATCTTTTCCGCTTCCTCAACGACTTCGTTCACATCATCGGGAGCGTCGTAAGCCAGGGCGTTGATCTGAGCGGAGGCGAACACCAAGTCGCGCAGAATGGCCTGGCGCTTCACGATCTCCACATGACGCTCCCAACTTGTGAGCGAGAACGTGTTGTCGGCAAGCTCCGCCAAATAGGCGCGCCCTCCCACGGCATCCAACTGGCCCAGGGCCTTCAGGGTGTCGGCGAGGGAGATGGGATCCACGGGAATGCGGCGGCCGATCAAATTCTGGATACCCTCGAAGATAGCCCGATGAGCGGGGCGGAAGAAGTTCTCGGGCCGAATACGCATGACCACTTCTTCGGTCACCTCGTGATTGAGAATACAAGCAGCCAGCACCGACTGCTCGGCCTCAATATTCTGAGGAAGCTGCGCACGGGGTGCGATGACGCCTTGGCTCTGCGGGTCCTGGTCCTGGGGGGCAAACGACATAAAAAGCTCTTTCTCTTAGGTCTCCTCTATTGTAGCGTGAATCTCCCCGCCCCTCTTGCGCTCTATTGTTTCACGGGAAACAAACAGGCCCCAACGATGGGTCTCAGGATAGAAAAAGGCCCTCGCGAACGAGGGCCTTTGCAGGGATCGATCAGAAAGGAGCTTACTCCTCGATCTCGGTCACCTCAGCCTCGACGGTGCCGTCCTCGGAAACCTGGCCGTCGATCTCGACGGTCTCGGGAGCCGGGGTCTCAGCAATCCCGAGAGCCTCATCAAAGGCCTCGACGGTCTCAGCGGACTCCTCATCCATGCCCTCGCCTCCGACGATCACGGTCACAATGCCCTTGATGTCGCGGTACAGGGAGACGGGAACCTCGTAGGTACCCACCATCTTGATCGGCTTGCCCAGCTCGACACGGCGCTTGTCGATCTCGACCTCGAGCTGCTCGGCGATGGCGTCGGCCACGGCCGGAGCCGTGACGGAGCCGAAGAGCACGCCCTCTTCGCCCACCTGGGCGATAACGCGCACGGTGGCGTCGTTGAGCTTCGCAGCCAGAGCGTTGGCATCGGCAATGCGGGTCTCCTCGCGCTTGGCGATGTTCTTCTTACGCTCCTCCAGCTGCTTCAGGTTACCCGGAGTAGCCTTCACAGCGTAGCCCTGAGTGAGCAGGAAGTTGTTGGCATAGCCACGGTTGACGTCGATGACGTCGCCCTCGCCGCCCTTGCCGTGGAGTTCCTTCAGAAGAATAACTTTCATGGTTCCTCCTTCGCCTAGCGGTTGCGGCGGTCGCCACGACCGCTCACCGCGGGAACGGCATAGGGCATGAGAGCCATGACGCGGGCGCGCTTGACGGCCTCCGCGATGTCGCGCTGGTGCTGAGTGCAGGCACCAGTGACGCGACGGGGCTTGATCTTGCCACGATCGGTAACATACTTGCGCAGCGTTTGAGTATCTTTGTAATCGATATACTCCACGTCGTCCTTGCAGAACTGGCAATACTTACGACGAGGCTGCTTAGCATAATCGGCCATGTTAACCTCTTTCGTTTCGCTTAAAACGGAATGTCATCATCGTACACGGAAGAGGAGGCATCAATGACGGGGGCCGCGGGGGCAGGGGCGCTATAAGCAGGCGCCGGAGCAGCGTAGCTCTGGCCTCCTCCGTAGGAATCTCCGCCATAGGACGGGGCACCACCGTTGCTGTTGCGGCTCGACATGAACTCGAGCTCGTCAACGATGACCTCCAGCTTGCTGCGCTTCTGGCCATCACGCTCCCATTGGCTCCAGCGAAGCTTGCCCTCGATGGACACCTTGGTGCCCTTGGACAGATACTGGGCCAAACTGTTGGCGCGGGCACCGAACATCGTGCAGTCCACGAAGTTCGGATAATCCTCCCATTCGCCCGTGGAGGGGTTCTTGCGGCGGTCGTTAACCGCCACGCCGAAGCTCAGCACGGCCATACCCGACTGGGTCTGGCGCAGCTCAGGATCGCGGGTCAGATTGCCGCTGATGATCACACGGTTGATGCTCATTTCTACCTCTTCTCACAGTGAGCAGCCCAGTCTGACTGCCCGGTTTCCAAACTAGTCGCGATCGGCGCGGGCCACGACCATGTGACGCATAACGGCATCGTTAATGCGCAGCACGCGATCGAGCTCGGCAATGCTCTGCGGATCAGCATGGAAATCGATGAGAGTGTAGTCGCCGTCGGACAGACCGTTGATCTCATAAGCGAGTTTGCGCTTGCCCCAGTTGTCGACGTTGTCCACAACACCGTTGCTCTCAGCGAGAGTGGTCTCGATGCGCTTCATCACGCCAGCGCGAGTCTCGTCATCGATCGTGGGGGGCACAATAAACAGCAGTTCATAAGCCTTCATCCAGCTCACCTCCTTTGGACTTTACGGCTCCGGGCTGGTGAAGGCACACGCCGGAGCAGGAATAGCCTGAACAGTCTATCAGAACACCCCACCCCGGTCTCAAGCCGCTCGCGTCCATCACGGTAATCACACATTGCTTCGGTCGCAGTCATATCCTACCAGCCCAAAATCGCACTTATGTCGCAAGAAAGCCGCATCTCGGTCCCGCCGCACACCGCCCCGCTGTCCCCGAAGACCGCCAGCAAACCGCTGCAACGACCCGACACGAACTGTCTGCATCGCCTCTTCACCAAGTAAAAGCCGCCGCCAGCAAAAGCTAGCGGCGGCCTAAGGAAATCTCTGGCGCCCCCGAGAGGACTCGAACCTCCGACGCACGGTTTAGGAAACCGACGCTCTATCCGCTGAGCTACGGGGGCGGATGCGGGCCATCATATCATGGCCGAGGGATATATCAGATTTGCTTCAGCAGTTCCATAACGAAATCGCTGTTGAGAGCCAGCTGATCGCCGTCGACATTCTCCAGAACGTCATCGGCCTCGCCGAAGAACGTCGGCTTCTTGCCCTCCATGCCCGCAAGGTGCATGGCCTGCTGGCCGTGCTTCATGGCATAGGCCGAAGCACTGTCGCGCCATTCCATGGTACCATCGCCCACGGACAACCCAACGGCCTGGCCGGCTTTGCGCACGAGGCGCTTCATACGACTCGACGCCTTCTTCGGCAGGTAGGTGCCCTCTCTGTCCATCAAGGTCAGCTCGCCGGCGCCGAGGGCCTCCAGCTCGATGATAATAGAGCCTTTGAGCTCGGCCTCATGAGTCTCCACGAAGGCGCGCATGCCGCCATTACCGGCAAGCTCAGAGCCCAGGGCAACGAACCACACCTCCATATCGATGCGCTTGCTGTGAAACTGCTCGATGGCCGCTGCCTCGGGGGCATCGTCAAACACGAAGCCCGCGGGAAGCCCATCGGCGAAGCTGGAAACGGCCTCACGACGGGGCCGGGACTCCTCCTCATCGAACGGTTCTTCGCCGTCGGCGGTGCCTCGCGAGAAGGCTCCGCCCTCGAAGTGACGGCCGCGGCGGTGGAGAGGAGCGGCCGCGTTGGACTGGTTCTCTCCAAAGTCGGGAGAGAAGGCCGTGGTCTGCCGAGGATCGAAGTCCTCATCGTAGCCATCGAATTCATCTTCCTCGCGGAAGCTCTCCCAGCCGCCTCGCGCGGCACCCGCCTCGCGGGCATCGAAGGTGTCCTCGACGTCGAGCCATTCCTGAGGAGTGGAAGCCTCAACCTGAGCGTGGCGCCGGCGCTTGCCGAAGATGCGACCAAAGCGGCTCTTGGGCATCTCCACATAGCCGGGGCCAGCCATGGCGCCCGTCTCGGTGACCTGCTCCATGTAAGCCGAATCGTCCACGTCCTCGATATAGAGGTCATCCTCGCTGGCGGCCTCGAACATGTCGTCAGTCAGAGGGGCCGCCGCGCCCGTGGCGCCCATGGCCGAGAAAGATCCGGCCAAGTTGATGCTACCCGACAGTCCCGGGTCGGCCGCCGCCGGGACCTGGGAAAGAGACGGCAGGGCGTCGCGCAGGGCGGCCGAGTGAGGAGCAGCAGGGGAAGTCGCCGGAGAAGCGACAGAGGGCACGATCGCCGAAAGGTCGCGTACCCGGCCATCGTGGGCCGGACGCTCCTCCGCCAAAGGGGCGGCCTGGAGATGATCGTCCATGGAGATACGAGGGAGCTCCTGGGAAATGCCGATATTCGGCAGGGAGATGGCGCGGCGCTTGCGCGGAGACGAATCCGACGCTCCCTCGACCACCGGGGGAATCTCCCCCACCGAGGGAATGACGAGGCGGCGGGAACCTTCCGCAGCCTGATCAGCCGGAGTGGGAATGCCCGCCAGCGGCGAAGCACCGACGGGAGGCGCTGCGACGGTGGCGCCCGTCAACGGCCGCTGGCCCTCGCGGAGAACCACATCGGGATCATCGGCCGCCACTGCCGGAACCTGGGACAGATCCACTGCCGCGCTACGATCGAGGGGAGAAGGAATGTCTGCCGGAGAGGGAGTCAGCACTTCCTCCGGCACTGCGGCGGCAACCGCAGGCGGGACGGGAGCCTCTTCGGTGGCGGGAATAGGCGTATCCGCCAAAACGGGCGCTACCGGGGCAACCTGAGGCTCCACCGACGGCGCGGGCACAGCAGCTGGGCTCTCTTCCAGCGGCGGCAGGTCAGCAATCACACCGGTCGGCTGGGCGCCGGCTGCCGCCGAAGCGGCCTGCACTGAAGCCCGCATCCCGCGCATGCGGGCACTCAACTCCTCTGTGGCGCTCTTCTGAGATTCCTCCCGGGCAGTTATCTCTTCTTCGGCGCGCTCCAAAGCGGCAGCATAGCGCGAACGCTGCACCGGCTTCTCCACCTTCGGCTTCTTCGCCTGCTCTTGCCCCTTCTTGAACCAGTCGGGCACCGCGGGCTCGACAGCCGGCGCCGGAGCCTGAACGGGAACGATAACGGGAGAAGCGGTCGGGGGCTCTGCCTCCAAGGCCGGCGCCGGGTCGGGGCAGGCTGGCGCCGGGGCCTCCTCCTCAGGATCAGAGGCGGGAGAGGTCACAGCTTCGGTTTCGTCCACCGGCTTGCCGGAGAGCGCCGCGACCGCTGCCTTGGCGGCGGCGAGACGTTCGGCCGCCGATTCCATGGAAGAGTCCAGCTCGTCGGTGTTCGAGGGAACATCGTACACAAGCTCAGTGCCCTCGGGCACCAACCCTGCCGAAGCCGCTGCGGCAGCACCGTGGATCAGTGGTTCGTCCCCGTCGGGAATATCGCGGGAAGCAGCCACGCGAGCGGCCACATCCAGCAGCACCGCCACACCCGAGGCGTTGCAGTTCGCCCCGTCGTTGTAGGTGCTCAGCTTCTCCAGGGCGAAAGAGAGAGTCGGCAGCACCGCCACAGCCATAGCGACGGCCAGGATAACGTTGAAGGCGATGAGGGCGCCATCGACGGGGGTCACGATCATGCGAACGAGCAGCAGCACGGGCATGAGCACCATAGCAGCGAATTCAACCCAATACAGAAGGGGAAGCGCCGTAATGACGGCGCTGTTCAAATCGCGGCGGATCTTGCCACTGTCATAATGGGCGACGATGATGACCTTGCGCCGGCGACTCGCCTGCTTCGCCGACTTCAAGGGAACGTACTTCGCCACGACGTTCTGGCTCGCTCCCCGATTGAGCAGGCGTGAAAGTACGGGCTTGTCGAAAATCTCAGCAGCCAGGAGGAGCACACATAGAAACCCGATCACAATAGAGGCAACCGAGACTACGGAGAAGATAGTGGCCACCAGGGTCATGAGCACCGCGACTCCGCCCACAAGGGCCCGGGGGAGGGTGCTGTCGGGGTTGCACTGGAAGTCTTCCATGGTGGTGGGCAGGCCCGTTTCGGCAGAGAGCGTCTCGCTGATATAGAGAGCCGCACGCTGCTCTTCCTCGGTTCCCGCCGGACGCGGGCCGATTTCCTGAGACAAGTATGCGACGCATTCGTTTAGCTCGGCCATGTACGTTGCCTTTCCTCGTTCAAAGAGGTCTGTTGACACAATTATTACTAGTATACGCTATTGGACGCTCTTGCCCAAATAATCACGGAGAAACGTATCAGCATTACCCGCTTTGAGCCGTTCGGCCTCATAAACTGTCACCTGATCCTCAATCGATTCATAGAATCGATTGGCCACGCGTTGATCGGGATCGTCGCCCAGATCCTGGGCCAGCGCCGCGGCCTCGGCCTCAAGGGCGTTGTAGCGGTCGTTCTCCTCGGCCAGAGCCTCCTTATCGCGATCGAGATAGGCCTGGTCGGAGGCGAGGGCGGCCTGCTGCGCCTCAAGGCGCTTCTCCACATAGGCGATGAAAGAGTCCAGATCGAGGCCGGGATAAGCACCTTGAGCCTTGGTGAAGAGCTCTCGGGCGTCATTCAGCTGCGTTACGGCCTCGTCGCTCTCCTCCATCGAGGCGCGCACATTGGCCTCGGACATCTCGCGCAGCAGTGCCGTCGCCTCCCGAGCAGCAGCGTCAGCGTTGATGACGGCCCTCCATCCTCCCTGACAATCGAGGAACGCCTCGGTGGCCATGAGAGATTGCTCGATGATAGCCACGCCGGCATCGAGCATGTTCAGGCGCGCCCGGGCCGCGGTCACAGCCTGATGGGCTGCCTCCTCGGCATTGTTATCGGCGAGGGTCGGGCGCATCGATTCAATGGCGGCCAACGACTCTTCCAACTGAGCCCGCGAAGGGGCAATATCGGCGACGACGCGGCGGTAGCCCTCCGACAGATCCTCGAAAGAGGGGGCATGCTGGCCGGCGGCTGACGGAGAAAGGCGCTTTCTGTCGTATTGGGCCATGACCAACTCGTCGAAGGGAATCAATGTCTCATCGCAGCTGGTGATAACGCTGATGTTATCGTTCAGCGAGGAGCGAAAGCCCTGCTGCTGGGTACGCATAGAGATGAGCGTTTGCCCGAGGGTGAGGGCCAGGGCCAAGAGCACACAGACGACCACGACCACGGGAACGATGCGAAAAGCCCGGCGATCCACCTCTGCCACGGCAGCCGAGGCGAACGATGATGCCGAGGACCGCGTGGGGGCCGCGCTTTCGGGAATGACGATGGACTGGCTTCGGGCCGGGGTGGCGCGGGGCTTCTTTCCCCGCCCGAGCGTAAACAGCGGAACCCTCCCCGCGCCGGCGGCCTCTCGTCGATCCCGTTCCTCGGCATCCCGGGCCTCGCGGGCCGCATCGAGCACGCTGAATGAAATCTCGTTTGAGGAGCCGTGGGTGTGACTCTTGATGTGAAGCGCGTGCTGGGCCTTCTTCTTCGCCATGGGTAAAGCTCCGCTAGTGGGCACTGCGCTCAATTTCGGCCACGATTTCGGCGGCCGAGCAGAAACGGATGTTCTGGCTGGGAAGCGAGCGAAGGAAGGTCTTGCCGTAACCCTTGGTCACGAGGCGCTTGTCCGCCAGGATGAGGATGCCGCTATCCGTGGCCTTGCGAATGAGGCGGCCTGCAGCCTGCTTGGTCTCCAAGACGGCGGCGGGCAGAACATAGCGGCGCCACGCGGCGTCATCACGAGCGGCCCGTTCGCAGGAGAGCGGGTCGGTGGGCTTGGAAAACGGCAGCTTGGGGATGACGACCCCCTTAAGCGTCGCGCCCGGGGCATCGAAACCTTCCCAGAAGCTCTTGAGAGCGAACAGCGACAGATGCTCATCGGCAAGGAAATCGTCGCGCAGGCCCTTCACGGAAACGCCCCACTTCTGGCAGACCAGGCGCAGATCGTCCTCCTTCAGGGCCGGCTGCACTTCTTCGAAGCACCGCTCCATCTCGCGACGATTAGTGAACAGCGTGAGCATGGACCCCCGTTGAGCTTTATGAGCAGCGACAAGCAGGTTCTGAAGAGCACCAAGATAGGAGGCTTCGTTGGGCTCTGGCATGTCGTTAACGACATAGACAATCATGCGGTTGTCGAAATCATAGCTCGAGGGAAGCATAAGCTCGTCAGCACGAGAGCAATCACTCGTGTTAAGGCCCATGGCGCTGGCGAAACTGGTAAAGCCCCCGTCTACGGTCAACGTGGCCGAAGCGTACACCACCGCATGGGTGTTCGCGTAGAACGTCTCTTCCAGCGTACTGCCCACATTGAGCAGCAGGGCCTCCAGCTTGTTCTGGGGACGATCGTTTTTCCGTGTGAGACTGGCGGCATACACGTACTGGGGCGGGCATTGGACGCAGATCACGTCCACAGCGGCGATAATCTCCTTCAATTCCATGGCAATGGCAGCAATCTCTCGCTGAATGACCGCGGCCCCCTCGATATCATCCAGGTACCCCACAAGCTCCTGGCAGGCCGTGACCATCTTCTCGGCTTCCGCAGCCATAGCCTTCCCCAACCGCGAAATGTTCTGGAAGACAGAGCCGGCACGGATCTCGTCGTTGAGCCAAAGATCCACTGTCTCATAGCCCTTCGAGCGGCGGTTCGCGTCGTAGAACAGCAGTTCGGGCAGGGCGGCGCAGAAGGCCTCGGCTGCCGATCCGAAAGCCTGCCCCGCGCTGCGGGCTTTGGCAGTGAGAGCATAGAACAGCGTTGCGGAGGATTCGTTCCCCGGCATAATGACCGTGCGCTCCGCCCGCACGAACACGTTGCGGCGCGCCTCGTCGGTGGCTACGCGGCGGACAAGCGAAAGGATGTCCTCCTCGGCCAGGTCCATGGAGAAGGCGCGGCGAGCCTCGTTCTCGGCCCCATGGGCCTCGTCCACCACCCAGTAGCGAATAGGAGGCAACAATCCTCCGTCGGCGGCGAGATCACAGAACAGGAGGCTGTGGTTGGTCACGACGATGTTCGATGCCTCAGCCCGACGCCTGGCACCGTGGACGAAGCAGGTCGTTCCGAAGAAGGGGCACTTGCGGCGAAGGCAATCGTGACTCGTCGTGGTGATGGACCATCGCGGCAGGAGGCGATAATCGATCTTGAGGTTATCGATATCGTCATAGGTCGTCTGGCTGATGAACGAGAGCAGACCGGCAAGAGCCGGGGCTTGATGCTGCTCCCCCTTCCCCACCGTGCGCATGCGCGGGCCGTCCACAACAATGCGCTCCACCTTGCGCAGGCAGGGGTAATGGGAGAAACCCTTGAGCGATGCATAGGTAAGGCCACCGCCGAGAGCCTCGGCCAAGGCTGGCAACTCGTGGTAGACGAGCTGGTCGAGCAGGGCGTTGGTCTTCGTAGCCACGCCGATGTTGATATCGTTATCCCGCGCCGTGATAGCGGCGGGCAGCAGGTAGGCCATGGATTTCCCCACACCCGTACCCGCTTCTACCATAAGGTTAGTAGAACGGGCAAACGAGCTGCGCACCGCCTCGGCCATGGACACCTGCTCATTGCGCTGCTCGTAGTCGTCGTACAGCGAGCCGATAAGCCCCGTCTCGGTGAACGCCTGCGCTATGGCTTCGGCTGTGGGGAACACCAGGGAACGGGCGGGATCGGCAACAATATCCGCCGCATCCACGAGGGGTCGGTGGTCGATGGCTCCGACTCGATCGCGCCGCAGGCTCCTCAGGGAAAACGGCAGGGGCTTTTCTCCTTCTGAAGCGCATTGCTCGGCGAAGTACTGGAACACCACAACCGTGGGCCACTGTTCCGGTGTGGCCATGGAGGCAATCTCGCGCAGCAACATGGGAGGCATGGCCTCCACACCGGCCAGGAGGATGCGCAGCAGCGCGCACGTGGCGGCCACATCCTCATCGGCTCGGTGGGTAGAGCGCGGGGCGCCGAACGCCTTCACCAAGTCGATGAGACGATGGGATTTCATGCGGGGCAGAGCAATGCGTGATAGGTCAAGGGAGTCGACCCAAGTATTCTCAAGCAGCGGGTAGCCAGCAGGATGCTTCGTCGTGAAGTTGCGATCAAACTCCGCATTGTGGGCCACCACCACGGCGTCTCCCACAAACTCCACGAGCGATGCCAGGGCTTCGGCGGGGGTGGGGGCCACGGCTACATCCTCATCGTGAATATCGGTCAAATGGGCGACTTCATCGGGAATGGGCCTGCCAGGGTTCACGAAGGTGATGAACCACTCGACGATCTGGCCGCCTTCCATGCGGGCGGCGGCAATTTGGGTGAGCTCGTCATGGTTAAGAGAGAAACCAGTGGTCTCGGTATCGAGCACTACCACATTACCGTCGAAGGGGCCAAAATGGCCAGTACGGGCCCGCTCCGGCAGACTCTCGTAGAGGGCGACCACCTCAGGGGGCGTTCCATCGGTAATGAAGTTCTTCAGCTGGCCCTCAAGAGGAGCAGTGTCTCGTGTCATAGCGTTGCCCTACCTTCGCGGTGCACCCCTGATGCCGAAAAAAAGGAACCTCGTCCAAGCGAGCGTTCCACAGATGATCGGCCTCGGTTATGGTGTGTACTCAATAGCTTTCGGTATTGTAGCAGCCAGCGCAGGGAGAACGTCATGGAACGGTATTTTGGTACATATCAAACATTTCAAACGGCGTCCCGCAAGGACGCCGCGGCCCTGCTCGGCTCGAACAATCTTGTCGGGGATCAGTACGCTATCGAGTGCACCATCGAGAGCGGGGTCCAGAAAGCCTGGCTCGTCAATCGCTTCGGGTCTCGCATCGGGTACTTCGACCCCGACTTCTCGCGCCAGCTGAGCCTGCTGCGCGCCCAGGGTCTCACCTTGGTCGGCATCCTCTCCTTCGTGGCCTTCTCCGAGCAGCCAGAGCCCGGTGAGTACTGGGGGGAGGCGGCGGTCATCGCCTACGATGCCCGCGATCAGAAGGCCTTCACCCGCTTTGTGGAAGGTGTCGGAACCCTTATAGGCAAGGGGATTCGCCCCGCACTGGCCTTTGACGGAGCAGCCGTAGAGCGAATTGTCGAAACCCAGGGCGCATGGCTCCCCACGGATCGCGTTCCCTTGCCAGAAAAAAAGAAGGGTATGGCCATTCTCAAGCGGCAAAGATCGATAACCGATAGCCTCGTCGAAAAGGGCCGCCAGGGAAACAAGGGCTGCTACCTTCTCAGTTGGGCGTTCCTCCTTGCCCTGGTGGGCTCCCTCATCTTCGGGTTGAAGGCCTGCGGGCTCTTCTAGCGAGCCTTCGCTTCAAGGGCGCTGACAATCAGGCGTGTGCACAGCTCGGGAAACTCGATGCCGGCGGCACGGGCCGCATCAGGGAGCAGCGAGGTGCTCGTCATGCCGGGGATGGTATTCGTCTCCAAAATCCATGGCGTTCCCTCCTCATCGAGGATGAAGTCAGAGCGAGAGACGCCAGTGCACTCCAGGGCCCGATGGGCGGCCACAGCCATGGCCTGAACACGCTGGGTCAGGGCCTCGCCGAGAGGCGCGGGGCAAATGTGCTGAGAGCCGCCCAGGGCGTACTTGGAATCAAAATCATAGAACTCGCCCCGGGGCACAATCTCAATGATCGGCAGCGCATAGGGCTCATCGTTGCCGAGAACCGCCACGGTCAGCTCGGTGCCCTTGATGAAGCGCTCCACAACCACCAGGCTATCAATCTTGAACACCTCTTCAATGGCCTCTCGGATAGACTCCTCCCCCTCAACGATATAAATACCGAGGGCACTTCCCTCAGTTGCGGGCTTGACAACACAGGTGCCGTCCATAACTTGGGCGATTGTCTCAACATCATAGGAGCACCCCCGCTCAAGAGAGAAGAATGGGGCCGTCGCAATACCCTCACGGGCATAGAAGACCTTCGATTTCGCCTTGTTCATAGCCGTAGCGCTCGACCACACGCCTGGGCCTGTATAGGGAAGGCCGATCACCTCCAGAAACCCTTGAAGCTGGCCGTCCTCCCCTCCTTTACCATGGAGGCAGAGAAAGGCCACATCGAAGTTGCCGTCAATGAGCGCCTTCAAATCATCTTTGGAGGCAGGGTCCAATTCCGTCACCGCAAACCCTGCCTGGCGCAGCGCTTCGCCAGCCCCTTTGCCGGACGCGAGGGAGATCTCGCGCTCGCCGCTCGTTCCTCCTGCAAGCAGAGCGACGCGACAAGTAGCCGGATCTAAAGTAACAGCCATGATCGGACACCTTTCAAGACGATGAATATCTGAGGGGAAGTATATCAGAGCAGGTGCATTGTCTATAATGGCCCCTATGAATAACGAACTTATGACACTCACCCTTCCCGAGCTCACCGGTCTCATTGAAGCCTGGGGGTTCCCCCGATTCCGAGCCAAGCAGGTACACGAATGGATTCATCGGCACCATTGCACTTCTTTTGACGCCATGAGCAATGTGCCGGCCTCCCTTCGTCAGCGGCTGGCACAGGAATATCCCTTTGAGGAATTCTCCCTTGTCGACCGACAGGTCTCCAGCGATGGAACGCGCAAATACGTGTTCAAACTTAGCGACGGATGTCTTGTCGAAACTGTCGGCATGCCAACCCATCGCCAAGACGGAGCCATCGAGCGGTTATCGGTTTGCGTCTCCTCTCAGGTGGGCTGTCCCATGGCCTGCGCATTCTGCGCAACAGGGCGCGAGGGGCTCACCCGCAGCCTGCAAGCAGGGGAGATTGTCCAGCAAATTGCTACCGTTCAAAAGGACTTCGAAGCCCGCGTGAGCAATGTTGTTGTCATGGGCCAGGGAGAGCCATTCCTGAACTACGATGAGGTGCTTTCAGCACTGCGTATGATTAACAGCGCTGATGACCTTCATATCGGCGCGCGTCATATCACGATTTCCACCTGCGGCATCATCTCCGGCATCAAGCGCCTCAGCGACGAGCCTGAGCAATTCACTCTAGCTATTTCGCTTCACTCGGCAGTACAGTCAACCCGCGACGAACTCATGCCGAAAGTCTCCCAACAACCCCTGCCGCTGCTCAAAACGGCCCTTAAGAACTATACCCAGAAAACCGGGCGGCGCGTCTCCCTCGAATACCTCCTCATCAAGAACGTCAATGATTCCGACGAGCAACTGCGTGCACTTCTCGATCTATGTCGCGGACTCCTCTGCCATATCAATCTTCTGCCCATGAATCCCGTGGAGGGGGCTCCCTTCCAGCCAGCAACCGAGAAAATCGTTCGACACTGGATGAGAACGCTCGAAGCCGAGGGCGTTGAAATAAGCATAAGAAAGTCTCGCGGAAGTGATATCGACGGTGCCTGTGGGCAGTTGAAGAACCGTATTGTTTCACGTGAAACATGATCACTCCCAACTCGATATGTTATGTAAAGCAGTTTTCGCGAGCTTCCCATAGGGACTCTAGGCAGCAAAATTCTTCCAATATCGAGGCGACCCACTCAGATCGACCTTTAAGGCGCCTCAATCGGAAGTGGGCGCGCTCGATACAGAACAGGGGAATTTCGAAAATAAAAAGAAAGGGTGTTTCACGTGAAACACCCTTTCTTTCTTTTCTCAGTCCCGATAGAGAGGTTACTCCTCAATGGCTGAAGACTCTTCCTTCATGCCAAGAATCTCATCGAAGAGGCGCTGCAGATCTTCCTCATCCTTGAACTCGATCTCAATCTTGTTCTTGCCCTTGGAAGATTTGACGCGAACATTGGTCTTGAGGGTCTCACGCAGTGTCTTGGCAACTGATTTGAACACGGGTGGAGTTGCGGGACGAGTCGAAGTAGGAGAGGAGTCTTTCTTTCCTGAAAGCAAGCGGGCAAGGCTCTCGGCCTCACGCACGGTCATATTCCCCTCAACGATCTTCTCGGTAAGTTTCGCGCGTCCTTCGGGTGTGGATACCGAGAGAATAGCCCGGGCATGGCCGGCTGTGATCTTCTCCTCGTAGAGCAACTGCTGAGCCTCTTCGGGGAGATCGAGCAAGCGAAGAGCGTTGGCCACAGTGGATCGCCCTTTTGAAACCGCCTGGGCAACCTCGGCTTGAGTCATCGAACGACGCTCCATGAGGCGGCGGTATCCATAGGCCTCCTCAATGGGATTCAAGTCGCTTCGCTGGATATTCTCAATCAGAGCCAGCTCCAGTGCGAGGTTATCATCAGCCTCTTTGATGCGGATCGGCACTTTTTTGAGGCCCGCGGCCTTAGAGGCCTGCCAGCGTCGCTCACCAGCGATAATCTGATAGGTACCATCGCCCATCTGCCGAACAAGAATCGGTTGAAGCAAGCCGTCCTTTTCGATGGAAGTAGCTAGCTCCTCGATCTCTTCTTTCTTGAACTGAGTTCGGGGCTGATCGGGATTAGGGAAGATGCTATCAAGGCTCACTTCATCGGTCGTCCTCGTCTCCACTGTTTCTCGGACGAGAGCGGGCACAACAGCGCTTACCTCCCGCGGAATCGGCTCAGAGAGGACAGTATCGGCTCCTTCTTCGCTCACAACAACACGAGAAGCCGGTCGAGAAGACGCCGGCACCTCCTCGATATCCTCAACCTGAACGGTCAGTCGCTGGCCTTCGGGAGCTGGAGCAGCAGGGGCGGGAGCCTCATAGGAACCAGGGAGGAGAGAACTGAGACCTCGGCCCAATCCACCACGTCGTTCTGGCTTAGCCACGGGCAATCACTTCCTTCGCAAGTTCAATATAGGACAGGGAGCCACGACCACGGGGATCGTACTGGGTAATAGGCTGCCCGAAGCTGGGGGCTTCGGAAAGTTTTACCGTACGGGGAATAGGGGTGGAGAACACGAGACGCCCGAAGTACTCTCGAACTTCATCGGCAACCTGCTTCGAGAGGATCGTACGACTGTCATACATCGTCAAGAGAATGCCGTAAATATCAAGAGACGGATTCAAACGGCTTTTGACACGTTTCATTGATTCAAGAAGTTTTGTCACGCCCTCAAGGGCATAGAACTCGCACTGGATGGGAATAAGCAGCTTGTCAGCGGCCACCATCGCATTCACTGTGAGCAAACCCAAGGCCGGAGGGCAGTCGATAATAACGAAGTCGTACTTTCCCCGCATAGAGCCGATGGCGTCCTTCAGACGGTTCTCGCGGGCCATCTCAGAAACCAACTCCACTTCAGCGCCAGCAAGATTGATCGTTGCCGGCGCCACATCGAGACCTTCAGCCACATCAGGAATGATGACATCCTCCAATGGGGCGTCATTCAGGAGCACGTCATAAATGCACTGCTGGATAAGACCCTTCTCAATACCAAGACCGCTGGAGCAATTCCCTTGCGGATCGAGGTCGATGAGAAGAACCTGCTTACCCATCTCGCCCAGAGCGGCAGCAAGATTAATGGCCGTCGTTGATTTGCCGACGCCGCCCTTTTGATTGATGATGCCGATCACGCGCGTATGCCCAATCACATGTTTGACGGGAGCCTTATCCTTGTAGCTCTTAAGCGGCTGAACAGGTTCAGAATGATATGTCGCGGGAGCCACTTCCCGCATCGACACCTCAAGTTCATCGGGATCAGGTTCGCGATAAGTAGCATCCGCCTGGGCTTCACGTTGTTCCTGAGACTGAGGGGCGCGACCCCCGGCGATAGTCTGATTCTGTTTACTGTCCCGTTTAAGACCATCAAAAAATCCCACAGGAACCTCCTTCCTTAGCTGCAGCACAGTATAGCATCGGCCCTACATCACAGGACCGCTGATTCATAGGAGCGGCGAGTTAATCGTGATGTTTCACGTGAAACATCACGAACGTGGTTTCAGGGGGTTCCTCTGAGCCATTCCAACACGGCGAGGAAGCTTGACCTTACCACGGCCGACTTTCTCAAATACGAGAATAGAGCGTTCCGTCTCCCCATCACTGAGTACGAGCTCCCGTCGAGAGACAAGCCTCATGCCAACCAAATTCTCCGCAGCACGAGCCTCTTCCAACTCCTCGTCGTCTACATGGGCCTTATAGCATATCAGTTGCCCTCCTTTGCTCAGCAAAGGCGAGGCGAGCTCTAGAAGAGATACGAGGCGCGAGAGTGCGCGGGCCGTGAGAACCGAGAAAGAACCAGGACGATCCAGGGCCAACTCCTCAATACGGCCGTCATAGGTACTTATCTGATCGCTCAAGCCAAGCTCATCGAGGACACCGGATACGAGGGCCATCTTTTTTTTGACTGAGTCGATCAACACCGTCATACGGCCCGTGGCAAGGGCCAAGGGAACACCGGGGAACCCTCCGCCTGAGCCAAGATCGCCGTAGAGCCCTTCAGGAGCGGCCTCTATCTCAGGAAGTCCAGCAAGAGAGTCTTCAATATGGAGAACCTCCGCCTCTGTCTGAGAGGCGATACGCGTGAGATTCGTTGTCTTATTGACCTCGAGAATGGCATCAAGGTATTGATGGGTCAAATCACGACACTCTGACGAAGTCATAGAATCCCAAGCCTCCAAGGTTAGAAATGGTAATGAGATATTGTAAAGGAAAAGGGCGGGAATTCCCGCCCTTTCGCCGCTGTTCAATGAAATTCGCGGTAACTACAGGGGAACTACCACAACGTGACGAGCAGAACCCTCTCCCTCGGACACCGTCTCAACGCGATCGTCATCGCGAAGAGCGATGTGAATGATACGGCGTTCATAGGGAGTCATCGGACGCAAGCCCACTTTACGATGCTGGCTAACTGCTCGGTTGGCGGAGGAGTGGGCAATCGATTCCAGCTTCTGGCGCTGACGATTCTTGTATCCCTCGACATCAACCACAACCGGATAACGGAACCCAATGGTGCGGATGGTAATCATCGACACGATGAACTGCAGAGCATCAAGAGTCTTGCCGTGACGCCCAATCAGGACAGCCATATCGTCACCACTGATATCAAGGATGAGCTCTCCCTCATCACCCTCGTACTCGTCGATGGTTACATCGCCCACATTGAAGTACTGGAGGATATCCTGCAATGCGGCGATGGCTGTATCGGCAATGTTGTCCAGCATCTCATCGGTAACCACCAGCTCATTAGAGTCGGACGGAGTATCGGCAGCCGCCTCATCCGAAACGTCGGGAGTATCGCTCTCCGACATCGTAGCCTCCACAGCTTCGACGAATTCCTCGGTCATCAGGAGCTCCTTTTCTCTTCGCAGGGTTCCGCAGCGAACTCTTCCATTCCACGGACAAATAAAGAGAGTGTTTCACGTGAAACACTCTCTTAAGACAACGATTCTTAGCGCTTCTTCTTAGGACGCTTTTTCTTTTCCTTGCGCACCACATCAACTTCGACGGGCTTGACCACAAGGGCTTCTTCCTCTTCGCGCTTCTTGTCCTGCGCTCGGCAACGGGCAAGGGTCAGCTGATTCTGTGCGATACCAATCACAGAACTGGCTCCCCAGAACAGAAGCACGCCGGCAGGAGACCCCCACGAAATCCAGAGCATCATAATCGACATGATGCCGCCCATCATAAGCGTCTGGTTCTTCTGCTGGGTGTTCTCAGTCTTCAACTGCTGAAGCACCATGGGGAGAAACGTCGCACCGGCAAACACTACCATTAGAACCAAGTAAGGGAAAAAGGTGCCGAAACCCTCGGCGAAAGCCCCCGAGGGGGTCTGCACGAGATTGGGGACCAGATTGTAAAACGAATAGCTGTCGTCACCGATACGATCCCCCATCTCGCGCAGTACCTGGAATAGGGCAATAAAGATGGGCATCTGCAGCAGCATCGGAAGACATCCAGCGAGCGGATTAAACTTCATCTCCGCGTAAATCTTCTGCATCTCCTGGGATTGGCGCGTGGGATCATCGGGGAACCGCTCCTTGAGCGCCTGAATTTTCGGCTGGACCTTCTGCATGGCGTAGTTCGACTTCGCCTGCTTGTGCATCAGGGGAGCTACGATGATACGGAAGATGATCGTAACGATGATGATAGCCAGGCCCCAGTCGTGGCAGAAGTCAAAGAAGAACTGGATAACATCGAAGATCCAGTCCTTAAATATATCCCACATACGCAACCCTTCTCAAGTCGGCCGCGGTAGCCTCATGGCACGGGATCGTATCCATGAGGGCCGCCCGGACGGCATTTCAGTATCCGTTTCGCCGTGAGGACAAACCCCTTGCGAAACCCATAGCGCCTAAAGGCGGTGAGCCCGTATTCAGAGCAGGTGGGAACGAAGCGGCAGGCAGGAGGCAGGAGTGGCGAGATGGCCATGCGATAGAACATGATGATCCCGATGGCCACGAGGGCCGGCATGCGCTTAATGAAGACAGCGATCCGCCTCATCATTGCCCCTTTCCCATGGCGAGCTAAGGTGCGCCGCTGCGCCAGTGCAAGCCCTGAGCACGTCCCCATAGGAGGCTCGGCAGAGCGATGCGCGGGCGAGGAACACCACATCCTTGTCCGGCCACGGCCCTCCCAAATCTCGACAGAGAGCTCTCAGTCGCCGCTTAGCCCGGTTGCGCCAAACGGCGTTCCCCAGCTTCTTCCCAGCAATAAAAGCAACACGACCAGGGAGGTCGTGTTGCACGTCTTCAGCTCGGGTTGACATCGAGGAATGTTCCCCGACGATCAGCGTGAGATAGGGAGTTTTCAGACGCCGACCGGTTGAGAAGAGCTGGGAGATTTCAGTGCTGGACTTGATGGTATCCACGCCTGGGCACTCCTAGACGGTGAGACGCTTGCGCCCCTTAGCACGACGGGAAGCGAGAACAGCGCGGCCGCCCTTGGTGGACATGCGGGCACGGAAGCCGTGGCACTTGGCGCGCTTGCGTTTGTTCGGTTGATAGGTGCGTTTCATTGTTTTCTTTCCCTTTCATGGTTCAAAGAATAGCTTTCCGATTATATACCACAGAGAGAGGCTGTCAACGGGGAACTCTTAGGAAAACGCGAAGACTGTCGGTGGGATTGCCCTGCCTCGTGGAGAGACAGGGTTTTGGCGAGGGAGGAATCGAGCAGGGCTACAGGATTGCTTTTGCGAGAATGCAGGTTGTCTCGAAGGAACCCTCAGGTGCAACGACAGTCCGCTGAGAGAGATCTGCGGCAAAATGACGGGTGAGGCAATAGGACGATTCAGCAATCCGCCCCAGTTCTTCTATGTTCTTTCCCTTCGTCATTACAATAAACCTGGTTGATTAGTCGAGAACCTTAGAGAATCCCTGATCACAGCCATGAAATTTCCACGGGAAACTGGTTCATTTCCTGTAGGGGAAATCGGCCCTATGCCTCTCTCCCAGGCCTCCTAATGTCGGCGTTTGTGGAAAAAGGAGGGGTTATACCCGCGATATCCCCTACAATCCCCCAGTTTTGCACCTAGGATTCCCGAATGATCTTCATGAGTCTCTCCACGTCGCTTTGAACCTCCATGTTGTCCTCGAGCATCGCCTCAACGGTTCGGGTGGAGTGAATAACGGTCGAGTGGTCCCGGTTGAACTTCTTCCCGATATCGCCCTGGGGCATGTCAAGCATCTGACGGCAGAGGTACACGGCGATATGACGGGGATGCACGATGGTGCGGCTGCGAGCCGGGCCGACGAGATCGCTATGGCTTACCTTGTAATATTCCTCCACCGCCCGCTGGATGTCCTCAACGGTGACAGTGCGCGACAGTCCACCGGAGAAGTGGTTCTCCAGGAGGGACCGTACTTCCTCCACGGTGACGTCACCACGTTCGCCCATGGAAGTCTGATAAAAGGCCACCTTGGTAATGGCGCTCTTCAGTTCACGAATGTTCGACCCCGAGATCTCAGCAATATAGAGCTGCACGTCGTTGGAAAGGGCCAAATGCCCAAATCCCTCACTGCGACAGAGCTCGTCGGTAAAGGACTTGACAATACCAAGCTTGGTCTCGATGTCGGGCGGCTGGATGTCGACGGGGGAGCCGGCAGCGAAGCGAGATTGGTAGCGCTCGTCGAGGCCGATGCTCTTGGGGGCGCGATCGGCTGACAGCACTACCTGGCTACCGCGGCTCGTAAGGGTGTTAAGCAGTTGGAACACGATATCGAGGGTACGCTCTTTGCCTTGGAACTTCTGGACGTCGTCGATGAACAGCACGTCGGCTTCCTCGTAGAAGGTTTTGAAGTTCTTGAAACTGCTCTTTTCCCGATCATGGGCGGCACTGGCCTCGGCGTACTCGTTGGTGATGCTGTCGGCATCCACAAAGACGGTGCGGAGGTGCGGGTAGGTTTCCCCGATGTAGTTCTGGATGGCCCGCATGAGATGGGTCTTTCCCAGGCCGCTCTTGCCATAGATGAACAAGGGGTTGAGGGCGCTCCGGCCCGGCTGTTCGGCCACCTGCACGGCCATTTGGTAGGCAAGACGATTCGACGAGCCGATGACGAAATTGCTGAATGTGTAGGCTGAGCAGGGATTTGAGGTTCCCGCCGCTCCCGCCGGCGGCTGGGGTCGGTAATGGTCCTCGGCCCCAGCATCGGCGGTTGGGGCGGCGGGGCGTTCGGTTCCATGCACCCCGCCCGCGCCCGCGGGTGGGGTGCCATTTACGGGAGCACCGCCGCCAGCATCGCCCCAGGGCGGCATCGTCGGAGTTGCGGGGGCATTCGCTGTTGCGGCCGGATCGGAGGATGAGGGGTTTCCCAAAGCTCCCGGGTTCGCTGCGGGAGGGTTTCCGGGCCACGGTGCCGGGTAGGCGTTCGTGGGGGAGAGAGCTGCGGACAGGGGATTTGCTGGAGTCCCGGCGCCCGCAGCCGGGGTCACCGCAGGGAAGGACGCTGGGGCCGTGGCCCCGGGCGATCCCGGCACGCTCATCGGGGCCGCCGCAGGGGCGGGGGCCCCCGAGGGGGAAGACCCCGCCGCGGCAGCGGCCTTGCGGGCCTCTTGCCCCGGATCGATGGCGATGGCCACGGTGAACGGAATGCCGCACAGGTCGAGTAGAGCCCGCTGGATGGGCTCTACATAGTGTTGCTCCACCCAAGACTTGATGAAGTCGTTGTCGGCGGTGAGCATAAGGAAGGAGTCGCTCATGGCTTGGGGCTCAAGTCGCGAGAAGAAGGCGGTGACCTGGGAAGCGTCCATGTCGGGGTAGCTCATGACCTGGGTGCAGATGGTGTGCCACTGTTGATTGAGTTTCTCGCTGTCCATAGTGCTTCCTTGCGGTCCTCTCGCGGGGTTGAGTGGGAAAAGGGCGGTTGTTCTAACTGGGGCGCTGAGGTCTTTTGGGGCTACAGGAGCCCGGGGATCACTTGGGCGCCGTAGGGGGTGAGGGTGTACTTTTGACCGTCTTTCGTCACGAGGCTCTTGTCTCGCAACTCGTTGAAGTTATTCGTTACGGTCGAGGGCTTTGCGCCAAGACGGCGACAGATATCGGCGTTGCCGAGGCTCCCTTCGACGGCGAGAAGGCGCAGCATCTCCTGCTGAATCTTATTAAGCCGCAGGGTGGAAGCCCCGGCTACGGGCGCCACGGCCGGGTAGGGCATGGCCTGGGCCAGGGGCGCGCCCACGGGGGCCGCGGCGTAAGTGCCGGGTAGGGGCTGGCCGGCCATGGCCCCGTAGGGGCTCGCGGCCGGTGCCGGGGCGGGGGCATAGCCGTAGCCATAGGGCTGCGCCGCCGCTGGTGCGGCTACGGCCGCGCCCGGCACTCCCGGGGCGACTCCGTAGGTTGGTGCCGTTGCGGCAGCGCCCTCCACGCCTCCCGGGTAAGGACTCGCTTGGGGCATGGCTCCGTAAGGATTGACCTCGATATAGTCGTCCTCCTCCTCATCGGCCCCCGCGAGGCTTATGGTGACGACGGCCCCGGTTCCCAGGTTGTCCTCGATGGTGATGGTGCCGTGGGACGATTCCAGGTACTCGCGCACGATGGGCAGCCCCGACCCAACGCCGCGGATGTAGTTGCGCATGGGCTCAACCGCCGAGGAGAACCCGGGCATCTGAGCCTTTTCCTTGGAGGGGATGCCGGGCCCGTGGTCGGCGAACACAATAGTGTTGCCCTGATCGCGAATGGTGACGAGCACGCCCTTGAACTGGGCGTGGATAAAATTCTCGGACACTTCCCGGATAACCGTGTAGGGGATGGATCCGCCTGCGCCCCGTGCCTGCTCGTACACGCTGGAGGCGAGGGCCTCGATGTAGGCCCCGGTGGCCGCCGGTTGAACTTCGATGACCCGCGGCGCGCTGAGCAGGTCGTCGTAGAGCGCAATACGACCGACGGTTTCGACGAAGGTGTAGTCGAAGGGCTTCGCTTCAGGGGCGGTGTCCGGCTGGGCGGCGTGTGTCTCCATGGTGTTCGATCTCGTTCCGTGCGATTCGGCTTTTATTCAGTGGATTCGGAAGAAATTGGCTGCCATTGTACCTTGTTTTTGAAATGATGAGGCCAGACTGGAGGGGCTTTTTAGGACAACGGGTGGAAATCCACTTTATGTTCAGTATTTGTTGAAAACTTCCAATTTCCTCACCTGCACTTTTCACCTAATTCAGAGTTATTAACAGAAAGTTCAGTAAAAGTGGAAAACAGTGAATTTTTGGGAACAAAATTCATTGGCCTTCAAAGATGGAAAAGTTGAAAACTTTCTTGACAGGGAGCCTCAATCGCTCTTATCGGCCCACTCTTTTCTTTGTGCGGGTGCGTTGACCTCGTTCAGCTAAAAGGGATGAGGAGTACTCCCATTACATGGCCTTTATAGGCTTTAATCTGACATAAAGCCAGTTCAAGTACATAATACTATGACTGTTTAGGTGGAGCTAAACGCCCTGTCGGTTTCCCTGTTGCTGCTTTTTGGGGGTTTTCACCGCGGTGCAAAAGAGGTTTTCCACCGAGTTTGCTGGGGAAAAGACAGGTTTTCCACTTTATCCACCGCCGTTGCGCTCTGGAAAGTGCATAATCATCTCGCGGGGAAAGGTCGGGCGCCTGTGGTTCCGCCGAAGAAGCGCTCCGCTTTGCCCTTCTAGGGGAAGTCTGGCGTTATAATGCTCAAACCTTGCTTTTACATATCATCCGCCTGAGGGCGGTGAGCGACCCGTCAGTCGAGGAAAGGGTTTCCATTGAAGCTGAGCATTAATCGTACCGAACTCGCCAATGCGCTCTCTATCGTTCTGAAGGGCGTTTCCACCCGTTCCACCCTGCCGGTTCTATCGGGTATTCTCATTGAAGCCACGGGGGACAAGATCATCCTCCAAGCTACCGATCTGGAGCTGTCCATTCAATATTCCGTCGCCGCGCTCATTGAGGAAGAGGGCCGTGCCGTTGTTCCGGGCAAGCTGTTCTCAGAGATTGTGAAGAACCTGCCCGATGCGGCCGTTCACGTGGAAGCCACCGACGAGCAGGCTTTCATCACCTGCGATACCTCCTCTTTCTCCATTCGCGCTTTGAACGCCGAGGACTTCCCCGGCTTCCCCCGGGTTGAGACGCACCAGCGCATCGAGATTCCCTTCCAGCAGTTCTCCACCATGGTGAAGCGCGTGTCCCGCGTTGTGTCAAAGGATGAGAGCCGGGCCATTCTCACAGGCGTGCTCATCACGCTGGAGAACGGCGTGCTGCGCATGGTGGCCACCGACTCCTACCGCCTTGCCATTACCGATGCTCCTCTGGAGGAGACGGCGGCCGATGAGTTCCAAGCGGTCATTTCTGGCTCATTCCTGTCGGAAATCGCCTCGCTGCCCAAGACCGAATCGCCGGTGTCGCTGGCCCTGGCCGACAATCAGATCGTGGTGACCTGCGAGGATACCGTGTTCATCAACCGTCGTATCGAGGGGAACTTCCCCAATTACAAGCAGCTGCTCCCCGATACCTACGCTACCCGCGCTACCCTAGAAGTGGACAAGCTCGTAGCCAGCGTGCGACGCGCCTCGTTGCTCGGCTCCAACGCCTCGCCGGTGCGCTTCGACTTGAACGCCGCTTCCCAGACTGCCCAGATTACCGCAGCATCTCAAGATGTGGGCAGCGCTCAAGAGATTCTCCCTTGCACAGTGGAAGGCGAGGATGTGGAAATCGCCTTCAACTACGCCTACGTGCTCGATGGCCTGGGGTCTATCGCCACGGATGAGGTGTACCTGGAGGTGCTCTCTTCGTTGAAGCCCGGTATTTTCCGTGCCCTGGAGCCTGAGAACTTCCTGTATCTCGTCATGCCCGTGCGCATTTCCTAGACCCGATGTTTCACGTGGAACGTTTTGACGCTGCGCATCGAACAACTTGCCTTCCGTAATTTTCGGAGTTATGAATCAGCATTGTTGACGTCCATCGGGGATTTGACTGTGCTCGTGGGGGAGAACGCCATGGGCAAGACTAACATCATAGAGGGCGTCCAATTGCTCACCGCCCTCACTTCTTTTCGCCATGCCACCATTGATCAGCTGATTCGCCATGGTTGTGAGAGAGCCCGCCTGCAGGCTCAGGTGAGCGATGGAAATCGCGAGCTTTCCCTCGATCTGGCTCTCGATGGCAAGGTGAGGAAATACCGCCTGAACGGAAAGGCGAAGCGCCCGGCCGACTTGAAGGGCCTGGTGCCGTCGGTGATCTTCACGCCCGATGATCTTGATCTAGTGAAGGGCCCCACCGCCGGACGACGCACCGCTTTGGATACCCTGGGATCTCAAGTAAACAAGAACTATTATGTGGTGCGCCGCGATTATGAGAAGGTGATCCGCCACAAGAACCGCTTGCTCAAGGAAGAGGCGCCGCCGGCTCTTCTCGAGGCCATCAACGAGATGGTGGTGACTGCGGGTGCGCAGCTCGCCTGCTATCGCGCCGCCCTCTTTGCGCGGCTCCAGCCTTCCATTGCGGAAAAGTATCGTCAGATCTCTCGGGGTCGCGAGCGCTTAACGGCGTACTACACGCCCTCGTGGGCTCGTTCGGGAAAGGAGCCGATAACCCCGTATCCGGGGGCTTTTCCCTTAATGACCTTCACGCGGGACGAGGCACGGGAAGCTCTGGCGCGATCCCTCCATGAACGCGCCACCGAAGAGCGTCGTCGGGGCCGATCTCTTGTGGGACCCCATGGTGACGCCATCGGATTCTTCCTCGATGATCAAGATGCTTCCCTGTTCGGAAGTCAGGGCCAGCAGCGCTCCATCGTGCTCGCATACAAGCTCGCTGAGGCCGCGGTAGTGGAAGAGCTCTTGCAGCAGAAGCCGGTGCTTCTTCTGGATGATGTGATGAGTGAGCTTGATGGTGCCCGCCGCGAAGCCCTGGTAGATGCCATGGAGGGAGGTTGCCAGACCTTTATCACCACGGCGAATCTCGCCTATTTCGACCAGGGTATGCTCAGTCGGGCTCAAGTGGTTGAGCTTCCCCTGTCGGTCTAGCGTTTCGCTGTGAACCCCTGCCGCTTAGTTTTTAGTTCGGCGCCCCGGGCCCTGATCCTGCCCTATTGTTTCGCCTGCACCTTTCCTGAGAAGTCCTGGCGCCCCTAGAACTTCGATTTTCGAAAATGTGATATTTTCCCCATAAAATTCCAAAAGTACCCCTGAGAGGCCGTTAAAACAGCCATTTTCAGACCTCGCAAAACCACAGGCCACTATCCCATGCTATAATCGACGCTCAGTCAGCGCTCGCATCGGGCGCATTTTCTATGTAGAGCGAAGGAGTGTCAGTGGCACAAAAACCAGATCATTACGACGGTTCTGACATTCAAGTCCTTGAAGGGCTTGAAGCCGTTCGCAAACGCCCCGGCATGTACATCGGCTCCACCGGCCCCCGCGGCCTGCATCACCTGGTTTACGAGGTGGTCGACAACGCCGTGGACGAGGCCCTGGCCGGTTACTGCGACACTATCGAGGTGTGGATCCATCCCGATAATTCCATTTCGGTCAATGATAACGGCCGCGGTATTCCCGTGGACAAGCATCCCAAGGAGAAAATCCCCACCGTTGAGGTGGTGCTCACCATCCTGCACGCCGGCGGCAAGTTCGGCGGCGAGGGCTACAAGGTGTCCGGCGGCCTGCACGGCGTGGGTGTGTCGGTCGTGAATGCCCTGTCCACCAAGGTGGAGGTGCAGGTGCGCCGCGACGGGAAGACCTATGAGATTGACTTCGACCACGGCAAGACCAACAACAAGCTGCACGAGGTGGGCCCGGCGAAGAATACCGGCACCAAGGTGACCTTCTGGCCCGACCCGGCCATCTTCACCGAGACCACGACCTATGACTACGACACCCTGGCGGCCCGCTTCCGCGAGATGTCGTTCCTCAACAAGGGCCTGAAGATCATCCTCCACGACGAGCGCGTGACCGATGCCGACGGCAACCCCCGCACCGAGGTCTTCCAGGCTCTCGGCGGCATTGTGGACTTCGTGAAGTTCATCAACGATGGCAAGGAAACCCTGAACAAGCCCATCTACTTCGAGGCCGAGAACGCCGACGGCACCGTGGAAGTAGCCCTGCAGTGGTCCAGCTCCTATTCCACCAATTCAGTCATGGCCTTCGCTAACAACATCAACACTCACGAGGGCGGTACGCACATGGACGGCTTCAAACAGGCCATCACCCGTACCATCAACGACTATGCCCGCGCTAAGGGACTGCTGAAGGAGAAGGACAACAACCTCTCCGGCGAAGACGCTCGCGAGGGTCTGGCCGCCATCATCTCAGTGAAGCTGCACGATCCGCAGTTCGAGGGCCAGACCAAGACGAAGCTTGGCAACACCGAGATTCGCCCCTTGGTGCAGAACGCCGTGACCCAGGGACTCGCCGAGTATCTGGAGGAGAACCCCACCCCGGCCAAGCGCATCATCGGCAAGGCCACTCAGGCTCTCAAGGCCCGCGAGGCTGCCCGCAAGGCCCGCGAGATGACCCGCCGCAAGAACGTGCTCGATTCGTTCTCCATGCCCGGCAAGCTGGCCGACTGCGCCAGCAAGGATGCCTCCCAGTCCGAAATCTTCATTGTAGAGGGTGACTCGGCAGGCGGCTCCGCGAAGCAGGCCCGCGACCGTAAGTTCCAGGCCATCCTGCCCCTGCGCGGCAAGATCCTGAACGTGGAGCGCGCCGGTCTGCATCGCTCGCTGTCTTCCGAGACCATCAGCTCCCTCATCACCGCTATCGGCACCAACATCGGCGAGGACTTCGACGCCGAGAAGGCCCGCTACCACCGCATCATCATCATGACCGATGCCGATGTGGACGGCGCGCATATCCGCTGCCTGCTGCTCACGTTCTTCTACCGCTACATGCCCGAGCTCATCAATCTCGGCTACATTTACATCGCCCAGCCGCCCATCTTCGGTCTGAAGAAGAAAAATTCTCGCAGCACCAAGGTGGAGCGCTATATCTACGACGAGAAGGCCCTGTCCTCCACGCTTGCCGAGTACGACGACCCGGGCAAGTTCGACGTGCAGCGCTACAAGGGCCTCGGCGAGATGGACCCGGAGCAGCTGTGGGAGACCACCATGGAGCCGGCCACCCGCACGCTTCTGCAGGTGAACATCGACGACGCCGTGGAAGCCGAGCGCGTGGTGAGCGAGCTCATGGGCGACCAGGTGGAGCCCCGCAAGGAGTTCATCCAGAAGCACGCCCGCGACGTCCGCTTCCTGGACATTTAAGGAGAACCTAAATGGCAGATTTTGAAGACGAGAACTTCGACGCCGACGAGCAGTCCGGGGTAGAGGCCGCCGAAGAGGACGCGCTGTACCTGGCCGAAGAGGTCGACACCGACGACGAGGGCGATGAGGATGCCGAGATCGCCTCGGCCTCTTCCACCCTGGATGAGGAGCACGCCGTTTCCGAGGAGGAGCGGGCCCGCTCTATGATGGTGGACATGCCCAACCCCCACGGCTCTATCATCGAGGGGGCCAACGGCGGCGAGGGCACCACGGTGCGCGCGGCGTTTCTCGGCAAGGAGATGCAGACCTCCTTCCTGGAATACTCCATGTCGGTTATCGTGTCCCGCGCCCTGCCCGACGTGCGCGACGGCCTGAAGCCGGTGCACCGCCGCATTCTGTACGCCATGAACGAGTCGGGTTACACGCCGAGCAAGCCGCACATGAAGTCGGCCCGTACCGTCGGCGACGTGATCGGCAAGTACCATCCCCATGGCGACAGCGCCGTGTACGACACCATGGTGCGCCTGGCCCAGCCCTTTAGCCTGCGCCTGCCGCTGATCGACGGCCACGGCAACTTCGGCTCCATCGACGGCGATAGTGCCGCCGCCATGCGTTACACCGAGGCCCGCCTGGACAAGCCGGCCATGGAACTGCTGCGCGATCTGGACAAGGAAACCGTTGATTTCCAGCCCAACTACGACGAGAGCTTGCAGGAGCCCACGGTGCTTCCGGCCCGTTTCCCCAACCTGCTGGTCAACGGCTCCAACGGCATCGCCGTCGGTATGGCCACGAACATCCCGCCCCACAACCTGGGTGAGACCATCGATGCCACCTGCCTCATGATCGATAATCCGGAGTGCACCACCGAGGAGCTCATGGCCGTCATGCCCGGCCCCGACTTCCCCACCGGCGGCCTTATCATGGGCAAGAAGGGCATTCTGGATGCCTACGAGACCGGTCACGGCAACATGACCATCCGCGCCAAGTGCGAGATCGAGGAGAAGAAGAACGGCCGCTCCTCTATTGTGGTGAAGGAAATTCCCTATCAGGTGAACCGCAAGCGCCTGCTGGAGAAGCTCGGCGAGCTCGTGCGCGACAAGAAGCTGCCCGAGATCAGCAACATCCACGACGCTGCCGACCGCAAGGGCATCGATATCATCATCGACTTAAAGTCCAACGCCATTCCGCAGGTGGTGCTGAACAAGCTGTACAAGCACACCCAGTTGCAGGTGGGCTTCGGCGCCAACATGCTGGCCCTGGTGAACGGCACCCCTCGCGTGCTGTCGCTCAAGGAGATCCTTCACTACTATATCGAGCATCAGAAGGACGTCGTCACCCGCCGCACCCGCTACGAGCTGGCCAAGGCCGAGGAGCGCGAGCACATCCTCGAGGGCTATATCATCGCGCTGGATAACATCGACGAGGTCATCCAGATTATCCGCTCGTCCCAGACGGACAAGGAAGCCGCCGCGCGCCTGACCGAGCGCTTTGGGCTCTCCGAGAAGCAAACCAACGCCATCTTGGAGATGCGCCTGCGCCGCCTGACCGGACTGGAGCGCGAGAAGATCGAGGAAGAGCTGGCCGAGCTGCGCGAGAAGATCGCCTACTACAAGCGCATCTTGTCTGACGAGAGCCTGCTGAAGCAGGTCATCAAGGACGAGCTGCTGGAGATCAAGAAGAAGTACGGCACCCCGCGCCGCACCCGCATCACCGGCGAGGCGAAGGACATTGAGGTAGAAGATCTCATCGCCGAGGAGAACATGGTCGTCACCATGACCAAGGCCGGCTACATCAAGCGTCTGCCCGTGAGCACCTACCGCCAGCAGAAGCGCGGCGGCAAGGGCATGCAGGGCGTGAACTTGAAGGATGCCGACTTCGTGGAGCACCTGTTCGTGGCCTCCACCCACTCCTACATGCTGTTCTTCTCCACCAAGGGCAAGGTGTATCGCCTGAAGGTGTACGAGATTCCCGAGGCCAGCCGCCATGCCCGCGGCACGGCCATCGTGAACCTGCTGCCTTTGGAGAAAGGCGAGTCTATCAGCGCCGTCATCGCCACGAAGGACTTCCCTGCCGAGGAGTTCCTCATGTTCGCCACGGCTCAGGGCAACGTGAAGAAGACCTCCATGGACCAGTACGACCGCACTCGCCGCGACGGGCTTATCGCCATCAACTTGAAGGACGATGACGAGCTCATCTCGGTGAAGCGCGTGGCCAAGGGCGAGAAGGTAATCATGGTGTCCTCCGCCGGCAAGGCCATTCTGTGGGACGAGTCCGAGGCCCGCGCCATGGGCCGCGGCACCATGGGCGTGCGCGGCATGAACGTGCCCGCCGACGCCCACGTGCTGGGCATGGAGATTGCCCGCCCCGGCACCGACCTGTTCGTCATTACCGAGAAGGGCTACGGCAAGCGCACGAAGATCGAGGAATACCCCGAGCACCATCGCGGTGGCCAGGGCGTGTACACCATCACCATGACCCACAAGAAGGGCCTGCTCGCAGTCATGAAGATCGTCGGCGCCGATGACGAGATCATGATCGTGTCCGAGGAGGGCGTCATCGTGCGCACCCCGGTGAAGGGCATCTCCGAGCTTGGCCGTTCCACCCAGGGCGTGAAGGTGATGAACGTGGCCGATAAGGACAAGGTCTGCGCCGTGGCCATTTCCTCCACAGGCAAGAAGAAGGCCAAGAAGGCCGGCGAGGTGGACGAGAACCAGCTCGACCTGCTGGACGAGGAGAGCACCGACGGATCCTTGGCCATTGATGACATCGATGGCGACGAGGGAGACGGCGCTGCCGAAGTCGCGGTGGAAGAGATCGCCGAGGACGAAGAGTAACTGGGTCGATTGCCGTTGTTGTGTCGCGAGGGCGGCGGGCCTGCGGGCCCGCCCCCCCCTTTTTTTTCTTTCAGGTGGCTACGGGCCCTCGATACCGAAGTCGTCAGGGGAGACATGGTCCAGGAAGGTCTTGAAGGCCGCTAGCTCCTCTTCCGGCCGTTCCTCCTTGAAGATAAATGGAAAAGAGGCAGCATCTAGCACGCGCTCCTCGATGTAGAGAGGAGCGTCTTGGCGCAGGGCCAGGGCAACGGCGTCGCTCGGCCGCGCATCGAGGGTAACGAGGCGGCCTCCCTGGCTCAAAATGAGGCGGGATCGGAATACCGGGCCCTTCACGCCGCAGATGACCACGGAATCGATGCGGGCATCAAGATTAGTGAGCGCGTCGAGGAAGAGATCATGAGTCATCGGTCGTTCGAGTTTCACCTGCTCCAAGGCCATGCCGATTTGCGCTGCCTCCGAGGGTCCGATCCATATGGGTACGATACGGGCCTTCCCCGCCGGCGCGTCTTCCACAGGTTGGAGCACGAGCACCGAAGGTTGCAGTGGGTTCGCCATGATGAGCGTGAGCACTTTCAAGGGAATCACGGCAGGCTCCTTTCAGGGAAAACGGCGCAATGGTATTGTCTCACGAGTGAGTTTTCCGGGGCTCAAGATAATTTTTCCAATTCGGTTAAATTTTTCCTTGACCCCACTATGATTTCATCGTAAGATAGTCAAGCACTTTTTCAAGGGCCCGTAGCTCAGTTGGTTAGAGCGCACGCCTGATAAGCGTGAGGTCGCTGGTTCAAATCCATTCGGGCCCACCATTACTTTGCGATAAACGCTCCACCGTGAGCCGAGTTAGCCGGTGGAGCGTTTATTATATTCTGAGGCAGTTTTCCGAACATGCCACCTAGCAAGGTAAGGGAGAAAGAGAAGCCACGGGGCATTAGCTCAGCTGGGAGAGCGCGGGCTTTGCAAGCCTGAGGTCAGGGGTTCGATCCCCCTATGCTCCACCAATAACTTCAGAAACCGGGTCGTGAGGCTCGGTTTTCTTGTATGTGAGCATTTCTGAGATCGAACTCGGTGCGGAGAGAATAGCCCCTGGACTGCCTTCTGTCTTCAAATCCTAAAGTTTATACGGTCATTACCCTGTCATATTAATGTCATCTTGCCGTAAACTCTGAATTTGCGGCTCTTTTGCCTATGATAGGTGTGTTAAAGAAGCCCCTGAGCCAGAAAGAGCCATCGGCAATCGATTGACGAGTAGACAGTAAGGAAGTCTCAGAGATACAATAGATGATCGGAAACATCTGAGACAGAGGCGGTTTTCCCGCCCGCGAGAGAGGGTAAGAGGGCAAGCTGAGGACGCTTGCTTATAAGAGGAGCGGTGAGATATGAAGGCGATAACTCAAAATATGGGATATGAGTTCTCGAAGGCAAGGAAAGTGGTTGCCTCCGTGGTCGCTGCGGCGATGATTGTCTCTTTCGGCAACTTTGCCCTAGGATCTCCTTCTAAGGCCCTCGCCGAAGACGGCACCGTGGAGGTTCGCTTCCGGGTGGCCGACGGCATGACGGTTGCCGTGGGAGCCGATCGGTTCGCCTCTGACATGGATGCGGTGTACGAGGCTCCCGTCGACACCGACTTGACCTTCTCCGTCGACGCTCCCGCCCATACGGCCATTGAGGTGACCTATGAGGCAGAGGGAGGCGATCCCGTTTCCCGTGCCATGGGGTCCAAGCAGCCGTCCGATAATCTGATTATCGGAGAGCCGTCCCTAGAGGACGGCTCTCAAGAAGCCTCCCCTGCCCCTTCCTCCGACGAAGGTGGAGAGGAGAATTCGGCACACGACGGATCGGGCCCTGCGCCCTCGCCCGTCGCTCCCGATGCGCCGGCGGCCGACACTCCGGTTGAGGGGGATGCCCCGAATGTCAACGAGGCAGCTCACGAGGCTGATAGCGCGGAGGTCTTGGGAGATTCCGAAGCCGTAGGATCCTCGGCCGCCGAGGCAGTTCCCCTGGCAGAAACCGGAGAAAATGCCGTTGAGGAGGTTCTCCCCGACGAGTACCCGCCAATGGCCGCTGCCCCCGCCTCCCAGGAGGACGAGGAGCTGGTGGTGGCAACGACTGTCGAGCCGGCTGCCGATGGGTCTTACACGATTCCCCTCGCCGTGTTGGCTGAAGCCGCTGATCGGGGGGCCGTCGTTGTGGTGAGTGTCGAGCCTGCACCCGGAGCCTCCACATGGGACGATGTTGCTAAAGCGCTGTCGGAGGGCGACGAGGGAACCGTGAAGCTGGCCGCAAATATCGACGAGGCCATTAGCCCGGTTGAGGTGAAGGGTACCAAGACCCTCGATCTGAATGGCCATACCATTGCAGTGGATGAGATTGACACGCTGTTCACCGTGAACGCAGGTGCGACGCTCACCATTACGGACACCAACGATGATGCCGCCCCGGTGAAGCTTGATGTCCCCGGTGCCGCCCGGGGGGAGAAGATTCCCAGCCCTGCGGATGATCGCGAGGGCTTCAAGGCCATGATCGGCAAGAAGGCCGAGTACAATGCCGATGCGCAGACTCTGCGGTATTTCATCACGAGCTCGTATGCCAATCGTCCCGCAAAGGGCGAGACCACTGAATATCTGTACCAGTATGATCTCGATCTCTCGGGAGCGGGGTCCATTAAGGCCCGCCAGGCCGTGAATTTGGTGCAGGTGAGTGGCGGCACGCTTAATATCGAGGGCGGCCGCCTGACCATGGAGCAGGGCGATCATGTGGTGGCAGCCCAGGAGGGCACCATCACCATGACCGATGGATGCATCGTGGGGTCAACAGGAGCCGACGGTGCCGCCATCAACGCCAAGAAGGCCACGGTGGAAATTACTGACCAGGCCATTATTGCGGGCAATACGGCCCGAGGTGACGGCAACGGCGGCGCACTGTGGGTGGACAACACCCAGTTGACCGTGGCCGGTGATGCGCTGATCGCGGGCAATCGCGCCGGCGAGAAAGTGTTCAACGACACGACCCCTGGCGGTATGGCCCAGGTGCGCAACGGCGGCGGCATCTACGCCAACGCCTCATCTACGGTGACTCTTGCCGATAACGCTGTGCTCGCGGGCAATACGGCCCAGGCTGACGGTGGTGCTGTCTATGTGCAGGGGCGCCTGAGGAACAACGGAAGCCAGGCCAAAAGCGTGCTTACGGTGAAGGACTCCGCCTTGGTAACCAACAACCGCTCGGAAAACGACAAGTCGGCCATTCACCCCTCGGAGCGCCCCGACACGAACGAGGGTGTGAATTGGAAGCAGCTCGGCGGTGGCGGTGGCGGTATCTTCTCCATGGATGAGACGGTTATCGCCGGTGCCTCCCTGACGGGCAATTACGCTTCCGATGGCGGTGGCGGTCTGCTTATGGCCTCCTACGCCCTTTATTCCGGCACCACGTGGATCGACCAGTACATCTACCCTCTGCTGAAAGTGGAATCCGGTGTTTTCGCTTCCAATTATGCCGGTACGAGCGAGGGTGGCGGCATCAATGCCACGCCGGCCAAGGAAAGCTATATCAAGGGTGGCTATATCACGAACAATATGACCGCGACGGAGTTTGATTACGGTGGAGGCGGCCTGTTCCTCCCCTCGGCCACTCATGGCAAGGAGACGGGACTCACCGTGCGCTACCCCATCGTCACCGGCAACACCGCTCACGGCTTTGGCGGCGGCGTGGGCGTGTGCACCAACGGCGTCGTGGTCACCGCCGATGCGGCCATCTTCGACAATACGGCTGATCAGGCCAATGCGACGACTAATCCCAACGAATACGGTGACCAGTGGGCCCTTGATCCGACCTATGGCCTGAAGATTGACCCCCACGCGGCCGATGATTTCTTCTGCGCCAAGGAAAGCACGGTGTTCAATGCCATGCTCGGAGGCGGCTACCACCGCTGGACAGGCTACACCAGCGGCACCGTGTCCTATATTCCCGATATGACCTACAAGGGCACGCTGAGTGCTACCCGCACAGGTGGGTGGGCCAACAAAGCCGTCAGCATGATCATCGATGGCAAGGATCTGACCTCATCGGGAATTCCCAACGTGATTATGAAGAACAAGGCCGAAGGGATAGTGGAGATTTACGTTCCCGATGCCCACGCCGGCTCCGATGGCTTCCTCGAGGGCTACTACGCCACCGTTAAGGTGGCAACGGGGAATAGCAGTGCCGACGGCACCGTGGCCGGTGAAGTGACCGCGTGCAAGAAAGTCGAGAGCGATAGCCCTGTCTTCAAGAAATACGAGCTCACTATCGATCAGAGTGCACCCGCGCCCGATCAGCGCCAAGAGGTCCACTTCGATGACAACCCCCAAACGCTGGTTGCCGAGACGCGCACCGATGAGAAGAAGGAGTACCCCGTCTATCACCTGACCGACCCGAACACGTTCCCCCAGACCGCCGAGGCTGTGCTCCAGGCGGATCGCTTCACAGCCCTGAAAGCAAACCCGACCTCGGCCGATAAGGAAGCGGCCATGGGCATGGCGGTGCTGTACTTCACGGGTAATTACTCCAACACCAATGGCGGGGCCATCGCCTGCAACGACCGCATTGTGGTGGGCCGCGATCCCGAGGTTCCCGGCGATCCCGAGGTTCCCGGCAACCCCGACGAGCCCGAGAAGCGCGGTGCTCTGCAGCTTGTGAAAAATCTGAACAACTTCGAAGCGGCTAACGGCGTGGCCACAGCGGTATTCCAGGTGACGGGCTATGTCGATCAGGCTGCGGCGGCCAGCAAGGTAGACGATCTGGTGATTTACCAGAACACCGTGAGCGTGACCTTTGGTGCTGGCGAGAATCAGACGAAGGTGGAGTTGCTGTCCGACCTTCCCGAGGGTTACTACCTTATCGAGGAGCTGTACTACAGCGGTGACAACTTCGACGGCACCCCCAATCGCGAGATTGTGGCCGTGGAGGGGGCTGTTCCCGGAGAGGAAGCCGATATTCCCGTCACAGAGGTTACCTTCGACAACACCTATACCGATGAGAGTTACGGCACGGGCGTGGTGAACCGTTACGCTCCGGGCGAGAACGGCTTTACCTACACACCCATGCCCACGACGGAAGAGGGGAGGTAGTCATGGGGAAGCAATCCCTTGCCAAGCGTGTTGCCCTGACGGTGTCCGCAGCCCTGGTTATCTCTCTGGGCGTGGCGGCTGGCACGGCTTGGGCCTACTACACCGATACGACCAAAGCCGCTGGCATGATCCAGTTCAAGTACAATCCGAATCCGCCCAAGACCGAGGTGAACGAAACCCCCGATGGCGCGAACAAGGTCATTTCCGTCACCAACACCGGTGATGTTGACGCCATGGTGCGCGTGAAAGTGTTCGACCCGCAGATCGACGGCGTGGAGCTTACCTTCGAGGCTGCGCCGGGTTGGACCCAGGCGGTGAGCGACAACGACGAGGGTTGGTGGTACTATACCGAGCCCGTGGCCCCCAAAGCCTCCACCCCGGCTTTGAAGGCTCTCGTAACGGTGGACACCGAGAAGGTCGCCCATGGTTTCGATGTGGCCGTGGTGCAGCAGTGCACGAGTGCCCGCGCCTTTGAGGCGGGACAGCCGCTGCTGGGCACCTTTGCCGATGGCGAAAAGTACCTGACCGCCCAGGATGGTGAGTAGCCCATGTTGAAGACGCTGAAGACTCTTGATTTGCAGACGCGCATCATGCTGATTGCGCTTTCCGCTGGGCTTGTGGTGTGTCTCGTCATGATGACGGTGAGCCCGGCCCGCTCTGCCCTGGTGTTCCGGAGCGACGACTACGTGGCTGAGATCCAGCAGACCCATATTGGCGTGACGCTGACTGAGAACGGCGTGGACGTGGACCCCGATGCGAAGGGCGTCGGCAAGCTGCTCGATCAGGATGCGGGTTGGCAGATTGTGAACGCCTCCACCGGCGCCGTCGAGGAGTTCATGGCCCCCGGTCAGGTGTATCGGGAATTCCTCTCGGTGAAGAACGTGTCGGCTGATATGGACGAGTACGTGCGCCTGACGGTGCGCAAATACTGGGCTGCGGGTGAGGACGGCGAACCACAGAAGAGCGCCACCCTGGATCCGGCCCTCATCGAGCTGGTGCTCGACGATGAGTTCGACGAGCACTGGGTGCGCTCGGATGCGGAATGCACCGATGAGCGTGAGGTGTACTATTACCGTTCCGTTCTGGGGAAGAACACCGCCGCCGCTCCTGCCGTGGCCGGCATTCGCGTGAATGATGCCATCAAGAACGTGAAGCAGGATTATTCCAACTGCTATCTTGCCCTGTCGGCCCAGGTGGATTCCGTGCAGGTGAACAACGCCGTGGCAGCCGCCCAGAGCGCTTGGGGTGTGGATGTGCGGGAGCTGGGCCTCGATCAATGGTCCGATGAGACGGCTGGGGAATAACGGGGTGATCCGATGTATAGCCTGACGAAAACACGCCCATCACTCCGGTATCTCACTGCGCTGCTGCTGGCGCTCATGGTTGCCTCGGCCCTGTCTCTCTTGACGGCTGCTCCGGCTTTCGCCAAAACTTACGATGAGGCCTGGACTGTGGAATTCACTGGTACCGAGATGAAGGACGAGGGCACGGCGAACATCACCAAGACCCTTGGCTCCATGCAGCCGGGGGACAGCGCCCGCTTCACCATTGAGATGAAGGAAGGCCCTCAGGGCTCGGCCGACTGGTACATGCGCAACAAGGTTCTAACCACCATGGAGGAATCCATGGTCAACGCCAACGAGCGCTCCGGCGGCTCCTACAGCTACAAGCTCACCTATATCACGCCCAAGAACGAGGAGAAGGTGATTCTCACCAACGAGGTTGTCTCGGGCGAGGTGGACGGCGACGGAACGAAGACCCGTGGTCTGTTCGACGCTACCGAGGCAACGGGGGAATGGTTCTATCTGGACACCTTGGCTGCTGACGCCCGGGCCTATATGGTGTTGGAGGTGGCCATTGATGGCGAGACCCACGGCAACACCTACTTCGACACCGATGCCAGCGTGCAGCTGGCCTTTGCGGCGGAGCCTTCCGATGAAGAGGGCACCAAGGGCGAGGCCGATCCTCCGGGTGGCGATCCGAAGGACGACCCCAAGCAGAAAAATTCTCCCAAGAGCGGGGATACCAAGAAGTCTGGCGGCAAATTGTCCCAGACCGGCGACATGCTGCCCTTGGGTATTATCGTGGCCGTTGCCGTCGTGGCCGCAGGGGTAGTGGTTGTAGCGGCGGTATGCAGCCGCAAGAGGAACGACAAGGAGGGCGACGCCCGATGAAGAATATGAAGAAGTGGAGCCGTCTCATGGGGACGATGGCCGCCGCCGCGCTGCTGACCGTCTCTTTGTCGGCACCTGCGGCTTTTGCCGACGATGCCCCCGCCCCCGCCGCGCAGGCTATGACCTCCTATAAGGGCACGACCTACACGGTTACGTTGTACAGCGGTAATCAGGGCGTCTTTGCCGATGGGCAGACCAAGCATGTCTTCGAGGGGCAAGCGCCCGGCGAGTCGCTTTCCTTCGACGGCGTGACTCTGGAAGTACCGGCAGACAGCAAGTACTATGCCAAGGGCGTGCGCCTGGCCGGGCTCGACAACGAGCGTTCCGACAAGAACCGCGGGGGAGAGAACCTCGCGGGCGCGAATACCCCCATGGTCGCCTATGTGGCCGCCGACGGTGCCCTGGCGGGCTCGGTGCCTGTGACGGAAGATGCCGACTACGTGGTGGCCTATGGCATCATGGCCAATCGCGTGGCCTTCACGGTGAACTACGTGGACGCCTCTGACGGCAGCCAACTCGCCGAGCCCCAGACCTTCTTCGGCGACATCGGCGATGTGCCCGCTACGGCGCCCGTGTATATCGAGAACTACGTGCCCCATGCGACGCTCATCGATATTGTGCTGAGCGAGGATGAGGCGAGGAACGTCATTACCTACCGCTATACGCGCCTGGCCGAGGGCACGACCACCGAGCCGCAGCCCAATGGTCCGGTAGATGTAGTTGCCCCCGATGGCTCGCGGGTTGAAGGGGTCTACACGACCAATCCGACGGACGAGGTGGCCCAGCGCGCCCCGGCCAACCCCATTGAGGCGACCACGCCAGGGGCTGGCGGCACGGCTGAGGGAGCTGGCACCCCGACCCCCGTACAGCCCATCAGCGCGGCGGTGCCGCTCACGACCGATGCGGGTACCGAGGTGCTGGCCGATGATGGCACGCCCCTTGCAACTCCGGGCACTGAGACCATCAACGATGATGAGACGGCCCTTGCGAGCGGCGAAGCGGCAGCACCGGGCTCCGAGTCCGGGCTGTCTGCTCAGACCTCCTGGGTTCCCTGGGCCGTGGCAGCCGCTGTATTGGCCTGCGCCATTGCCTTCATTCTCGTGCGAGGCCTGCGCAAAGCCGAGGAAGATCAGGCTGAGTCTTCGGCTGCTTAAGGGTTCTGCGGCGTTCTAGAAGGGGAGGATGGGGTTTCGCACCCGTCCTCCCCTTTGTTCTATGCTGTACTGAGGCCGATGCGTGGTACATTGAACCCATGGCGAAACATCCAGTGGACATAGCCCCCTCCGAACCGCGCGATGCTTTTTCCCGCGCGGTGGAGCGCCGTTTGGCGTGGATGCGCCGCATTGCCCGCCTGTGCTCGGCTCTCGGAGCCGCGCTGTTGCTCGCCTTGGCTTTTGTGGGCATCGGCTCTTCGGTGATTCCGCGGGTTATGGGCATGCAGCCCTATGCCATTATTTCCGGATCTATGGAGCCGGCCTATCCCACGGGCAGCCTTGTGTACGCCGACCCTGTTGAGGGATCGTCTCTTCAGGCAGGCGATGTGGTCGCCTTCTGGGAGGAAGAGGAGGTCATCATCCACAGGGTGAAGGAGGTGGATGACCAAGCGGGGTATCTGGTTACCAAAGGTGATGCAAATGAAGATGTCGATCTGCGACCTGTCCCCTTCCAAAACGTCCTTGGTCGCGTGGTGTTCTCGGTGCCCGTCGTAGGGTATTTTCTCATGGCCCTCGGCACCACAGCGGGCCTGTTGGTCTTGGGTTGGGTTGTGATCATGGCCGTGGCCCTGTGCGTGGTGGGAACCATTTTGGGCAGTCTTGCCGACCGCCGCGAGGCGGAGCGGTAGGGTTCCTTCTCCTCATTTCCCACGCCCGCGGTTCTTGGCCGGAGGAGTCGGGCAACCGCTCGCCAGTGATTTTGTTATCTCATATCAGAACTTACCTAGTCATTACCCTGTCAAAGTTGCCTTTCTCTTTGTTCTGCCATAAATGAACGATTATCGGTAAAAAGCCAGATCAAAATTAAAAAATTCTGCGCCGTTCAGCCTTATAGCTGACTTCTTTTCTTATTGACCGCTTGTTCGCACGGGGGGGGAGGTGATACTCTGATTCTGTTCATGAGGTTACCTAACGGTAACAAGTGGCAGTCGGGAGGCTTAAGGAGAGAAATCCCGACACGGTTCATTCTGTTAAATGTCCGGCTCCATGCCGGTGTTTAAAGCAGCTGTAACGAGGAAGTGACCTGCGAGGGCAACTCTGGGTCGGAGGGCGACGCGGTCGAGGCGCCGGCGGCAGCCGATGATGCCCGCGCTGCCGAGCTGAACCTCAACGCTGTGGGCGAGAGGGACAAAAAGCCAGAGCTTTCGGAGCAGAACGTGTATGTGTATCTGCAGCTTACGGGCGATGGGGTGGACGAATTTGTCAAAGACCTCAGCATCAAGCCGAATAGTCACGGCTACTACACTATCGGTGTCATCAAGGCGATGCTCCCCACTCCCACCGAGAGCATGCTGTCAACGGATAATGCTGTGAATAATTATATCGGCGATTACGGTGAGGCCGTCAGGGCAGCGCTCAGGAGCGGCATTGACCGATGGGCGAACAACGCCGGTGTGGATATCTCCGGCATTCCCCCTGAGCAGTGGAATAAGTTGACTGTCTCCAACGGCGCCGACCGCTACGTGAATAGCGGCACTTACACGTGGCACCTCGACGGCTATATGGAAGTCGAGAATGCCATCAACTACGAAGTTCGCCACGTCAATGAGGATGGCGAGGAGATTGCGCCGAAGGAAAGCGGCACCACGCGGGTGGGAACGAGGATCACCGCGGAGAACCACCGTCAGTCCATCGATGGCTATACCTATTCGGCGGAAAAGACCCAAGCTGCCAACGACGGCGAGGAGTTCGTCGAAATCGCCCGCGGTGAGGACAATGTGCTTACGCTGGTGTATGAGCGAAACACCTATCGCGTGACGTTTGACCCGGGCGCGCAGGGCACCTTCATCTCTCAGATGACCGAGGGCATCAAGCACGGCGCGGACACGCCCGCCCCGCCCGTCCCCACCGGAGCGGCCGGTTATCGCTTTATGGGGTGGGACCCCGTCGTGGCCGACCGGGTGACGGAAGATGCGACTTACGTGGCCCAGTGGGCTCGCGAGTATCAGGTTACCTATAAGTGGACGGGTCTTCCTACCGGCATCTTCTACGATGAGGAAGGCCACGAGGTGACTCCCACGCTGCCCGTCGATGCGAGCACCTATACCAAGGGCGAGTCTTACCAGGTCAAGGAGGCTGCCGTCAATAAGGTCTACACCCATGACGAGTTCGGCAATCGGAATGCAACGTACCGGCTGTCCTCGTGGTATGACCCGGAAAACGGAATTATGCCCGAAGCTGACGTGACGGTCACTGCGACATGGGAGGCAACGCCCATCAGCGTTCCCACGTGGAATATCACCTATCAGTGGAAAGGCGATGCTCCGGCCGCCGCGAAGCTGCCTGTTGATTCCAAGACCTACCGAAACAACGAGCCGTTCGAGGTGAAAGCGAACTTCTTCAAGGGGTGCACTGTCAACGAAACCGATGCGTACGGCAATACGACGGGTGTGTGGACCTTCAGCGGCTGGGATACTGAGAGCGGAAGGATAACGGACGATCTGACCATTGGCGGCTCGTGGTCCTATAAGCCTCAGGATGTGCCTCGGTACAACGTGTTCTACCAGTGGACGGGCCTGCCCAAGGGCGAGGCGTTCTACAATGCCGCCGGCAACGAGGCGGCCCCTATGCTGCCGCTGAATCTTGGCGGCCTGGTCAAGGGCCAGCCGTTCACGGTCGATGCCGCGCTGCCGGGCACCGAGCTGTTCACCCATGACGAGTTCGGCAATGTGAACGCCCGATATACGCTGGGCAACTGGAACCTCACCGGCGAGCAGATCATGGGCGAGGGAGATGTGGCCATTACCGCTCAGTGGACCCGAGAGGAAATTCCCGTTCCTACGGTTGAAGTGCGCTACGTCTACACCAACGGAATGAACGGCACTCCTCAACATGCCCCTCAGCCGCCGGAGGCCAAGACCTACGTGCTGGGCCAGTCCCTTGATTCGGTGGCCGTGCCGACCTTGGATGGCTGGGAGTTCTCTGGCTGGTCCATTGATGCCAACGAGGGATACACCATCACGACCGAAGACATGCGAGCCGGCGTCGTGGAGATCACCGGCACGTGGACTCCCCTCACGGAGGGCCTTGATGCCGTGGGTTATCGAGGCGTGTACGACGGCGCGCCTCATAACGTTGCGGCCCTCGGGCTTCTGCCCGATGACGAGGTGTTCTACAGGATCGGCGGCCTTGTTGCGCAGAACCGGTTCACGAACGCTACTGTGACCTCCTCGAACCCCCAGGGCACCATCGTCGAGGTCGTTGCCGTGCGCGATGGCGTCGAGATTTGGTCGAAGAACGTTTCCGTGGCCATCGCCAAGCGCCCGGTGAAGATCAAGGGCGAGGGTTGGGCCGCGCCGCAGGTCTACACGGGCGAGGAATATGCTACGACTGCCTATACCGCCGAACAGCGCAACGGCGATCGGGGCTTGGTGAGCCATGCGAAGGTGAGCGGTCTGACCTATGATCTGGCTGGAACTGCGGCTGGTAGCTACACCGGCTCCTTCGGCGGCCAGGTTCTCATTAAACTGGGCACCGGCGAGAATGTGACGGGCAACTATGAGGTCGAGTTGGTGCACGGCGGCCTGACCATTGAGGCGAAGAACCTGACCGACCCCGATGTGAACCCCGAAGAGCCGACCGAGGCTGCGTTCACGGTCCAGTACGAATCGACGAAGGTATACAACGGCACCGAGCAGAAGCCCGAGGCCTCCGATATCCTGGTGACCGATCGTGAGACGGGCTTCCAGCTGGTTCCCGGCGTTGACTACGGGGTCTACTATCGCCCCGCGAATGGCGTTGCCACCACTCCGGCCGATTTCGTGAACGCGGGGGAAACTACCATCGTCGTGTACGGCAAGGGCAACTATCAGGGTCAGTTCGAGCTGCCCTACGAGATTATCCCGGCTCCCCTGACCGTTTCCGCCGCCTATGCCAGCAAGGTGTTCGGCGAGGACGATCCGGAGTTTACTTGGACTGTTGAGGGGCTGTTCAGCCAGAATGGTGTCTTGGACGCTATGGGAGCGGTGACGGTCTCCCGTTCCACCGGTGAGGAGAACGCGGGCCTCTATGAAGATGAGCTCGTTCCGGCGGTGGCCGAGGGGGATCGCAACTCGAACTACACCTACGAGTTCGTTCCGGCCGATTTCCGCATCTTGCAGGACGACGAGAACGATGTCGTGATCGACGGCATTAACGACGTGGCTTCCCAGAGCATCGTAAAGACCTACGATGGCGAAGTAGTGGCCATCGAGGCGACGGCCGCCCGTCCCGAGGGTTCTACGCTGGAGTACTCGGTCGATGGCGGCGAGTGGGGCGCGGAGGTTCCGACCTTCCTGAACGCTGGCGTTTACGAGGTTGCCGTGCGCGCCACCAACCCGAATTACGAGACGGTGGAGAAGACGGTTACGGTAGTGATCAACCGCGCGCCGGTGACGGTGACCGCCGTGGCGTCGGGCAAGTACTTCGGCGCTGCCGACCCCTCCCTGGCTGCAACGGTGACTGGCTTGGTTGCAGGCGAGAGTGAGAGCCTGATTGACTATGTCGTGGCCCGCGAGGCCGGCGAGGCCGTGGGCGAGTACTCCATCATCCCGGCTGGCCTTGCCACCCAGGGTAACTACGCGGTGAGCTACGAGGCGGCACCCTTTACCATTTCGCTTGTGCCGGTGGTTCCCCCGACGGTCACGCCGAACCCGGTGAATCCGCCGACGGTGCCCACGGTGCCCACGGTGCCGACGCCCGCTCCGGGCCCGGCTGCCCCGGCCGCCACGCCCGCTGCGGCAACTCCCGCCCCCGCCCCTGCCGCTGTTCCGGCCGTCGCGCCCCCGGTCTTGGCTGCGCCCGCGCCCGCCCCGGCTGTCGCAGAGCCCGCTGGAGAGGTTATCGAGGACGACGCCACGCCGCAGGCAGCCACGCCCTCCGATGAGGCTGGCGAGCAGATCGAAGACGACGCTACCCCCATGGGCGCCTTCGACGAGCCCCATTGTTGGGTGCACTGGGTGATGATGCTCGGCATTCTGCTCACGGCTCTGTACGGCATCGTTGTGGTGCGCCGCCGCCTTGCCCTGATCAGTGATATCGACGATATCGAGCGGCAGATCACGGGCCGCACGGAAGAAACCGAGGAGACGTTTGTTCCCCTCACGGGCCATCAGGCTCTGTAACGTACATCGCGAGGGTGCGGTCGCCCAAGCACCGCACCCCTCTTCTCGGAAAGGAACTTCGCATGAGAAAGAGCAATTGGCTGGTAGCCACCCTCGCGGTTGTCGCGTCGGCTGCCCTGCTGTGGGCCTGGTTTGCCCTCGGCTTCAACCATGTGGATGATCCGTTGGATCTGATCGTCGCCATTCTGTGGTGGGTCGTCGTGGCCGCTGTGGTGGGCGCTATCCTGTGGGCCGAGGGCAAGCGCCGCCAGAAGATGCGCCTGGCCTTCGTGGGCGAGGGCATTATCTACAACCCGGAATCCGGCATGGTTATGGCCGATCGGGGCGAGACCGAGCTGGCCGCCCTGGAGCGCACCCTGGCCGGTATGACCTTCCCCGACGAGGTGGCACCCCTTGATAACCGCACGCGGCCGGCGTTTCGCTGGGTCGTCCGTTCGGAGAAGTTTAAGGACAACGGCAACGTGTGGGAGGGGGAGGTACTGCCCGCCCACGACCCTCAGGGCCAGGCGGTGCGCTTCCGCGGCCGCGAGGAGCTGGCGGCCCTCATCGGCTCAGCTGCCTAACTGGCTCGCAACAACATACCCCTTAAGGGCGGTGCTTCGGCACCGCCCTCTTTGCGTTGAGAAGAATACGCTCGCACGGGCTTAGCCGAAACCCGCGAGGCGCCGCAGCCTAGACGAATTGGGCGACGAGCCAGAGCGCCAGGAGGTGAGCCGGGTAGTAGGCGTAGAAGAACCACTTGAGGGACGGACCGCGCTGGCCGTTGTAGGTAGTCATGAGGAAGGTGGCCAGGGCGAAGCCCAGGGTGTAGTAGCCCAGCGCCCCCCATTGGATAGCCGGGGGAAGCCCCCCGGCCGCGCCCAGGCCAGCGCCCCACACACTTATGAGTTGGGGAATTCCGAAGACCGCGCCGAAGGCTGCCATGACCTTCAATACGCCGCGCGGCTGTTCTCGTACGCGGTGGAAGAAAACGATCATGAGCGGCCCTGCAATGGCCCAGTCGCATAGCCAGCTCGCGGCTACGCCGGCCACGATCACGAGCCCATAGGCCCCCCGGCCGCGCAGATGATCGCGGGCCCACAGCAGGCCAAGGCCGATGAGCAGGGTGAACAGCACGTTCAGCGACGGGCCCCACAGCAGAAACCACGGCACTTCGGCGGCGACGGCGAACAGCGCCAACCGGGTGGCGTAGCGTCGGATGCTCGAAGTGTGGCGATAACCCTCGCACAGGAGGAAGGCCATGATGGGGAAGGTAAGGCCTCCCAGCGTAAAGAGGATCATCGTAGCCGCCGGAGCCATGACGTCGCCGAAGACATTGGCCACGTGATTGCAGCTCATGCCCGCAATGGCGGCCATTTTCAGGGTGAAAGCCGAGGTTCCGCGCGATAGGGCCACGGGACTCCCTTCCAAGAAGTCGGGTATTGCGGCACCATTATAATGAAGCCCTATGAAATGCTTGCGACATAATGGATGGCCCGCGATCGTCATTCTCGTTCTCTTGGCCGGCGCGTGCGGGGGCTTAGCCTCGCTCGCCGCGCAGGTGCAGCTGGAGTTGGCCGCTGGTTGCAACGGCGCCGCCCTGCCATCCTTTTCTCTGGCTGGCCTTGGTGCCGCCCTCGTCGTGTCGCTCGAAGCGGCCGTAGGTGAAGAGCTGCTGTTTCGCGGGCCGCTGCTATGGGGTTTGGCTGCGATGATCCCTTGGCTGGCCCGGAAGAACATGCCTTTGGCTCGCGCACTGGTCCGGCGCTGGGGCCCGCACGGGGCCACCGTGTTCGCGGTCGCGGTCAGTGCTCTGCTCTTCGGCATCGCCCACCTGCTCCCCTCCCCTGAAACTCCGCTTCCTGCCCTCTCACCAGCTGTCGCGGTCCAGGCGATGCTCAAGGTGGTAGAGGGAACGGCCTTCGGCTCCCTCATGGGCTCCCTGGTCGTGAACAGCCGCTGGTTCGCCGCTCGCGACGGGGCCATATTGCGCTCGCTGGGATTTCCCATGCTGCTGCACGCTGCCTTCGATCTGTTGTACTTCGCTCCTACCTTGGGACTCGGCCTTCCTTTGCCCGACACCTATCTGACGGGGAACGTCCTGGACGAGCTGGGCATGGCGGCGAGCACACTGCTGTTGATTCTTGCGGTATTCGTGGCCGCGCGGTCGAAGAAAGCCCGTTCGTGCTAGGATGGCCCGCATGAACAGAAACGAAGCCCTCAACATACTCGGCCTGGAGGACGACGCCTCGGCCGATGACATCAAGGTTGCCTACCGCGAAACGGTGCAGATCCTGCATCCCGATAAGTTCGCCGGTAACGAGAAGCTCCAGAGTCGCGCCACCGAGCAGTTCAAGCGGCTCCAGGAAGCCTATGAGCTGTTGACCTCGTCGCATGGTGGCCGGCGCGCCCGCGGCTCCTCCGCAAGTAGCAGCGCTCCTCGCTCGTCCGGCGCCGCTCGTTCGTGGACCGAGACCGAGGGCGACGTGGAAGTGGAGTACCTCACCGAGGCTGAGATTCGGGCGCGCCTGTCCGGTATCGCCGCAGCCCGGGCCCAGCTGGTGGCCCAGCGCGACACGGTGACCGACGAGCGCCGCAACGGCCTGGCCATGGCAGGTATCGGCGCCGTGGCCGCCTTCTTCACCATTCGCCGGCCCTTCGGCATCTTCGGGTTCATCGCCGCCATGGCGGTGCCCGCGGCTATTTGGGGGGTTGTGCAGGCTATCAGCGCCCAGCGCAACCTGAACACCCTGAACGAGCACCTTGCGAAGCTAACCGAGGAACGTAAGGAATACGAGGCTCTGCTGGACGAGTGACCGCCCTCACGGCGGGTGGCTTCCCTGCACCGTCTGCGCCGATCATCATTGATACACGCTGCAAAGCGCTATAATTTCTAGGCCCCAAACCGAATAAGAAAGAAGATTCATGAAGCAAGAGAACATCCGCAACGTTGCCATCATCGCCCATGTTGACCACGGCAAGACCACCCTGGTGGACCGCCTGCTGTGGGCGTCGCACGTGTTCCGCGACAATCAGCAGGTGGAAGAGCGCGTGCTGGACTCCAACGACCAGGAGCGCGAGCGCGGCATTACCATCCTTTCCAAGAACATTTCCATCAACTACAAGGGCGTGAAGATCAACGTCATCGACACGCCGGGCCATGCCGACTTCGGCGGCGAGGTGGAGCGCGTGCTCAACATGGCCGACGGCGCCCTGCTCATCGTGGATGCCTACGAGGGCCCCAAGCCCCAGACCCGCTTCGTGCTGTCCCATGCCCTGGAGCGCGGGTTGCGCATCGTAGTGGTGGTAAATAAGATCGACCGCCCCAACGCCGATCCGGAGGGCGCGGTGGACAAGGTGTTCGACCTTATGGTGGAGCTGGGTGCCACCGACGAGCAGCTGGACTTCCCCGTGGTGTACGCCTCGGCCGTGAACGGTTACGCGCGCCTGGCCCCCGATGACGACAACATGGACATGGTGCCGCTGCTGGATACCATCGTGAGCGAGATTCCCGCCCCCGAGGTGGACGTCGATGGCCCGGTGGCCCTGCAGGTGTGCACGGTGGATCATTCCAGCTACGAGGGCCGCATCGGCGTCGGCCGCCTGGTGAGCGGCACGCTGCACGAGAAGGAGCAGGTGCTCGTGGTGAAGGCCGACGGCACCGAGCGCCGCGCCCAGATCCGCAAGGTGTACACCTTCGAGAACCTCGGCAAGGCGGAAGTGACCGCTGCCGACGCCGGCGACATCGTGGCTGTTATCGGTATCGAGGATGCCGATATCGGCGACATCATCACCTGCCCCGACAACCCGGTGGAAATGGCCCCCATCGCCGTGGAAGAGCCCACCATGGCCGTCGTCTTCGAGGCATCTTCTAGCCCGCTTGTGGGCCGCGAGGGCGAGATCGTGGGCGGCCGCCAGCTGAAAGAGCGCCTCATGCGCGAGAAGGAGAGCAACATCTCCATGCGCATCAACGAGCTGGAGGACAAGACCGGCATCGAGGTGGCCGGTCGCGGCGTGCTGCACCTGTCGGTGCTCATGGAGACCATGCGCCGCGAGGGCTTCGAGTTTCAGGTGGGGCGCCCCCGCGTGGTGTACAAGACCGCCGAGGACGGCAGCAAGCTGGAGCCCATCGAGGAAGCCACGGTGGACGTGCCCAACGAGTACGCGGGCAAGGCCATCGAGGTCATGGGCACCGCCGGCGGCATCATGGAGGACATGTCCTCTGACGAGACCATGACGCACCTCACCTTCCGCATTCCCTCTCGCGGCACCATGGGCCTGAAGACCCGCATCCTGAACGCCACCCGCGGCGAGGCCATGCTGTTCCATCACTTCAAGGAGTACGGCCCCTATTCCGGCGAGATGGCCGGCCGCAAGAACGGCGGCATGATCGCCATGTCCACGGGCAAGGCCGTGGCCTACGCCCTGGACACCCTGCAGGAGCGCGGGCGTTTGTTCGTGAGTCCGGGCGATGAGTGCTACGAGGGCATGATCGTGGGCGAGTCCGCCAAGGAAGGCGACATGGTGGTGAACGTCGAGAAGGCGAAGTCGCTCGGCAACCAGCGTTCCAGCTCGGCCGACAAGGCCATTCAGCTGACGCCTCCCATCACCTTCACGTTGGAAGAGGCCCTGGAGTACATCGAAGACGACGAGCTGGTGGAGGTGACCCCGCAGTCCATCCGCCTGCGCAAGCGCCTGCTCTCGGCCACAGATCGCAAGAAGGCCGCGAAGAAGTAGCATCCCTGCTTCGTATCTCGCCCTGCTGCGCTTCCTTATCCAAACCCCGCGTCAATTCATCAGTGTTGACGTGGGGTTTGTCTTTTTCGTAATTGACGAACCGTGAATCAAAAGTGGGCAAATTGTGCGGCGGTTGTTACCGTGCGCGTCCCCATGGGAAAATGCCTTATGAAATCATCTGGGACTGTCTCAAAACGCACCCGCGAAACGAATCCGACGGCCCAGTCACCTATGAGGGAAGGTATGTATGAAGAAGCTGACCTTTGCGAAATCGCTTGCCACCATGGGCCTTGCGGCTGCGTGCATCGTGGGCGTTGTGGGCTGCGCTGAGAATTCCTCCAGCGATGCGCCCGTGTACACCGGTGGTGTGGCCGCAACCGTCAACGGCGTGGAAATCCAGGAGGATATGGTCACCCAGGCCATCCAGGACATTCGCGCCCAGATGAGCCTGACCGATGAGCAGGCGTGGGGCGAATGGCTGGCCGAGAACGACTACACGCCGGAGACCGTCCGCGAGGAAATCATCAACGGCTACGTCGATCAGGAACTCGTGAAGCAGGGGAGCGAAGCCCTGGGCGTGACCGCGAATCCCGATGAGGTGAACGAGTACGTTGATGCCATGAAGGGCCACTACGATTCCGATGAAGCTTGGGGCGAGGCCCTGTCCGCTGTGGGGCTGACCGAGGACGAGTACCGCGAGAACATCGAGCTGTCGCTTGTGTCCCAGCAGTTGAAGACCAAGGTGGCCGAAGAGGCCGCCGAGGCCACCGATGAGGACGCCCTGGCCCTGGCCAACGAGCAGAATTACCTGTCTTCCTTTGACGGCGCGAAGAAGTCGTCCCACATTTTGTTCGATTCCAGCGATGAGGCTACGGCCCAGCAGGTGCTCGAGAAGATCAACGCCGGCGAGCTGGACTTCGCCACGGCGGCTGAGTCCTACTCCAAGGATACCGCCTCTGCGGCCGACGGCGGCAATGTGGGTTGGAACAACCTGAGCAACTTCGTGACCGAGTACAGCGACACCCTGGCCACGCTGAACGTGGGTGATGTGAGCGGTCTGGTGCCGAGCACCTATGGCATCCACATCATCACCTGCACCGAGCAGTTCGATGCCCCTGAGAAGCTGGATAGCCTCGACCAGCTGCCGGCGGAGTTCCAGGATGCCCTGCGCAACGCCGTGAAGACTTCCAACGAGTCTCAGGCCTACTACACCTGGCTCGAGGGTCAGCGCGAGTCGGCCGACATCGTCATCAACGAGATGCCTGAGGGCCTGCCCTACTACGTCGATATGGCGAACTTCCCGAAGGACGGTGCCGACGACGCGGCCGCGACCGCCGTTGACGGCGAGGGCAATCCCGTGACCATCGAGCCCGAGGTCGTGGATGGCGAAGGCGCTGCCGAGGGAGATCAGCCGGCCGAGGGCGATCAGCCTGCGGAAGGCACTGAAGGCGGCAACGCCGGTGATCAGCCGACTGCCGGCGCCGAGGGCGATCAGGCCGCCGAGGGCGAGGCCGCTGAGGACAATCAGCCCGCTGAGGCTGATGGTGACGGCACCAGTCAGCCGGCCGAGGTCGACCAGCAGCCCGAGGAGGGCGCCGCGGAGTAGCGAGCCTCTCTGAACCGAGCGGCGATCCTCACGATTGCAAGCAAGAAAAGCGCCTGCCGGCTTTGCCCGCAGGCGCTTTTCCCATGGGTCGGCCGGGATTATCGGGCCAGTCGGCGCTGCGAGGCTTTGGGTATATTTGACGATGTGGTGAACAGCGGCCCCTCTTGGCCAGACTTCCGCAAAAACTTCTTGCTTGGGACCGTTCCCTGCGCTATACTCCTTAGACGCTTCGCCTTTGCGGGGCATGGCTATGTGGAGAGGTGTCCGAGCTGGCCGAAGGAGCACGATTGGAAATCGTGTATGCGCCAAAAGCGTATCCGGGGTTCAAATCCCCGCCTCTCCGCCAGAGTTAATTCGCGAGCCGTTAAGGCTCGCTTCTATATACGTCCCTATGCGACGTTTGCTATGGCACCGATTCGGTGCATCGCCCCTGCGGAGGGGTGGCAGAGTGGTTGAATGCGGCGGTCTCGAAAACCGTTTCACCGGTAACCCCGGTGACGAGGGTTCGAATCCCTCCTCCTCCGCCAGTTTATTCTCAGGCAAAGAACGAGTCTGCCGTTCGCTGATTTTGGCAACAGAATGAGCAGGTTGGCCATTTTTCCGCAGCTTCCCCTTCCTTACAATAGAGAAAGCAAGACACTCGTCGAAGGATGGCTCCCATGCCGGTTGTTGATGCCCATTCCCATATCTACCCTGCGAAGATCGCCTCAAAGGCCTCGGCTGCCGTGGGCGACTTCTATCGCGTGACCATGGCCGCGCCCGATGCCTCGGCTGAGGCTTTGCTCGCAGCCTGCGAGGGTACGCCTATCACCCATCATATCGTGCACTCGGTGGCCACGTCTCCCGGTCAGGTGGAGACTATCAACACGTTCATCGCCGATCAGTGTTTCATGCACCCCGAGTTCATCGGCTTTGCCACTATGCACCAGGACTATGTGGATGTGGAAGGGGAGATCGACCGCGCTATTCAATTGGGCTTGAAGGGCGTGAAGATACATCCCGACACTCAGATGGTGAACATGGACGATCCGCGTCTCATGCGGCTGTACGAGGTGATCGAGGGCCGGCTGCCCATCGTCATCCACACGGGAGATTACCGTTACGACTACTCGCACCCGCGCCGGTTGCAGCGTATTCTGCGCACCTTTCCACGCCTGAAGGTGGATGCGGCCCATTTTGGCGGCTGGTCCATCTTCGATTATGCCTTGGAGTACCTGGAAAACGAGAACTGCTTCGTGGATACCTCCAGCGCCCTGGAGTTCCTCGGGCCCCGTCGCACGGTGGAACTGGTGCGTGCCTATGGGCCCGACCGCGTCATGTTCGGTAGCGATTTCCCCATGTGGAGCCCCGCCACTGAGTATCGCATGCTGGCGGCCATGCCCTTCACCCCCGAGGAGTTCGAGGCCATCACCTGGAAGAGCGCCATGCGTTTTATCGGGGAGGAGTCTTAGAATTCCGATGGCCCTCGAGGGGAGCTACCCCGGCGGCTTACGCTTTTCGATGGTGGAGCCAGTCAGTGGAAAAGGGAGAACCCCGGCACTTTGCCCAGGCCGGGGTTCTTTACTGTTTGGGCCAGAGGGATCGATTGGCGCGCGGGAAATTCTGAGGGTCCCGCGCGCCAAAATGACGCCGTTTAGGCCTGCTCGGCGAGATATTTGCCCGTCAGATACCCGTAGGTGAGGGCCGCGGCGTGGCTGGCTCCCGACAACGTGAAGGGGTAGTCCTCTACGAAGCGTCCGCCTTGCACGTTGCCAACGGCAAACAGGCCGGGAATGGGCTCCATGTCGTCGTTGAGCACGCGAGCATCGTCGTCGGTTACGAGGCCGCCCATGGTAACGAGCAGTCGCATGCAGCTCACATCTTCCACCGACGTGTGCTTGAGCATATCGTAGGTGATCGCGTAGAAGGGAGGATCGACCACGGGGAACATCTTCTCTGCTGCCTTGCCGAAGTCTTCGTCGACTCCTTTTTCGCACAGCTCGTTGTAGCGCGCGACCGCTGCGGTTAAATTCTGGGTGGCATCGGCGCTGAGCTCCAGCTGGGAAGCAAGCTCTGTAGGGGGCGCTTCGTCCGACGATATAGAGATTGAACACATCGCGTTCGCGAGCAGTCAGGCCCATGCTGTCGCTGAATGATTCAAGGGGACGACCCGAGAGCGAGGTGAGCTTCGCGCCGCCGCTTGCGGACAACAGCAGCGACATGGTTCGATCCTCCAGAATCCAAATGGATGCCACGACGAGCAGAAGGGCCATGAAGAGCATGGCGACCCTGCTTGCGATGTGGGGTCCGAAAAAAGCGGAAGCCAGCAGGGGGAGGGATCCTAAAGTCCCCACACACCAGGCAGTGGCTAAGATTCTCACGCGAGTACCAGGATACAGCCGCCCCAGGAGCAATCCCATGTAGAGGGCGCCGCATTCCAAAAGAGAGTATGCGATGCCGGCCAACACGTAGGCAAGGTAGGTGAGAGTCGATGAGAACAGCACTAAGATAAGAGCGACCAGCGAAAGGGTCGCAACTACTTTCGTCCATACCGACAGATTGAAGTCTCGCCCGTGGTTAAAGAGCCAGAGCACGAGTGCGAGCGATATGGCGGTAATGATGACGGGGAACATCTCGCCTTCTGCCTGCTGCAGGAAGACCGAGTACTGCAAGGATCCCACCACCAGTCCGATAACAAAGAAGCTGCAGAGGATTTTCGCCAGCGAAGACGGCTCGAGGGTAAAAGACCGCTCGGCCTCCGATGCGGAAGGCGCGGGGCGCTGGAAGAGGCAAAGTGCCACCGCAGAGGCTGCCACGCTCATGCCGGCGAGGGCTTGGCACCATGACGCAGACAGAAGCGAGGGGAGAATTGCCGCCGCCGATGCGAGCACCTCGACCTCTATCATCAGCTCGGCAATGCCGATATCGCGCTGGGCACAGACTGCCGCCAGCCAGCAGAAGAGGAGAACGGTTCCCCCGGCAGACATGAGGATGAGTCCGAAGATGGAGAGGGGCTCTCCCGTGCCTTGTACGGCCAGGCCCATTAGGCAGCATGAGGCGCTTGCTATGGCGAGGGGAACACTCGCGAGTGCGCGTCCCCCTCGGTTGCCCGCGATGATCAAAGCGCAAGAAACGAGGGAGGCGACGGCTACGTCTACAATGGTCGCCGGCACGCTGCCTTGTCCCAGGGGAAGATACCAGGAAATCTCGCAGGGCGCCTCAAATGACTGGGCCGCCAGAAGGGCGGAGATACCCGCCACAGCTATCAGGAGATTTCTGCCGAGCCACCGCCCATGATTGCGCTGCAACGGTATGCCCCTTCCTGTTGTGGCCCTGGATCATACGGGGACATTATACATGGGGCCGTCGCTCGGTCGAAGGGCGGCCCGAAGACCGCCCGGATACGAAGCTCTCAGGGCCGCCCGCTACTCCTCGTCGGGGCGGTCGATGGCCATGCAGATGCGGTCGATGCGCAGACGGTCCATGGACAGCACGGTGAAAGTCACCTTGGTGCCGCGATGCTCCAGCACCGCCACGTCGCCCTCGGCGGGAATGCGGTCGAACAGCTTCAGCAGCAGACCGCCGGCCGTTTCCACCTCGTCGGCTTCCTCGGGCTCGAAGCCGAGCAGCTCCACCAGGTCGTTGATGGCCAGGGTGCCGTTGATCTGGTAGGTGCCGTCGGGCAGCTCCTCCACGTCGTCATCGGTGTCATGGACGTACTCGTCGTCGATGCGGCCCACGATCTGCTCCATGATGTCGCTCATGGTGACGATACCGGCCGTGCCGCCGTGCTCGTCTACCACCACGCAGATCTTCGTGCAGCGCTCCTGCATGGTTTCCAGCAGCTTCGCGATGGGAATGCTCTCGGGCACGGCGGGCAGCTCGCGAACGTTCCACTCGCTCATGGGCGTGTCCAGCGCCGTGTCCACGAGGTCCTTGGTGTGCACGAAGCCCACGATGTGGTCCTTCGAGCCGTGGCACACGGGGTAGCGGGAGTACTTGTACTGGCGGATGAGATCAAGGTTCTCCTCCAGCGTGTCCTCGGTGTCCAGGCAGATGACGTCGGTGCGGGGGGTCATGATGCCCTCGGCGTCCTTGTCGCCCAAATCGAAGATGTTGTCCACGAACTCGTTCTGCTCGGGGTCGATAAGGCCGTTTTCCGTGGACTCGTCGATGAGCAGCTTGATCTCGTCGCCGGTGTACACCTCGTGCTCGTCAGCCGGATCATGGCCGAAGAGCTTCATCACGGCGTTGGTCACGCCGTTGAAGATGACCATGATGGGGTAGGTGATGCGGTAGAACACGCGCAGGGGCCCGGCGGTATGCAGGGCGTACTTCTCGGTGGAGAAGATGGCGAAGGACTTCGGGATGAGCTCGCCCACCACCACGTGCAGGGCTGTCACGATGAAGAAGCCTACGGCCACGCAGATGGGATGGATGGCGGCTTCGGGCAGGCCCAGGGCCAGCAGCGGGCCTTCCAGCACGGCGGACACGGCCGGTTCGCCGAGCCAGCCGATAGCCAGGGAGGCCAGGGTAATGCCCAGCTGGCAGGCGGACAGGTAGGCGTTGATGTGGGTCGTCACATCGCGGGCCGCCTCGGCTCCCCGGCGCTTTTCGGCCACGGCCATATCGATCTGGCTGCGGCGCACGCGCACCAGCGCGAACTCGGCCACGACGAAGAACGCGTTCATCAGCAGGAACAGGACAACGAGCAACAAGCAAAGTGCGGTATACATACCGTCATGCACCCTTTCGGTGGATTTCAGGCCGCTTCCCCTTTGGAAGAGCCCCTATCCGTCGACTAAATTACGGGACATATCCTAGGCGATTTCCCGCCGCATCCGCCGAACTGACACCGCTTTACCGTGAACTTTCATAGTGCTGTTGCTTTTCTCCCGCCCGGTCGCGGCCCTTCCGTCCTCTGGCGCTTCGGTTCGGCTTTTAAGTCAGAGTTCCCAAAGGGCTGCGGGCAAGTTGCCAGCCCCGCAACCGTTCGGCGCGGTTCGCGGCGACGCGGGGCCTTGCAGTGGTACAGTAGGTCGGCCCACAGAACGCATATGGCGAAGCGCAGGCAAGAGACGAGTAGCAGACGAGGTAGAAGATGAAATTGTCCCGTAAGCAATGGCTGATGTTGGCGGTGTTGGTGTTCGGCGCCTTCGTTACCGTGTTGAACCAGACGCTAGTTACGCCGGCGCTGCCGTCCATCATGGCGGAAATGGCCGTCGATCAATCCACGGCCCAATGGCTCACCACGGGATTCACCCTGGTGAACGCCATCATGATTCCCATCACGGCATTTTTGCAGGATCGCTTTTCCACGCGCAAGCTGTTCGTGTTCTCCATGGCCACCTTTGCCGTCGGCACGCTTATGGCGGGCGTCGGCCCGAACTTCCCGGTGCTTTTGGGCGGCCGGCTCGTGCAGGCCATGGGCGCCGGCATCCTCATGCCCGTGACCATGACCGTGCTCATGCTGGTGTTTCCCGTGGATCGCCGCGGGTCGGCCATGGGCATCTTCGGCCTTGTGATCGCTTTCGCGCCGGCTATCGGGCCCACGGTGGCGGGTTTCGTCATCGACCAGGCCGACTGGCACATCCTGTTCTACATCATCTTCGCGCTGTCGCTGGTCATCATTGCTGCATCGCTGTTCCTCGTGGACAACAAGGCCCCGGCGAACAAGGGCGACTCGGTGCTCGATCCGCTGTCGCTGGCCCTGTCCACCCTGGGCTTCGGGCTCATGCTCTACGGCTTCTCGGCTTTGGGCTCGGCCGGGCTGACCCTGGTGCCCGTGGCCACTACCGTGGTCGGCATCGCCGGCGTGGTGTGGTTCTTCATCCGCCAGACGCGGCTGCCCCACCCCATGCTGCGGGTTGATGTGCTGAAGAACCGCCGCTTCCTTATCGGCACCATCATCGGCATGCTCGTGCAGGGGGCCCTGCTGGCGGCCGGCATCCTCATGCCCATCTACGTGCAGTCGCTCCACGGGCTGTCGGCTACGGTGTCGGGCCTCGTGCTCATGCCCGGCGCCATTCTCATGGGGGTCATGAATCCCATCGCCGGCAAGTGGTTCGACCGCCACGGCCCGCGCCGCATGGCCATCGTGGGCATGAGCCTGCTGACGCTCACCACCTTCGCCTTCGCCATTTTGAACCTGACGTCGAGCATCATCTACCTCACTATCGTGTACACCGTGCGCATGTTCTCCATGGCGCTCGTGAACATGCCTATCACCACCTGGGGCATGAATGCCCTGGACAACAAGGTGATGAACCACGGCACCTCGGTGAACAACACCCTGCGCCAGGTGGCGGGATCCCTCGGCACGGCCATCATCATCGCCGTATCTACCCAGGTGCAGAATTTCGCCACGCCGGACTTCGGCGCGGCCCAGGGCACCATGTTCGGCATCAACGCCGCCTTCCTCGTGTGCACGCTGCTGTGCCTGGTGGGCCTGGTCATGACCATTATGTTCGTGAAGGACAAGCCCGGCGAGGAAGCGGCCGTGGACGAGGGCGGCACGCGCAAGTCGCTGCTCACCTCCATCATGAAGACCGACGTGTACTCCCTTTCCCAGGACGCCACCGTGGAAGAGGCCATGCGCCTGTTCGTGGAGAAGAACATCTCGGCCGCCCCCATCGTGGACGCCTCGGGCGAGCCGGTGGGCTTCATCTCCGACGGCGACATTCTGAAGCGCCTGAGCCCGCGCCGCAACTCGTTCACCGATCCTATCGTGCTCATCAACCGCACGGTGCCCGACGAGGAAGGCTACGATGAGAAACTGGCGAAGGTGATGCAGATGCGCGCCAGCGAGATTGGTGCTGCGAGCCCCATCTGCGTGAGCGTGCACGCGAATCTGACCGACGTGTGCCGCGTGCTGGCCGAGAATCACCTGAAGAAGGTGCCGGTGCTGGAGGAGGGTCACATCGTGGGCATCATCAACCGCAGCGACATCACCCAGTACTCCATGGCCGCCTATCTGGCCGGCAATCCCGACCGCGCCGTGTACTGCGGCGATGGGCCGAGCGGCCAGCACGAGTGCGTGGAAGAGAAGCAGTGCGATTGCGGTTGCGAGGAGGGGAAGTAGGTCTCGTGGAAGTGCAAGCAGCCCCGGCGAGCGAAGGCAACGGGGCTGCTTGGCTTGGGAAGCCGCATGGCCGGCTTCCGTGCGAGGCAAAGACGCCAGGTGCGCGGGCTGCGATTCGGCGTCGAACGAGCATCTAGTATCTTCGCCTTCGATAGTAGCCCTTTCGCCCCCGGCCGCTGTGTTCAGCGGCGAACCGTCGCCTTTCTGCTATCCTATCGAAAACCGCGGACGGCCGCCTGGGAAGGCGGCCCGTGCCGCCGATCTGCGAGGAGGCCCTATGTTCGGAGACAATCTGGAGCGCATCGTCGCCGCTATCGAGAAGAACTACGAGGCGGACGAGATCTTCTTCACGAAGCCGGGACGGCGCTTCCCCAGCCGCACGGCTATCAAGGGACTTATCACCGAGCTGCGTCGCGTGCTGTTTCCCGGCTACTTCGGACCTGAGATGCTCTCGCCCTCCACGAGTCCCAGCTACTTCATCGGCCAGACCCTCATCGACATCGAGAGCGTGCTGCGCCAGCAGCTGATTCTGGCGCTCACCTACACCTCCGACGAGCGCGACGACCTCATTGGCAGCGGCAACCACCTATGCGGCGGCTGCACCTCCGACACCATCTGCCAGCAGACGGCCGACATCTGTACGAAGTTCTTCGACGCTCTGCCCGAGGTGCAGCGCACGCTGCTCACCGACGTGCAGGCGCTCTACGACGGCGACCCAGCGGCGGGTTCCAAGGAGGAGGTCATCTTCACCTACCCGGGCCTGTATGCCATCTACGTGTACCGCATCGCGCACGTGCTCTATGAGCTGGGCGTGCCCATCATCCCCCGCGTGATGACCGAGATCGCCCATTCGTCCACCGGCATCGACATCGGTGCCGGCGCGACCATCGGCGACTACTTCTTCATCGACCACGGCACGGGCGTGGTCATCGGCGAGACCTGCGTCATCGGCGAGCATGTGAAGCTGTACCAGGGTGTTACCCTGGGGGCCCTTTCCACCCGCGGCGGCCAGCGCCTGGCCGGCGTGAAGCGCCACCCCACCATCGAGGACAACGTGACCATCTACTCCAACGCCAGCGTGCTCGGCGGCGAGACCGTCATCGGCGAGGGATCGGTCATTGCCGGCTCCACCTTCGTCACCTTCTCGGTGCCCCCCAATTCCCGCGTGTCGGTGAAGTCCCAGGAGATCTCCGTTCGCCAACCGGGCGAGCGCGACTAGGGACGCGAGCTCGCGCTCTGGTCGATGCCGATCCTTTCCGCCGCCACGCGGGCCGCCGTTGGGTTCGACTTTCTTTCGGGGAAAGATTAAACTCCTGCCGCGAGCCGGCGTATGCCGGCCATGCTCGATATCTCGTCGAGGACGGCGATCAGCTCAGAGGCTTGATAGAAATCCCCTCGCTGCGCATTTCCAAGGGGCTTCAGTATGCCGTATTCGCAAGCTCTGCTGATGATGGAAGTCGCCGCCCTACGGGTTACCCCGAGCCCGCTTGCCACGTAGTTGGAATTGACGACGGGCTGCTCAACGAGCAGCGCAGGCAGTTCGAAAATACGAGATCCCGAGCGCTCTCTCATGCGGGTCGCCCAGTCTTCTACGAGATCTGCGATGGCGCGCGATGTTTTTTGCCCGACAACCAAGGCCAAGTCAATCGCGCCGCAAACTTGCTCGATGATGGGTGTTGGGTCGCCTTGCTGGTAGCTCGAAAGGGCGCTCATGTAGTCGTCGATGTCATGCAGCAAGCCTGCCGATATGGGCACCGTTGCATGGAGAAGGACGCCGTCGCTGCGCAGCATGCGGTGGAGAAGCGTTCGCCCTGTTCTCCCATTCCCATCGATGAAGGGATGTATGGTCTCAAATTGGGCATGGGTAAGGGCGGCCTTGGCGAGAGGGTCTATATCCTCCGTTTCCGCGAAGATGCAAAGATCTCCCAGACACGCATCGATGCGACCGGGCACAGGTGGGACAAAGAGCGCTCCGTGCGGGCTGTAGGGGGTGCCACCGATCCATACCTGTTCATTGCGCAACTCTCCTGCAAAATCGAGGGAGGCTTTCTTGAGGAGTTGGCGGTGAATTTGCCGAATGCCGTCGATCGTGAGGTCGTCCTCGAGATGAAGCGCGCATCGCATGGCATCGATGTTTCCCGCAATCACGAGAGCGTTTGACGGCGCGGTGGACGAGAGCTCGGCCAAGGCTATATTACGCGCGCTGGAGGTGAGGTTTTCAATCTGGGAGCTTGCGGCCGATTCGCTGCGTAACAGGAGGCTGGGGAGGTTGAAGGCCAGGGAGCTCTGATGCTCGTCGAATCGGGCAAGACGCGTTCGGGCATCAGCGAGGCGTTCAGCGAGTTCGGCTGAGATATCAGGTCGCGCATGGCGGATTTCGGCTGGTATGGCGGCCCGGTAGGTGGGAGTGATCTTCCTGCGGCGGGATTTCGGGATGAGGTAGGCATCCTCATCGCGCAGATGCCATGAAACTTCCTCGGTGGTTATGGCTGGCCAATCGCTCATGAGGATCCCCTTTCGGTTAATTTCGCTTCCGCACTATACAGTTAGCGGAAGCGAAATGCAATTCGCTTCCACTAACTAAAATTAGAGGAAGTGGATCTTGCCCTCGGGCGGAAGGATCGGCGACGCCGAGATGGCTGCCCTGATAGCCCTCGCTCGCTGCGGCTAGGACTGCGCGATCTACAGGAACTTCGTCTCGGCCAGCTTGGCGAGCACCCAGTTGTTCAGGCGCACAACAGGGCGGCGCAAGGCGAGGCCCAGGATGAGGCTCGGCACGAGGAAGGCGGCCAGCAGGCCCATCTGCACGAGGTACTGGTTGCCGTAGATGCCGGCCATGGCTCCTTCCAGCGCGGGCATAGAATGGGCGAAGGGCAGCCAGGGGTAGATGGCATCGAACAGCGGCGCCGACAGCATCTGCACGGGCATGAGGCCGCCGGAGCCGGCCAGCTGCAGCACCAGCCCGATGATGGCGATGGCCTTGCCGATGTTGCCGAAGCTGACGGTAAGGGTGTACACGAGGCTCGTGAACACCACGGAAGCCAGGCAGCAGGCGGCCAGGTACAGCACCAGATGCTCGCATTCCACGCCGAGGAAGAACACGTTGCCGAGCCCCACGACAAGGGCCTGGGCCAGGCCGATCAGTCCGAACACACCGTAGCGGCCGAGGTACAGCTCGGCCGGCCGGGGCGCGCGGCCGAGCTTCCTCGCGAGCGCTTGCTGGCGCGTAGGAGACACGTTCACGCTCATGAGCGCCACCATGAAGATGGCGCCGATCCACAGGCAGAGCGATGTATAAAAGGGGCTCATGGCGCTGCCGTTGTCGGCCATGGGGTACACGGTGTGCTGCTCCAGCTTCGTCGGAGCGGCGATGAATTGGGCGATAGCGGCCGGGTTGTTGCCGATGATGCGCCGTACCTCGTCGATGTCGCCGGCGCTCAGCGCCTGGTGCAGATCGTCGCGGGCCTGGGTCAGCTGGCTGGCGGCGGCGCGCAGCGTGTCGGCCGTTTTGCGCAGGGATTCCTCGGCCGCATGCAGGCTCGAGCCGAGGGAGTCGGTGGAGTCGCCGAGACCCGCGGCGGTGCTTTGCAGGGAGGCCGCCAGCGTCGAGGTGTCGTCACCCACCTTCTGCAGACTGGCTGAAAGGCTCTCGAGCTCGCCCTTCAGCTGATCGTTGTAGGTGGCTCTTGAGGCATCGAGCGTTTCTTTCCCCCTCCCGATGGCATCGGTCACCTTTTGGCGCGCCTCATCGAGTGAGGCGGTGTCCTTGCCGATCGCCGCCTCGGCGGCTTGCAGGCTTCCCTCCAAGGTTCCAAGCTGCGCGATGACCCGATCGAGGGCGGCTAGGGCCGGGCTGCTCGGGTCGGCTGCGGCCAGCGTATCGCGCATCGACTGGTAGGCCTGCTGCAGCGACTGCACATCGCTTGCGGTGGCAGCGAGCACCTCGCGGGCGGCCACAGGGTCGCTTTCCATAGTGGCGAAGGCGGTATCGGCCGCTTGGGACACGGCGCTGTAACTCGCATCGGCAGCGTCGAGCGCCTTCTGCGCTGCATCTGCTGCACTGGCCAGGCCCATCTGGGCGTCTGCCAGGCCGTCGCGTGCCTCGCTCACCAAAGGCGCCGTCTCGTCCGGTGCGTCGGCGGCCTCCTTCAAGATGGAGCCGGTGGCCGTCACGAGCGAGTCGGTGGAGCCTACCAGATCGGCATAGGCCCCGGCCTGATCGGCCGCCGCCTCCACTTCGCCGATGGCCTCATCGAGCCGATTCCCAAGACTCTGCCCGTAGGCGAGGATGCCCTCGCCGCTCATGAACGACGTGAGACTGCTCGTAGTGTCCAGCGCCACCGACGCTACTGTTTCCGTGAAGGTCTCGTCGATCGTCTCCTGAAGGGTATTCGCGCCCGTGGAGGTTACGCGCTGGGCAATGGCGTTCTCCTTCTCGTTGTCGTAGTAGACGATCTTGGGCTCGGCGATGTCGTCGGAGAACACCGTCATGAGATCGGCCGAGAACTCCTTCGGAATGACAAGGGCCGCGTAGTACTCGCCCGATCGCACCCCCGCCACGGCCTCGTCGGCGCTGACGAACTGCCAGTCGAACTTGTCGTTGGCTCGCAGCTTCGCGATGATCTGGTCGCCGGCGTTAATGCGCGATGGCAGCAGGTCGGATGCGTAGCCCTCGTCCTGAGAGGCCACCGCCACCTCGATATTGCCCGTGTTGTCGTAGGGGTTCCAGAAGCCCAGGGTCGTGAACCAGGCGTACATGGGCGGCACGAGGGCCAGACCCATTACCACAATGGCGGCAATGACGTTCTTGAATAGGTTCCGTACGTCACCGGAGAAGATTTCCCAGATCATTCTCATGCGGAATCACCACCCGAAGGCTTTTCGGGGCGGGAGGTCTCCGGGCATTCCGATTCGCTCAGACAGCCCTTGCTCGTCGAAGCGGCCCACGGGGCTGTTTCAACGCTCTCGGAGCTCGCTCGGCCAGAACATCCGGAGCCCTCCCGGAACTTTTTCTCTGCTGCGATTCCCGTTGCCTGCGAGGCCCTTTCCTGCAGGTCGGCTGCACTCAGGTTCGCCAGGGCCAGCTGGCGGGTAAGGTTGGCGTCCAGGTAGCTGATGATAATGAGGTAGGCGTCCACGGCAATGATGCCCGCCACCATGGCCATGAGCATCAGCACCCGCGTGTTCACGTCGGCGTGCACCAGCACCATAATGGCGAAGGTGATGGCCGGCTGCGCTATGAGGGCCGCCCACCCGATGCGTCGTAGCAGGGGATAGCGCCGCCGGAAGCGCTCGGCCCGCGCGACAAGCGTATGGCGGAACGTGTCGGTGTCCAACAGGGCGCGGATAAGGGTGCGCGTGCGGAAATGCCCGCGGGTCTCTCCGGCGGCCTTTGCCGTGGGAGTGACCGGCTCGGCCAGCAGCAGGTCGGTGGCGCCGAGCTTCTCGTCGAACATGAGGTTCAGGTTGAAATCGGAGCGGCCCACCACCAAACCGATGAAGAAGCCGAGCGGCACGAACAGGAGCCCCAACCAGAGCATGTCGTATAAGTAGTCCAGCCCGTAGAAGCCGCCGATGGCCTCGCGCATGGCATCGATAGAGTAGGTGAAGGGCAGCATCGGGTGGATGAAGCGGAAGAAGTCGGGCATCATCTCAATGGGGAACATGCCCGAGGATCCGGGAATCTGCACGATGAGCAGGATGACGGCTACGGCCTTGCCGATGTGGCGGAAGGCGTAGGACAGGGCGAACATGAGGTTCACGTCCACGAACACGGTGAGCAGGCCCGCCCCGATGAAGGCCGCCGGGCTCTCGCATTGGATGCCCAGCACGAGGTCGCCCGCGCAGCACACAAACCCCATGGCCAGGCCGCACACCACATAGAACAGCCAGCGCCCGAAGTAGGCCTGCACGGCGGTGAACTCCGGCAGTCCCTCCGGATCCACCCGCAGCTTCACCATGGCCATGAGAATGAAGCCGGCCACCCACAGCGCCAGGTTCGTGAAGAAGGGCGCCACGCCGCTGCCATAGTTTCTCACGGGGTACACAAGCTGTGTGTCCAGGGCCACGGGCGCCGCCATGAAGCTGCCGATCTCGGCGGGGTCTGCTTTCAGATATTCTGCTAGGCTCCTCACGGCCGCGGAGTTCTGCAGGGAGCTAAGGTCGGTGAGCGAGCGGGCGAGGTTGTCCTCCATGGTGGCCAGGGAATCGGAGGTGGTCGCTAGCGAGGCTTGGGAGGATTCCAGCGTGTCGCCCAGCTCCGCGAGCAGCGAGCGCGCCTGGTCAAGGGACGGGGACAGGCCGCGCAGAGCCCCTTCCAGGGTGCCGCAGGCCTCTACCAGCGCATCGAGGCTGCTCGTCAGGTCGGGCAGCACGCTGCTCTGGAATGTGCCCGCGGCGGCGCGGACGGCATCGGCCCCCTTGCCAGCGGCCTTGTCGAGTGCATCGGCTTCGTCTTCCAGCGCCGCGGCCGTGGCGGCCAGGTCGTCATTGGCGGTGCGCAGGGCGCCTGCGGTGGCGGTCAGGCGCTCGTTGGCGGAGCGTGCCTCGGCGAGCGCCTGGGCTACGGCGGGGTTGGCGCCGGCCGCACCGGCTTGCGTCGCCAGATCGTCCACGAGCGTCTGGTTGTCGGCAAGCAGCGTCTCGGCTGCGGCGAGTGCCGCTCGTGTGGCCGCCTCGGCGGCTGCCACGTCTCCTCTTACGGTGCCGAGCGCGCGCTGCGTTCGGGTGGCGGCGGCTGAAAGCTGCAGCGCGCCGTCGGTGGCTTCCTGGGAAAGTGCGGTTCCGTAGGTGTTCGCGGTGCTCCGCACGCTGGCCAGCAGCTTCTCCGATTGGCCGACAGCCTCCAGCAGATGGGGCACGTCGGCCTGCAGGCCGGCGAGCGTGCCGTCGGCGCGATGGGCCGCTTCGCGGGTGTCGCCCACGGTGCCGACGAGCTCGCCTAAGGTGGAGCGCGTCTCAGCAATGGTGTCGTGCGCGCTCCTGATGCCGCTGGTCAAGCTGCTCTCAGCGGCATCGCCCCTGTCCTCAGCGTGGGCGCCGACCTCCTGGGTGGCATCCACCACCTTCTCTGCCACAGTCTTCACGAAGCTCTCGTTGATAGATCGCTCTATAGCCGTAGCCGCCGCGTCGGTCACCTTCGGCGCGATGGACGACGGCTTCTCGTCCACGTAGTACTCCAGCGTGGGCTGGGTGAAATCTCCGGTGAGCACGCTGGCGAAGTCTTCGCTGAAATCTTCGGGAATCACAAGCGCGGCCCAGTATTTTCCTTCGTATACGCCGTTGATGGCACTTTCGCGATCGGTGAATTCCCAGCCCATATCATGGTTGTCGTGCAGCTGATCCACCACGCTGCGCCCCACGTCCAGCCGTCCCGCCTCGGGGCTGTCGCAGCCCGTATCCTCGTTGGCCACGGCCACCTTCATGGCGGCGGTGTTGCTGTAGGGATCCCAATTCGCCACCACCACGTACCAGGCGTAGGCCGACGGCATCGCGATCATGCCCAGCACGATGACCAGCGCCACAGGGTTGCGCATAACGCGCTTCACGTCCCGCGCGAAGATGGCGAGGATCACGGAGAGATATGCGATCGCACGTTTGATCATGGGTGGCAAGACTTCCCAACCTACTAATACATTGCTGAAAATTATCTTCGCCCTCATCGATTGGTTGGGGCGCACCACCCGTTTGTCAACGCCTTGTGGCCGACCAGTCAAGGAAGCTGCGGTACACTGCGGGCATGCATCAAGGAGCGCCGGTGTCGGCAACGTCGCCGCGCCGCATTCCCAACTGAGAAAGGAGGCCCGCCGTGGCCGACCGTACTATTGAAAACGACAGCACCGATGTCCCCGAGATTCCCGAGGAGCTCGAGCGGGTGCTCGTGTTCGCCCTGGACGAGGGCAAGGAGAAGCTGCAAAGCGGCGAGGACCTCGTTCCCTTCACCGCGCTTATCGTGAAGGACAACCTGTTCTTGGAAACCCATCCCGGCGAGAACGCCGAGGAGTGCTTCGCGGCTGCTGAGGCTAACGTGCGCGGTGCCCGCGGCGCCGGCGGCTACGCCTTCTGCTACGACGGCTACATCGAGACCGACGACGGTGTGAAGGATGCCATCATTGCCGAGGGCGGCCAGCCTGGCGCCGAGGACGGCTATGCCGTGGCCTATCTGTATACGGTCGACGACGATGGCAACTTCACCTTCGAGGCCGAGCCGGCCTACATCGGTGAGGCTCCGAATTTCATGGAGGCCCTGAAGGAGCCGGTGGCCTACGCCGCCGACGAGATCGACGAGAAGTACGCCGCCGCTGGGGACGATGGGGAAGATGCCGGCGACGAGTGCTGCGGCGCCCACGACCATGCGGCCAGCGAGGGCCATTGCGGCTGCGGCTGCCACGGCGAAGCGGAATAAACCGGCTGAAGAGGAGGACGCTCTGCTTCATGGGGAGCCCTCCTCGGCTTTCCAGCCCAGAAACAAAAATTGCCGATTGCCGCCAAGTCTCTTATTCCACGAAGATCGCTTGCTTATGACCAATGCGAAAGGCTCGAAAGCCGGAAAATCGTCATTGATTCGTTGCCTCGAAGTTCGTTTGCCGCTACATTGGTCTTAGGTAATTTCGCCCCTGTTTCCTGATGTCGGGGGTTGGCTAAATGTACCGCGCACCCACGCCGCTCATCGGGCGGTCGCGCGAATGCGCGAGCTGAGGAATAGGAGCGTCCCGTGAGACAAGTCATCGCTGCAACGCGCCCCGCAAAGCGGGCCCTTTTCGTCAAAGTCCTTGCGCTTTTTACCGCTGTCGCCCTCGCAGCAGGCCTCACGACCCTGCCGGCTATTGCCGATGACGATGCCGCCGCGCCCCGCGCGACGTCGCTGGGCGGCTACACCACGGTGCCGAAAACCTACCTGAAGGAAGTCGGTAAAGAGTTCCAGGGCGCCGCGACGCCCAAGACCAACAGCCTGGGCGATGCCGCCATCCCGGGTGCCTATACCTCCATTGTGGGCCCCTACCAGTTTAACATCGCCGGCAACACGAACACCCGCGGCAAGTCGAACACCACCATCGGCACCCAGCTGCACAGCTCCGTTGACCCTAATGCCGAAGCCGAAGCCGGCTATCGCCTGGAAAAGACCACCTCTCCGGCGGCAAATGTGGGCGGCGAGAAGGAGACCGCCCCGCGCAGCAATTCCAGCTCGGCGGTGCTGAAGGCGCCCGCTGGCGAAAACGTACGCATTCACAAGGCCTATCTCGTCGTGGCCGCCAGTCACTACAAGTCGCTCATCTCCGCGGCGAGCCCCCTTTCCACCAACGGCGTCACCTTGAAGGGCCCCCGCGGCGGCATGATTCGCCTCTGGCCCGAATACCTCTTCAACGAAGGGGATACGCGCACGTCGGCCTTCTTCGATGTGACCGACTTCGTGAAGGAGCAGGCCTACGGCATCTACACCGGCATCAACATCCCCTTTACCGCCCGGGATTCCACCGTGAGCGGCGACTACTTCGGTGCCTGGAAGCTCATCGTGATCGAAGAGAACCCCGCCGTGCCCGTGCGCATGCTGCGCTTGCTTCTGGGCGGCACCGGCGTGGTGGACGGCGCTACCACCCAGGTGGAAATCTCGGGTGAAGGCCTCTCGGTGGCCGACAATCCCACCGGCGAGCTGGTCATGTCCATGGACGGCTCCGACTATATGGACAGCACCCAAACCATGGGCTATACCACCGACCAGGGCAGATCGGGAAGCATTTCCAATCCCCATCACCCGCAAGACCACTTCTACTCCTTTGTGATCGACCATAAGGGGGCGTGGGTCGATGTGGATCCGGCTCCTGCCGCCGGCAACACGAGCGCCTGTACGAGCACGAAGCGCACCTGGCCCCAGGCCAACACCGACCTGTGCGTCATGGATATCAACGATGACGACAACGGGGGCAGCCTGGAACTGAATGGCGGCGAAAAGCAGGTGATCGTGAAAGCCTCCACCAACAACAACCCCACTATCCTCAGTGCCCTCGGCCTGGCCATCGACATCGTGGTGCCCACCTTCGAAACTACCATGATCATCACCAATCTGGATCGCCACTATTCCTCTGATACCGAGAACTACAACCCCCATGTGCACTATGCCCAGGAGGGAGACCGCCTGCGCTCGACGGTGCTGGCCGTGAACAAGTCCCCCGAGGATAAGAAGCAGCTGGGATTGAAGAACGCCACGCTGACCATCGAGGTGCCCGCCATGCGCACGGTGAATCTCGATAGCGACGTGATCGCCCGCTACAAGAGCTACGACGGCAAGGAATCCTACGACCTGAACGTGAAGGGCCTGGAAATGGTGGACGGTGTGCCGGTCATCACCGTGCAGGCCACCGACGATACGGTCATCACCCGCACGGGTTTCTTCGAGGTCATCTTCGAGGGCACCGCCAAGGGCAGCGAGACCTACGTGCCCTATTCCAACAGCGCGTCGCTGAAGGGCTCCTTCGTGGACGAGAACGGCACCCACCACGAGGACATGGTCATGGAGAAGCTCGGTCTCGTGTACAAGACCACAGCCTCCGACATTCTGCGCTTCCCCGTCATCGCCTCTTCCAGCGGCAGCGGTACGTTGACTGTCACAGGTGAGAACGGCGTGGGCGACAGCTACCCCACCAACGGCTCGGTCACCGTTACTCCCACGCCCGACGCGGGGCACCATGTGCAGTCCATCGTCATCGACGGGGTGGTGCGCGACGACCTGATCGGCAAGGACAGCTTCACGTTGCCCATCGACGGGCAGGCCCACGACATTCGCGTGGTGTACGAGCCCGACAGCCCCAACGATCCGCCCGCGGACGCGGAATTCATCCGCATCGATACCAAGGGCGACAAGGGCGTGGAAGCGCTCACCGAAACCCGTACGGTCAAGCGCGGCGAATCGATGACCATCACCTGGGCCGCCAAGGCCGGCTACCGCATCCATGAGGTGCTGGTAGACGGCATTCCCTATGCCAGTCCCGCCAGCGGCACCCTCACCCTCAGCAACATCGCCGTGGGGCATACCGTGGAAGTGCGCACCATCAGCGACTATTACTCGATCCAGACCATCGTGCGCGGACCCGGCGAGATCAGCGCCGGCACCACGGTGCCGAAGGGCGGCAGCTACACGGTGAATTGGAACGTGAAGGACGCTGCCAAGGACAAGGCGGAACTAGCCTACGTGTACATTGACGGCGTGAAGAAGTACGACAGCCATGCCGTTGAGCATGCCGAGGGCGCCTTCGAGACCTTTACCTTCGATCAGGTTACCGCTGACCACAAAGTGGAAGTGGTGTACAAGGAATTCGATGAGAAGTTCGGCACCGACGTTCCCGACCAGCCGACCGATGACGGCTCGTTCGTGGTCGCCACCCAGCTGGTGGGCGGCCCCGGAACCATTTCGCCCTCGGTCGAGCTGGAGAAGGGGTCCGCATCCGACGTGGATGTGACGTGGACTATCGGAGACGGCTTCTATCTGGATAGCGTAATCCTGACCCAGGGAGCCACGCGCACGGTGCTCACGGCAAAGGACAACACCGTCAGGCTGCCGGCCGTCAGCGCCGATTGCACCGTCCAGGTGGTGCTGAAAACCGAAACCGAGCGCGATGAGGTGACCTATGCCATCGACACCTCCATGGTGGGAGGGCCCAGCTCCATCACGGGATCTATGGCGAACTTGAAGCCCCATTCCAGCGGGCATGAGGTGGTGTGGAAGGCTGCTGAGGGCTATCGGGTGGCATCGGTGCTGGTAGATGGCGTGCCCCGCGACGACCTGCTTTCCTCCGATCGGGTGCGGTTCGACGATATCGCGGCCAACCATTCGGTGATCGTCTCGGTGCAGCCCCTCAAGACGCTGGACATCACGGGCTTCTATTCCATCACCGTCACCTGCGAGGGCAACGGCACGGCCGGCAGGTCGGCCAGTGTTCCCCAGAACGGCTCGCACACGGTCAGCTGGTCGCCTTCGAAGGGCGAAGATGTCGTGCGCGTATTGATCGACGACATCGAGCAGCCCGGCCTGGTATCTGGGGCCGCTGCGGCATTGGCGAGCGACGCCGGCGCTGCTGCGCCCTTCTCGCTGATGAACGGTGCGCTGCCGGCCCTTATGCGCTCAGCCAACTCGTTCAGTTTCGCGAACGTGGGAGCCGATCATCGCGTGCATGTGGTATTCAGCGAGCACACGGTCCCGGCCGACACGCGCTTCCGTATCGACACCTCCATCGAAGGGGGCGAGGGCACTATCTCCGACGCCAGTATTGTGGACGGCGGCGACAGCCATACGGTCGCCTGGACCGTGGGCAACGGCAGTACCGTGGCCAAGGTGTACGTAGACGGCAAGGAGGTGGCTGTCCCCGCCGACAACCGGTGGACGTTCGACGACGTGGCGGCCAACCACACGGTGCGCGTCGTGCTGACATCGACCGAGAAGCCCGAAGTGAAGCCCGAGGCACCGAACGGCTACCACAGCATCATCATCGAGGGGTCGGGCGCGGGCACCGTAGGAGGTTCGGCCCACGTGCCGGCCAAGGGAAGCCACACGGTGACGTGGAAATCCAGTGACGGATCGCGGCCCCAGTACGTAATTGTCGACGGCGTCGTGCGAACCGATCTTTTGGACAAGGACAGCCTCACCTTCAGCGACATTGCCGCTAACCACACGGTGTATGTGGTATTCGAGGGCGGCTCGCTGCCCGAGGGGTTCGACCCCAATGGCAACGGCAGCGGCAACGGCCCGGGCGGCCCGGGAGAGGGCGATAGCGACAACGGCGGCCATGGCGGCGCGGGCAATGGAGACAACGGCGGCAATGGTGGTAATGGCGGCACGGGAGGCCCCGGCGGCACCGGGTCGGGCGACGACGGCGGAAAGGGCATCGGCGGTGCCGAGCATTCGGATGCCGAGAACGGCACGAATGCCCCCTTCCTCACGCGCCTTGCCCAGACGGGCGACCCCCTTGCGGCGATCGCAACAACTGTCGGCCTCGTCGGCTTTTTAGCCGCGGCGCTTCTCGTTGCAACGTGGCGGAGGCGTAGCGCGGGCGAGTAGAGCGCCTTCACCGGGTCCAGAAACAAAATTGCCGGCGGGACCGATCACTGTCCCGCCGGCATGCTCATCGTCGCGAGCATTCGACATCGCCCAAGAATCATAGCTGCCTAGGCCGGTAAGGCGGCCCTGGCAACCTTGGCGAAGATCGCAGAGAAAAGAAGTGGCGCGGTGAGGAGGGGTGCCTCACCGCGCCGGAGGAGGGGGTAGCGGCATCGAGTGCCGCAATCTGCTTTCAAGGGGATGAAGCAGAGCGATGGAAGCAGGGGAACTTCCAAATCGCTGATACGAATAATAAAGCAAGACTTGTTTTCCTGTCCATAATGTGTATCGCATCCACAAGAGAGCGGCACAATTTTGGCGGTGAATTGTAATCTGAGGCAATTCGATCACCGTTTGCCCCGATCACAGGCCCGCTCACCCTCGAAAGTCGCCAAAGGGCCTCCGCGGCAACTTCCTGTATCATGGAGGGGAAAACTTCGCGGAAAGGAATTCCCTATGGCTGATATCGCCCTGCGCTTCTTTAAGGACATGCTCGTCGTCTCGTCTCCCGTCGCGGCGGCCCTGGCCCGCCAGGGCGTGGCCGATCCGCGCGACCAGGCCCTCGCGGTCATCTTGGAGCCGGAAACCGTGGAGGACATCTATCGCTTGGAAACGGTGGCGGGGCCCCAGATGCTGGTGACCCCCTTGGCCGACTTCGCCCCCGCTCGCCTGGCGGCCCTCGGCATGGAAGGGAGGGGGACCGAGCTGGCCCAGGCGTCTCTGGCCATTCCCCGCGCCTTCAAGCCCCAGCACCTGCTGGTGGAGATCGGGCCCTGTGGGCTTCCCCTCGATCCCTCGTCCAAGGGCTCCCTCGTGGAGAATCGCGACCAGTACGTCCGCGCCGCCGCCCTGTTCGGGGCCGAGGAGTTCGACGCCTTCTTCCTGAATGGCTTCACGGTCATCGATGACCTGAAGTGCGCGCTCATGGGGCTGCGCAAGGTAAGCGATGCTCCGGTTTTCGCCTCGGTGGACGTGACCGCCGACGGCATGCTGGCCTCCGGCCGCGGCACGCTGGCTGAGGCGGCGGCGGTCATGGCCGACCTGGGGGCGTCGGTGGCCGGCTTTGCTACCCTGGCCGACCCCACTGCGGCGGAGCGCCTGGCCGATGGGGCCCGCGAGGCCCTGGCGGCCCAGGGGGCCGACCTCAGTCTCATGGCCTCCCTCGTCGTGGCCGAGCGCGATCCCCGGCAGCAGGGCCCCACGGCCGAGAACCCCTACTACGCGCCGGACACCATGCTGGCTGCCGCCGGAGCACTGCGTTCGGCCGGGGTGCAGTTCCTTCGCGCGGCGGGCGATGCCACGCCGGCCTATACCGGCGTTCTGGCCGCCGCCACGGCAGGGCAGGATGTCGTGGCGGAAGTCTAGGCCCATCTCCCAATCCGAAAAAGCGAACGCGGGGGCATCGCCGCCCCCGGTGATGCCCCGGCCATCCGCGGTGGCAGGCCCTCCTGCATGGGGTGCTTGCTGACGCGCCGTCACCTCTCATCGAAAAAACTTCTGTAGTTTTCGGCCGCGTAAAAACACAACTTGTTCGGTTGCTATCGAACGGTCTGGCGAGTACTATATGTATCCGCCAAATGAACCTACTAACACAATATATAGTGGTTCTGCTGGTGAATAACCTGTGGAAAGCCTGTGGGCAAAACAAGGCGAAACAGCGGTTTACCTCTTGGAAGCATCGAAGTCCGACGATGGGGAAAACATTGTCGGACTTCCGTATGTTGTGGTTGGCAAGGCGCGGCAACGCGGCACAAGAAAGGAAGTACAGCGGTTATGCTCAAGACCATCATCAAGCGCGACGGGCGCACGGCGGAGTTCCACCCCCAGAAGATCGCCGATGCAGTGGAGAAGTCGTTCCAGGCCTGTGCGGCCATGCAGGATCGTGCCACCGCCGAGCAGATCGCCGCGACGGTCGTCGAGAAGCTTGAGAGCGGCGCCATCGAGGGCACGCCCACGGTGGAAGGGGTGCAGGACCTGGTGGAGGAGACCCTCATCGAGTCCGGCTTCGTGCAGACCGCCAAGGCCTACATCCTATATCGCGCCGAGCGCAGCCGCGTGCGCGACGTGAACTCCCGCCTCATCCAGACTTTGAAGGACATCACCTTCTCCAAGGCCGCCGATTCCGACATGAAGCGCGAGAACGCCAACATCGACGCCGACACCGCCATGGGCACCATGCTGAAGTACGGCTCGGAATCCGCCAAGCAGTTCTACGAGATGTGCGTCATCGACCCGCGCTACGCCAAGGCCCACCGCGAGGGCGATATCCACATCCACGACATGGACTTCTACACCCTGACCACCACCTGCTGCCAGATCGAGCTGCGCAAGCTGTTCAAGGGCGGCTTCTCCACCGGCCACGGCGTGCTGCGCGAGCCCAACGACATTTCCAGCTACGCGGCCCTGGCCTGCATTGCCATCCAGTCGAACCAGAACGACCAGCACGGCGGCCAGTCCGTCTGCGACTTCGACTACGGCCTGGCCGTGGGTGTGCGCAAGACCTTCCGCCGTCTGTTCAAGAAGCACATCGCCGAGGGCATCGACCTGTTGACCGACATCGCCGACGACCGCGACTTCGCCGAGAAGACCCTCGCCCGCATCGAGAAGGAGACGGGCACCATCGCCTCGCTGGAGATGGACGCCGATTTCCGCGCCGCCGTGGTGGCCGCCCTCGTTGAGGCCGGCGCCGATGAGGCCACGGCCGACCGCATCGTGGCCTACGCCGAGAAGAACGCCTCGCGCGACACCGACCGCCAGACCTTCCAGGCCATGGAGGCTCTCGTGCACAACCTGAACACCATGCACTCCCGTGCTGGCGCCCAGACGCCCTTCAGCTCGGTGAACTACGGCATGGACACCTCCCCCGAGGGCCGCATGGTCATCAAGAACATGCTGCTGGCCACCGAGGAGGGCCTGGGCTCTGGCGAGACCCCCATCTTCCCCGTGCAGATCTTCCGCGTGAAGGAAGGCGTGAACTACAACCCCGAGGATCCGAACTACGACCTGTTCAAGCTGGCCATGCACTGCTCGGCTAAGCGCCTGTTCCCGAACTTCAGCTTCTTGGACGCGCCGTTCAACGCCCAGTACTACAAGGGCACCCCGGAGACGGAGATCGCCTACATGGGCTGCCGCACCCGCGTCATGGGCAACGTGTACGATCCCGACCGCGAGGTCACGCCCGGCCGCGGCAACCTGTCCTTCACCTCCATCAACCTGCCCCGCCTGGCCATTCGCGCCAAGGGCGACATCGACCTGTTCTTCGACCTGCTCGACTCCAAGCTGCAACTGGTGACCGGCCAGCTGGACGAGCGCTTCGAGATCCAGGCCCGCAAGCACGTGTACAACGCGCCGTTCCTCATGGGCCAGGGCGTGTGGATCGATTCCGAGAAGCTCTCTCCCACCGACGTGCAGCGCGACGTGCTGAAGCACGGCACCCTGACCACCGGCTTCATCGGCCTGGCTGAGTGCCTGGTGGCCCTGACTGGCCAACACCACGGTCAGTCGCCTGAGGCCCAGCGCCTCGGCCTGGAGATTGTGGGTCACATGCGCTCCTATTGCGACCGCATCTCCCAGGAGCGCGGCATGAACTATTCGCTCATCGCCACGCCCGCCGAGGGCCTGTCGGGCCGCTTCGTGCGCATCGATCGCGAGCGCTACGGAGTCATCCCCGGTGTGACCGACCGCGACTACTACACCAACGGCTTCCACGTGCCGGTGTACTACGACATCTCCGCCTACGACAAGATCGCCCTGGAGGCGCCCTACCACGCGCTCACCAACGGCGGCCACATCAGCTACATCGAGCTGGATGGCGACCCGTCGGACAACCTGGAGGCCTTCGAGAGCGTCATCCGCTACATGAAGGACTGCGGCATGGGCTACGGCAGCGTGAACCACCCCGTGGACCGCGACCCGGTGTGCGGCTACAACGGCATCATCGAGGACGTGTGCCCGAAGTGCGGCCGCTCCGAGGACGCCCACAACCAGCCCTTCGAGCGCATCCGCCGCATCACCGGCTACCTGGTGGGCACCCTGGACCGCTTCAACGACGCCAAGCGCGCCGAGGAGAGCCAGCGCGTGAAGCACGAGGTTCCCGCCGCCGAATAGCCGTGGCGCTACCTATTGCTCTCAAGAAGGGACGGCCTCCGGGTCGTCCCTCTTTTTGTGTTGCGCTATGATAGAGGGAGGACATAGATGCTGCCTGCGGCCGAGGACGGTTGCCGCGAGGGCGCTACCGGGAGGGGATGGCGAGATTGGCAGAAAGCACGGAACGGCGATGAGTGACGCGACGGGGATGACGGAGCGGGATGGGGTGGATGTGCCCAAAGGGGCACTGGCTCAGGAACAGCTACGGGAGACGATCGGGTTGGCACTCGTGCCCTTCCGATGGGACTTGCTGGGATTTGGGCTCAGCCGCGCCCAGGCTACGGCGCTGCTGGCTTTCGCGGCCAATGAGATTTGGATTTCGGGCGCCTCGCTCGCTGTGCAGGAAGTGGTGTTCATGCTGGCGGCTGCAACGGCTTTGGCCATCGCGATGTTCGCGAAGCGCCGGGCGGACCTGGCCGCGCCCGTCGGGGCGGTCGTAGCCTTTCTTACCGTGGGTGTGCTGGGCATGGTGTCCATTATGATCGGAAAGTTCGACGGCTCGGGAGTGCTGCTGGTTGCGGGGTTTTCGCTGGCCGGCGCGTCGGCCGGCTTCTTCGAAACGGCCTGGGGGCCGAAGTTCGTGCGACTATCCCAGGCGGGCATTCAGCTGTACACGCTGTTCGGAATGGCGGTATCGTCGCTGTTCGGCATTATGCTGTCGTTTCTGCCGGGGAACGGGTTTTACCTGGCATCGCTGACGCTGCTGGGTGTGCAGGCAGTGCTGCTGCTGGTGCGCCGCCGCGCCGACGAAGCGGCCGGGGAAGGGGGTGGCAGCGAGGCCTCGTTGCCCTCTACCGGCGCGGCCGCGGTGACCGCGTCGGGTCTGACCCCGGCCGACCGCGTCGCCCAGCGTGATCGCGGCCCCGCGCGCACAGTGCTTGCGATTCTGGCGACGACCCTGGCGTTCTCGCTCATCTACAACATGTTCATCACCCTGGCCTACAGCTCGCTGCCCTCCGATGCCGCATCGCAGATTCGCTTCTGGGCCAACCTGCTGGCTGCCTGTGTGATCATCTGCTCGTTTCTGCTGCTGCGCCCGGTGCGCCCGGCGACGCTGTTCCATCTGGTGCTACCCGTGGTTACTCTGGGCTTCGTGCTGTTTCTGCTTTCTCCGGGTCTTTTGGGCGAGGGAGCTCTTATGGCCTCCAGCATCGGCCGCAAGTTCTTCGACATCTTCGTGTGGATCATTGTGGCCGAAGCGGCCTCGCTACCGAGTATCGGCGCTTGGCGGTCCTTCGGCTTGCTCACAGCGGCGAAGAATCTCGGGTACGGCGTGGGGTTGCTCGGCGCTCATGCGGCCCTGGCTGCCGTGGATGCCGATATTGTGCAGGTGGCGGCTATCGTGGCGGTGCTCATTTTGGGGCTTGTGGTGCTGCTGTCGTGGCTCTTCCCCGAGCGCATGCTCAGCCGCCTGTTCCATACGGCTCCCGCCGCGCCCGCTGCCGGCGCCGTTGCGCACGAATCCGAATCGGCCTTCGAGGCCAGCATCGCTCGTGTGGCCGAGCGCGGGCGCTTGACTCCGCGCGAGTGCGAGGTGATGGGTCTTCTGGCTCGCGGACGCAACATTCCCGCCATTGCCGAGAAGCTGTGCATTTCGAAGGGCACGGCGCATACCCATGCGACTCACGTGTACCAGAAGCTGGACGTGCATCGCCAGCAAGAGCTGATCGAGCTGATCGAACGCGAGAAAACAAAGAACGTTTCCCCTGTTCAAATCGGTGACTAGACGAGTTTAGTAGAGAAGTTTCGCGCCCATTTTCCAAAATACACGCCTTTGCCAGATGCATCGATGCGCGCCCTTTCCCTAGGATGGGGGCCGTTGGAGGCCGTAAGACAAAGGAGGAGTTATGGGAGAAATGCTCAAGCACGGAGGCCTGTCGCGCCGCAGCTTTCTGAAGGGCGCCGCGCTCGGCTTAGCCGGTGCGGGAGCCGTGGGGGCTGCGCTGCCCTTGGCCGGGTGCGCTGGTGGCGGCACGGACAAGATGGCGGCTACGGGCGAGGCCACGGCCTCGGCTACGGTGCCCGGCTTCGGCGGCGATGTGACCGTCGAGCTTACAGTGGATCGCGGCTCGGGCAACGTGGTGGCCGCGACCATCGACGCACCCATGGAAACGCCGAACCGCGGCGGCCGGGCGGCCACGGTGATGCAGGAGGCCATGGCCGAGAACGCTACCATTGACGTGGATGCCGTCAGCGGTGCCACGGTGACGTCCGAGGCTATCAAGAGCGCCTCGGTGCAGGCCTACAATGAGGCCATCGGCGCCGCCGAGGATGCGTCGTCGGCGGTGATGAAGCCCGGCACCTATACCGGCTATGCCAAGGGTTACTGGCAGATTTGGGATCTGCCTGTGACCATCACCGTGAACGATCGCTCCATCTTGAAGATCGAGGTGCCCGACGATCGCTTCCAGCACGGCGAGACCGAGGTCATTCTGCAGAGTGTGAAGGACCTGCTGTTCCCGCGCATCATCGAGAATCAGTCCGTGGCCGTGGATGCCGTCACTGGTGCCACCGCCTCCAGCAACGCTGTGAAGTCGGCCATCACCCAGGCCCTGAAGGAGGCCCTGGAAGCGGGCGGCTCGAACCCCCATGCGGTCAGCGCCTTCCAGGTGGCCCCCGAGAAGCCCGAGCCCTCCGATCCCGAGACCATCGACGTGGATGTGTGCGTCGTGGGCATGGGCACCGGCGGCATCATCGCCATGAAGCGCGCCTGCGAGTGCATCCGCGCCATGAACGGCGGCGGTCGCGTGAGCCTGCTCGGCATCGACCGTGCCGGCAAGTACGGCGGCAAGTCGGCGCTCACCCACGAAGGCTGCGCCGTGAATCCGCCGCAGTACATGGAGGCCATCAACGGTGGCGAGCCCTTTGTGGACGCCGAGCGCTTCAAGGAGAAGTGGAAGCACTTCACCACCACCGACGGCACCCAGATGGCGAAAGAGGATGTCATCGACCTGTTCTTCGCCGAATCGGGCAATACCATCGACTGGCTGTACGGTCAGGACTGGATCTTCGGCAGCATGGGGAAGCCCAACCCCATGACCGAGGGCCTGACCAGCTACAACGTGGCGCTCACCTCGAACACCGATGTGGGCACCTACGAGGATCGCCGTGCCGTGCTGGACACCTACTACAAGCAGATGCTGGCGGCGGTGGAGGCCCAGGGCGGCCGCTATATGCTGGAGACCGAGGGCTACGAGCTGATCACCGAGGGAGATCGCGTCACCGGTGTGAAGGCGCGCAACCTGTACACGGGCCAGGAATACGTCATCAACGCCAAGGCCATCATCATGAACACGGGCGGCTTCAGCGCCAACCCCGACATGGTGAACGAGCTGCTGGACGAGCCGTGGCGCGGTGAGCGCAAGCGCATCGGCACCGATCAGGACACCGGTGCCATGATCCAGGCCGCCCTGAACATCGGCGCGGGCACCTTCAACATCGGCATGAGTCCCAATGTGATGCACGTGACCTGCGACCACTGGCTGAGCCGCTACCCTATCAATTTCTACGACGACGTGCTGGACGGGCGCACGGGCCGCTATAAGACGTGGACGCTGAACAACATCCCGCTGGCCTGCGGCATCACGGCCGATGCGATCATGGTGAACCAGGAAGGCAAGCGCTACATGGACGAGGCCCGCTACGAGAGCTTCTCCGCGGACATCGACAGCGAATCGTGGCCCTGCTTCGCCGCCGGCAGCTCCTTCTACACCATCCTGTCCGACGAGGTGCTGTCCACCATCGCCAATGAGGGTTTCAACAACATCCCGAAGTTCGAGGGCTACTGCTCTCAGGGCGACATCCCCGCTGAGATGCCCGTGCCCGAGGTGTACGAGGGCCTGGAGTTCTCCATCGAGGAGGGCATGGCGTGGAAGGCCGATACGCTGAGCGCTCTGGCCGAGCAGATCGGTGTGCCCGCGGCCACATTGGAAGAGACCGTGGCTGCCTACAACAAGCTGGTGGAAGCTGGCGCGGACACCGATTTCGGAAAGGATCCGAAGTTCCTGAAGAAGATCGCCACGGGCCCGTTCTACGCGGTGCAGGTGTTCAACGCCTCGTTCTCGACGGCGGGCGGCCTGGATGTGGACACGCAGATTCGCGTGCTGAAGGACGACCACGCGACCCCTATCGAGGGCCTGTACGCCATCGGTGTGGACTCCATGGGCGTGCTGCTGAACCCGAACCACAACTACGTGGGCTTCGGCGGTGTCGCCCAGGGCTGGCTGTGGACGAGCGGTCGCTTGGCCGCCGAGGACGCGGCCCGCTACATCAACGAGACCTATGGCGGCTTCACCTACGTCAGCCCTGCTCTCGTGGATGTGGAAGCCAAGTCCACGGCCCGTTAGCTGGCACTTTTCCAATCCTCCCTCCCCAGGAAACCGCGCCCCGGCGCGGTTTCCGCGTTTGAGGGGCAGGGAGGCGCCGCGCCGAGCCCAGGAGATACGGGACGCCTCCTCCCTCGCAGCAAATTTTACCTAGGCTTTACGATTGCCTTACTTGTTTCACCCATGGGTTTCGTAGGATGCATCGCGCAATGACAAGAGCTGCGCGGGCATCGTCCGGGCGGCGCGAGAAGGAGACGTGGGTGGAAGAACTGTTGCAGATCGGGTTGGGCTTGTTCGGCGGCTTGGCTTTGTTCCTGTATGGCATGAACCTCATGAGCAGCAGCCTGCAAGAGGCCGCGGGCGAGCGCATGCGCTCCATTCTGGCTGCGGTGACGAAGAATCCGCTGGTGGCGGTGCTCGCCGGCGCGGTGGCCACGGCGGTGCTGCAAAGCTCGTCGGCCACCACCGTCATGACCATCGGCTTCGTGGCGGCCGGTCTCATGAACCTGCGCCAGGCCATCCCCATCATCATGGGCGCCAACATCGGCACTACCATTACGGCCCAGATCATCGCCTTCAAGCTGTCCGACTACGTGCTCGGCATCGTGCTCGCGGGCTTCATCGTCATGTCCCTGGCGAAGCAGTCGAAGGTGAAGCTCACCGGTACAGCCATTTTCGGCTTCGGCCTTTTGTTCCTCGGTATCGACACCATGGGGGCCGTTATGAAGCCCCTGGCTGAGAACCCCGTGTTCACTGACATGATCGCCCAGGTCACCGGCGTGCCGATTCTGGGGGTGGCGGTGGGTACCATCATGACCCTGGTCGTGCAGAGCTCGAGCGCCACCATCGCCGTGCTGCAGAACTTCGCCGCCCAGGCCGGTCCCGACGGCGCCAGCGTCATCGGCTTGGAGGGGGCCCTTCCCATTTTGCTCGGCGACAACCTGGGCACTACCATCACGGCTCTCCTAGCCGCTGTCGGCCAGAGCCGCGATGCCAAGCGCGTGGCCCTGTCCCACTGCATCTTCAACCTGTCCGGTTGCCTGCTGTTCGTGTGGCTCATCGGCCCGGCAGCTTCGGTGGTGGCAGCCCTCACTCCGGGTCCCGAGATCGAGGTCATCGCCCGTCAGATTGCCAACGCGCACACCCTGTTCAACGTGACCATGACCCTGCTGTGGCTGCCCCTGGTGTCGCTCATGGTGCGCATCGTCATGGCGGTGCTGCCCGACCATCCGCGCCGCCCCCGCCGCCCGCGCAACCCCGTGGCCGAGACCCCCTTCGCTCCCGACACCGCCGCAGCATAGGCTCTGCAGCGGCCAATGGCCTCGGAATCTGCCACCCTGCGCTTAGAATCTGCTTCCTGGAGGCGAGGCCCCGTCAGCTTATTGACGACTTGGGGCCTCGCCTCTTCCGCGCTGGCGGCATGAGATACAATGCGGCACGCAGACGAGAAAGGACTCCCATGGCTGCGCCGGCACTCATATATTACGTAGAAGACGATGAGCACATTCGCGATCTGACGAGCTATGCCCTGCGCCACGCCGGCTTCGAGGTGCGGGCCTTCCCCGATGGATCGGGCTTCATCGAGGCTTGCCGCGAGAAGGCTCCCGCCGCGGCGTTGCTGGACATCATGCTGCCCGGAGAAAGCGGCCTGAGCCTCGTGCAGCAGCTGCGCGCGAACGCAGCCACCGAGAACATCCCCGTTATGATGCTCACCGCCAAGGGCACCGAGTTCGACAAAGTGTGCGGGCTCGACGCCGGGGCCGACGATTACCTGGCGAAGCCCTTCGGCATGATGGAGCTCGTCTCGCGGGTGAACGCGCTTCTGCGCCGCGCCGCCCGGCCCGCCCAGGGAGCGTCGGGCTCTCCGGCTGAGGAACTTGGCTGGCTGTCCTGCGGGGCCATCTCCCTGTCGCCCGAGGCGCGCACGGCCACGGCAGCCGGGGTGGAGCTGCCCCTGACCCGCAAGGAGTTCGACCTGCTGCGCATTCTTTTGGAGCATAAGGGCCGCGTCCTCACCCGCGAACAGCTGCTCGAGCGGGTGTGGGGCGTAAGTTTCGTCGGCGAGACGCGAACGGTGGATATGCACGTGAAGACGCTGCGCAAGAAGCTTGCCGCGGCAGCGCCCGGTGCCGAGGGGGCCATCGGCACCGTTCGCGGCGTGGGATATCGGATGCGGGAGATCGCACTATGAGCGAGGTCGAAGGCGCCGGGCGGCCGGAAGCCGTCGATGCCGCAGGTGCCGCTCCCAGCCTGTCCGGCCGCATTTTGCGGAGCGTCCTTACCTTCACCATCGGGGGCATTGTGCTGCTCACGCTTATGCTCGCGGGTATTTTCTACGCCACGATGATGCAGGTGCCCAACTCCGCGGCTGTCATGGCCGACTTCTTCGGCGGCGATTTGACCGTGTGCGTGGTGGCGACGCTCATCGTGGGCGTGGCGCTCGCCTTTGCTGTGTCCCGTGCGCTGACCGTCAGCATTGTGCGCCCGCTCGACGAGGTGGATCCCGCCGACCCGTGGAAGGTGCCGGTGTACGCCGAGATGCGCCCGCTGCTCGCCCGTATCGACTCTCAGCAGCGCACCCTGCGGGCCCAGAACGAGGAGTTGGCCCGCGCCGAGAGCCTGCGCCGCGACTTCTCGGCCAACGTGTCCCACGAGATGAAGACGCCCCTCCAGGTGATCTCCGGCTATGCCGAGCTTATGGAGAACGGCCTCGTGCCACCTGAGGACGTGCCGCGGTTCGCCGGGCTCATCCATCAGGAGTCCCAGGCCATGCGCGCGCTCATCGACGACGTGCTCACGCTCTCGCGCCTCGACGAGCTGCCGCCCGATGCAGCCGTCATTGCATCCGTAGAGGTGCTCGGCGTGGCCCAGCGCGCCGCCGGGCGCCTGACGAAACTCGCCGACGAGCGTGCGATAAGCGTGCAGGTGAAGGGCGCTCCGGTCACGATGATGGGCAACGAGGGGCTCATGGAGCAGATGCTCCACAATCTCATCGAGAACGCCATTCGCTATAACGACGAGGGTGGCCATGTGTGGGTGGAGGTGGACGGCTCTTCAGAGGGCGTTACCGTGCGGGTGGCCGACGACGGCCCCGGCATTCCCGAGGCCAAGCGCGAGAAGATCTTCGAGCGTTTCTACCGCCTGGAGAAGAGCCGATCGAAGGAAACCGGTGGCACGGGCTTGGGCCTGGCCATCGTGAAGCACGGTGCCCAGCGTCACGGAGGCACCATCGAGGTCGGCGGCAAGGAAGGCGAGGGCGCTACCTTCACCCTCCGCTTCCCGGCAACGGCTGATTAGCGAGGCGTCGGCGGGTTTTTCGCGACTGCCCTTCCCTGCTGCGAGAACCCATGTTGCCATGATAGAGAAATTTCCATTTCACTATCATTTCACTATTTTGAGAGTGCGGCAATAGCTGAGGCTCTCTACCAGTTCGAGGGCTTCTCCAGGTTGAAGTCGGTGGGCCGCCAGAGGGTGACGCTGCCCGTGTGCCGGGTGGCGGGCACGTCGATGAGGCGCTGGTTGGAAGAGCCGCACCATTTCAGCTCCAAGGATTTGCGGCTTTCCACGAAGGGGCCGTCCACCAGCACGTCGATGGCATCCAGCAAATCTCCCACGGCCAGATCGGTGGCAATGCCCTCGGGCAGCGCCTCCCCGGCCAGGCCGGCTTCCTCGCGCCGGGCTCGCTCGGCGCGGGCTGCCTGCGCCCGACGCAGCAGGTCCTCGTACAGGTACCCCGTGAATGACCACACGCCGTAGCCTCGCTCCTTCAGCGCACGGGCCAGCACGGCGCAGGCCTCCGGTTGCTCGAAGGGCTCTCCGCCCGAGAGGGTCACGTCGTGCACGAGGCCATTGGCCTCGATGTCGGCCAGCAGGTCGCTGATGGCCGTGACGGTGCCGCCTTCGGCCGGCTGGCTGTCTGGGTTGTGGCAGCCAGGGCAGCCGTGGGAGCAGCCCTGCACGAACACGGCATAGCGCAACCCGGGCCCGTCCACAATGGAATCGGGCACGGTGCCGAACAGGGATATGGTCAGGTCGTTCACGTCGCTCATAGGGTCCTCGTTCATCGTGCGGGCCTCGCAGCCCGAGGCACTTGTATCGGTTACGGGCCATCATTATAGGCTGCGCGGGCACCTCGTGTTCCGCAACACAAAGACGGCACGAAACCGTCGCCTCCGCCTTGCCTACCTTGCCGCACGGCGCCGCCCTACTGCGGAGGCTGCCTGCATCGGCTGTCCGCCCCGTTTGCTGTGACGATTGCGTAAGGTTGGGGGCTTGTTGACCCCGCGACCAATGGTTTATGGCAAAATGAGCCGATGTGCATTTAGTCGCAGCTTAAACATGGTAGAAACAAGGAGAAGCACATGGGACTCCTCTCAAGGTTCGAGGGCAAAATGGAAGACACCGTGGAAGGTGCCGCCGACCGCATGGGCGCGGCTCCGCTGTCTCCCGTGCAGATTGCCAAGAAGGCCGAGAAGCAGATGCGCCGCGAGAAGATGGTCGGCGCAGGCAAGCAGTATGCTCCCACCCTGTACACCGTGCTCGTGAACGCCGACGACGATCGGCGCCTGCTGGGCTATTACCCCACGCTGGCCGGCGAGACCGAGACGTACCTGTCCGCTAAGGCCGCTGAGTCGGGCCTCGTCATGGACGGGCAGCCCCTCGTGCGCTTCATCGTGGACGACGATTTGCGCCACGGCAAGTTCGACGTTATTGCCGAGATGGTGGCCTCTCCCTTGGTCGAGCAGCTGCGCCAGGAGGAATACGCCCGCTACGGCATTCTGAACCAGGGCGGTCGTCCCCAGGCCGCCGCGCCCATGGCTCCGGTCGCCGGTTACGGCTATCAGGCGCCGGCCCCCGCGCCGGCCCCCGCCGCTCCCCAGACCATGGACTTCAACGCGGCCCCTACCGACTATGGCTACGACGAGTACCTGGCCGACGACGAACCGCGCCAGGCCTATATCTACGACATCACCAACGACCGTGCCTTCACCCTTCCCGGCGACGCAGAGACCATCGGGCGCGAGTCGAAGAACGATATCGTCATTCCCGACATCAACGTGTCTCGCGTCCATGCGGAAATCCGCCAGGACGAGTCCGGCGCGTGGATTCTCACCGACCTGGGATCCACCAACGGCACCTTCGTGAACGGCCGCCAGATCAAGTCCGCGGCCCTTTCCGATGCCGACCGCATTATCGTGGGCACCACCAACCTCGAATTCCAGCTCATCTAGCCGCGCGTCCGCGGCCATTCGAGCTAAGGAGGATTTCCGGTGATCGATCTCGTACTGCTCATAGCGCGCCTACTGTTCGTGGCGCTGCTCTATCTGTTCCTGTTCGCCATCATGCGCACGGGCATCGGCATGGTAAAGGGCTCCCGTAAGAAGGAGCGCTCCTGGACCGTATCGGTGGAACGCGGCCCCAAGGAGCTGCGCGGCGTGTCCATTGCGGTGCACGGCCCCGTTATCGTGGGGCGCTCGCCGGGGGCCGACATCGTCATCGGCGCCGGCTACGTATCGGGGCGCCACGCGCGCTTCCAGCTCATGGGCCAGAACCTCTTCGTGGAGGATTTGGGCTCGAAGAACGGCACGGCAGTGAACGGCCGGCCCGTCCACGACCCGGTGGCCCTGCGGGACAAGGATCTCGTGACCATCGGTGACGTTGACATGCGCGTGAGGAACCAGTAATGGCGAAGGTCAAGGGTCGTAAGAAGGTTCAGACGCCGTTCGGCAGCCGCACCGATGTGGGCTGCGTGCGCGACCATAACGAAGACTCCCTGGTGGTGGCTCCGCCGCTGTACGTGGTATGCGACGGCATGGGCGGTCACGCCGCCGGCGAGGTGGCCTCCGAGATCGCCGTGGACGTGATTGCCCGCAGCGCCCCGGAGCATGCCGACGCGAGCGCCCTGGGCCAAGCGGTGGAAGAGGCGAACCTCGCCATCATCAAGGCCGCCCGGGAAGGGATGGGCCGGGCCGGCATGGGCTGCACCTGCACCGCCGCAATCTTGGAGAAGGAGCGCCTCGTTATTGCCCAGGTGGGCGATTCCCGGGCCTACCTTCTGCACCACGGCAAGCTCCAGCAGCTCACCCGCGACCATTCCCTTGTGGCCGACCTCATCGAGGCCGGGCAGATCACCGAGGCCGAGGCTCGGGTGCATCCCCAGCGCTCGGTCATCACCCGGGCCCTGGGCAGCGATCCGCGCACCCAGCCCGACCTATTCGAGATCAATGTGGAGGCGGGCGATCGCCTGCTTCTGTGCTCCGACGGCCTGTCCACGATGTTGGAAGACTCGGAGATCGAGAAGATTCTCGTCAGCGCGAGCGACCCTCAGCGCTGTGCGGCCCAGCTGGTGAACGAGGCCAACGGCCTGGGGGGCTACGACAACGTGACCGTCATCGTGGTGGATGTGACCGGCCTGGCCGAGCAGCGCCGCCGCAAGATGACCCGCCGCTCGCGCGTGACGGCTGCCATGCTCATCCTGCTGCTCGTGGGTATCCTGGCCGGCTGCGGCTACGGGTTCAACTACCTGGCGAGCAATGCCGCCTACCTGGTGGAGCAAGAGGGGAAGGTGGCCATTTACCAGGGCGTTCCCGGTGAGCTGTTCGGGTTTACGGCCCACAAGCTCGTCCGCGTGACGGACGTGGCTGTGGACGATTTGCAGCCGGGGGTGGCGAACCGCCTGCGCGAGGAGACCATCAAGGTGGCAAGCGTGGACGACGCCGAGCACCTCGTGGCCGAATACGAGGCCGACATTGCCGGCCGCACGCCCGACGACGGCGCCGTGAGGTGATGGCCCCGTGACCCGCCGCAACATCGAGCTTTTGCTCCTGGTCATCGCTTCGCCTATCGTCATCGTCCTCTTCGCGATGATGGTGGTGACCGGCGGCCAGGAACTATCCGTGAACACCCTGGGCGTACCCCTGGGCATCTTCGCCGCCTTCGTGGTGGCCCACATTGCCGTGCGCTGGCTCGCTCCGGCGGCCGACCCGGCCATCTTGCCCATATCCTTCGCCCTGTCAGGCATCGGCATCGCCTTTGTGACTCGCATTGTGCCGGATCTGGCCGTGCGCCAGGTGATCTGGCTCTTCGCGGCCGTGGCAGTTATGGTGGCGGTGCTGGCCCTCGTGCGCAACCTGGACAAGCTCGCCAACTACAAGTACACCCTCATGATCGTGGGCATTTTGCTGCTGCTCTCGCCCATGCTGCCGGTCATCGGCGAGGAGTCGGGCGGCGGCCAGCTGTGGCTGCGCCTGGGGCCCTTCTCCTTCCAGCCGGGCGAGATCGCGAAGATCCTCATCGTGTTCTTCATCGCGGCCTACCTGGCGGCTAACCGGGAGATGCTCTCGGTGTTCACCCAGAAGGTGGGCCCGCTGCATCTGCCGAGCCTGCCGACGTTGTTGCCTCTCATCGTCATGTGGGCCCTCGCCTTTGTCGTTGTGGTGCTGGAGAAGGACCTCGGCCTGGCCCTCGTGCTGTTCTCCGTGTTCGTCATCATGCTGTATGTGGCCACGGGCAAGAAGCTCTATCTGGTGGCCTCCATCGGCCTGGCGGCCATTGCCGCCGTGGCCCTCTACTTCATGATGGGCCACGTGCAGACCCGTGTGAGCATCTGGCTCGATCCCTTCGCGGCGGCCCAGGGCGGCGGCTTCCAGCTGGTGCAGTCGCTCTTCTCCATGGCCGACGGCGACCTGTTCGGCACCGGCATCGGCCGGGGCATGGGCGGCGAACCGGTGGCCGCAGGCGGTATTCCCGTGGCCGAGAGCGACTTCATCTTCCCGGTCATCGCCGAGGAGGCAGGGCTCATGGGCGCTGCCGGCCTGCTGCTTCTGTACCTGTGCTTCGCCATCCGCGGCATCGTGACCGCGGCCCGGGCGAAGTCCGATGTCAGCTCGTTCGTGGCCGTGGGCCTCACGTCCATCATCGTGCTCCAGGCTTTCATCATCGTCGGCGGCGTCACGCGCCTCATTCCCCTGACAGGCATCACGCTGCCCTTCGTCAGTCAGGGCGGTTCGTCCCTCATCGCCAGCTTCATGATCGTGGCCTTCCTGCTGCGCTGCGGTGACGAGGGCACCGGCGTGGGCGAGGAAATGCGCCAAACCGGAGCGATCGGTTCTCACGGGGCCGATGCGGTGCTCGGGCGCGTGGCCCTGGGCAAGCGGCTGACCGGCACCATGATGATCTTTTCGCTGCTGTTCGCCGTATTGGTGGCCAACCTCACCTACCTTATGATCATCAAGGCGCCCGAGTACCAGAACATGCCGAGCAACAACCACACCATCGCCCGCGAGGCCCAGATGGAGCGCGGCACCATTTCCACCGTGGACGGCACCGTGCTCGCCCAGTCAGTGCGCCAGGAAGACGGCAGCTATCGGCGCGAGTACCCGGCCGGCACCCTGGCGGCCCACATCGTGGGCTACGCCTCGCAGAAGTTCGGCACCGCCGGCATCGAGGCGGCTTACAACGACGCCTTGCGCGGCGAGCAGAACTTCGCCAGCTTCACCGACGTGGTGAACTCGCTGGCGGGCATACAGACCAAGGGCAATGACGTTGCCCTGACCATAGACTCCCGCATTCAGCAAGCGGCCCAGGATGCCTTGGAGGGCCAGGTGGGCGCCGTCGTGGCCATGAATCCCGAGACCGGCGCCGTCTACGCCCTGGCATCCTCGCCCACCTACGACGCGGCCGACTACGAGGCGCTGCTCACGGCCGCGGCCGAGGGCGATGGGAACGATTCCTCCGAGCTGTACAACCGCGCTACCCAGGCGCTCTATGCCCCCGGCTCCACCTTCAAGATGGTCACCCTGGCCGCAGCCCTTCAGGACGGCATCGCCAAGGCCGATAGCGAGTACGATTCGCCCGGCGAGATGGAGATCGGCAACGCGCCCGTGACCAATGTGAAGAAGCGCTCCTACGGCAAGATCACCCTGGCCCAGGCCATGTGGTACTCTTCCAACACCGTGTTCGGGCAGGTGGGCGTGCAGCTGGGCAGCGATCTGCTCGTGAACATGGCCTGCAGCTTCGGCTTCAACGAGGCTATCAACTTCGATCTGCCCCTAGCTATGTCGCTCATGCCCGATCCCGCCGAGATGACCGAGTGGGAGACCGCTTGGGCCGCTTGCGGCGAGCCGGTGGGCGAGCACGAGAGCCCGGCCGGGCCCCAGGCTACAGTGATGCAGATGTGCCTGGTGGGCTGCGCCATTGCCAACGAGGGCGCCATCATGCAGCCCTATCTGGTGGACGGCATCTACAACGCCAACGGCGAGCGCGGCTTCACCCCGCTGCCCGTGAAGCTGAAGCAGGCCATCGACCCTAAGACGGCGGAGGCGGAAATCGAGGTCATGAAGGGGGTCGTGGTCGAGGGCACTGGCGGGAAGGCCGCCATCGACGGTGTGGAGGTGGCCGGCAAGACCGGCACCCACGAGCGCGGCGACGGCGACGACGACAGTTGGTTCGTGGGACTTGCCCCCGCCGATGACCCGCAGGTCGTGGTGGCTGTGGCCATTGAGCGCGGCGAATCGGGCGCGGGGGCCCAGGCAGCCCATGACGTTATGGAGACGGCTCTCGAAGTGGCGGGGGTGCTGTAGTACAATGGCTAGACTCATACGAGTCCGCATCGAAACGCAAACGCAAACGCACTAGCACGTGGAACGTTAAGGAGTAGCAATAGTGACCGGACAGGGAACAATGACGGGCAAGGTTTTCAGTGGCCGTTATGAAATAAAGGATCGCATCGGCATCGGCGGCATGGCCGAGGTGTATCGGGCCCAGGACAGCACCCTCGGGCGCGTCGTGGCCGTGAAGGTGATGCTGCCGCAATTCGCTGCCGACCCCTCCTTCACCCAGCGGTTCCGCCAGGAGGCCGCCGCCGCGGCGAATCTCCAGAGCCCCTACATCGTGAACGTGTACGACTGGGGCCAGGACGACGGTACCTACTACATCGTCATGGAATTCGTGCGCGGGTCCGACCTGAAGACCGCCATCCAGCAGCGCGGCGCCATCAACCAGCGCAAGGCCGCTGAAATCGGCGGCCAGGTGTGCCAGGCCCTCACGGTGGCCCACAACCAGGACATCATCCATCGCGACATCAAGCCCCAGAACATCATGGTGCAGCCCGACGGCAATGTGAAGGTGATGGACTTCGGCATCGCGCGGGCGAAGAACTCCGTGAACGATAAGACCTCTGCGGTGCTGGGCACTGCCCACTACATCTCGCCGGAGCAGGCCCAGGGCAAGGACCTCACGGCTGCCAGCGATATTTACTCGCTCGGCATCGTGCTCTACGAGGCCGCTACGGGCAAGCTGCCCTTCGACGGCCCCGATGCCGTGTCGGTGGCCATGCAGCAGGTGAAGGACGAGCCCGTGCCGCCGTCAAGCATCAACCCGGACATCGATCCGGATCTCGAGGACATCATCATGGTGGCCCTCGCGAAAAATCCGGCTGAGCGCTTCGCCACGGCCAACGACATGCGCATGGCCCTGAACGACTACCTGGCCGGACGCCCCGTCACCCTGCCGGGCGGTGCTGGATTTACGAGCGCCCGCACCCAGATGATGGGGGCCGTGGGAGCCGTGAACACCCAGGCCGCCACCGCGGTCATCGGCGGCATCGACGGCACCCAGGCCATGCCCGGCATTGTGGGCGCCGGGGTGGGCGGCATGGTGTCGCCGAGCGCCACCGGCGGCTTCCCGCCCCAGAACTTCCATGCGGCCCCTCCGCAGAAGAAGAGCAAGAAGCCCGTTATCATTGCGCTCGTGGCCGTGCTGGCCGTGGCGCTCATCGCCGGCATTGCCTTCGCTCTGTCCATGGGCGGCGCGGCACCCACCGAGGAAGAGGTGGACGTGCCCAGCGTGGTGGGCCAGACCCAGGATGAGGCCGAATTCGCCCTGAAGGAGGCCGGGTTCACCGTGAAGGTAGAGCCGAAGGTGGACGAGGGCACCGAGGAGGGCACCGTGCTCTCCCAGGATCCGTCGGGCGGCAAGGCTGCCAAGGGCTCCGAGGTGAAGATCGTCGTGGCCGTGGGCCCCGAGGAGAAGGAAGTGCCCAGCTTGGCGGGACTGTCCGAGGACGAGGCCAAGGCAAAGGCCAAGGAGTACGGGTTCACGGCGGTGCTGCGGGAGAGCAGCTTCTCCGAGGATGTGCCCGAGGGCCAGGTCATGTCCCAGAGCCCCTCGGCCGGCAGCATGGAGAAGCCGGGCACCCAGATCGAGTACGTGCTGTCCAAGGGCAGCGAGTTGGTGAACGTGCCGAACGTCATCGGCCTGTCCGAGGAGGACGCCATCGCGAAGCTCCAGAGCGAGGGCTTCGGCGCCGACGTGAAGGCCCGCGAATACAGCGACACCAAGAAAGAGGGCACGGTCATGAAGCAGGACCCCCTCAACGACAAGGTGGCGCCGGGGTCCACGGTTTCCATCACCATCTCGAAGGGCCCCGAGCCCGCTCCCGAGCCGGAGCCCGACCCCGATAACAATGGGGGCAACAATAACGGGGGCAACAACGGCGGCAACAATAATGGGGACAATAACGGCAGCGGGGCGAACAACCCCGACCAGCCCGAGAACCCCGATGGCGGGAACAACCCCGACCAGGGCGGCGAGGGAGGCCAAGGCGGTTCGGGCAGCAACCCGGGCGGCACCACCCCCGCTGCGGAATAAAGCTACTATGCGATTGGGCGCCGCACTACGCGGCGCTCTTTTTGTGGTCGCAATGGCCGCAGGCACTCGGGGATAGGGTGCACCCCGCACACGAGGCCGCCCCGGTGGATGCCGGCCGCCCTCCAGAAGAGGCCGCCCTTCGGGGATGGCCCTCCTCTGGGGATGCCGGCCACCCCCGAAGGGCAGGGGCCTAGGCCCTTGCCGCTCTAGGCCCGGAACAGGCCGATGACGTCTTGCTTGGAATGGACGCCGAGCAGCAGGCACGCAAGGGTAACGGCCTCCGTGGCGGCATAGAACCCCACGGCGGCAAGGACACCGACTTCTCGAAGGTGCCCACGCGCCTGTTCCCCGTGGAGAACCCGCCGTTCTACGCGGTGCCCTTCGGTGATTCGGGCATGCTCGTGCTTATCGGCGGCATCGACTGCGATGCCCAGTGCCGCGCCCTGGACGCCGAGAAGAACCCGGTGCCGGGCCTGTTCGTGGCTGGCAACACCATGGGCGGCCGCTTCCTGGTGGACTACCCCGTGACCGTGGCCGGTGCAAGCCACTCCATGGCCATGTCCTTCGGCCGCCTGGCCGGCCGCGTGGCCGCTGTCGGGGAATAGGGGACGAAAGCGCCGCGGCTCTCGCTGGTGCCAAATGCGGTTGCGCTGCGGGCTGTGGCGGCTCGGGCGTATCTGCGGCGAAGGTTTGTCGCGCTTTCTGCAACGATACGGTGAAGACCGCAGGCCCCCTCTCGTGCGAGAGGGGGTCGTTTTATAATGAAGCCATGGAACAGCTCTTCGACATCTTCGAGAAATTCATCCACGCCGACTGGTTCAATTCCCTTATCGGTGCGGCCATCATTTTCGCCATCACCTTCGTGGTGTGCCGCATCACCGTGTACTTCGCCCGCCGGCTGCTGAATCGCACGTCGCTTCTGCCTTCCAGCTCCATCTTCATCAATGTCATCCGCGCTACGGTGTGGCTCATCGGCATTGGGTTCGTGCTCTCGCTGTGCTTCAACGTGAACGTGAACGGCATGATTACCGGCCTCGGTGTTGTGGGTATCGCTATCTCCCTGGGCTTTCAGGATACGCTCTCGAATCTCATCGGCGGTTTGCAGGTGAGCCTGTCGCGCTCGGTAGAACCGGGGGACAACATCCGCATGGGCTCGTCGGGCGTGACCGGTGTGGTGAAAGACGTGACCTGGCGCTACACCACGGTGGTGGACAGCTCGGGCAACCACACGAACATCCCCAATGCTGTGATGACCTCCACGGCGGTCACGCGCCTCGCGCCACTGAACAGCGTGTCCATTGCTCTGATCGTCACCACCAACAGCGAGCGGTTGACCGCCACGGCCCATCACATCGAGGATGCGGCCGAGAAGGCGGTGTCGCGGGTGAGCAAGATCAAGAAGGGCCCCTCGGTGAGCTTCAGCGCCATTACCGAGCATGGGTTCCAAGGAGCGCTGAGCTTCACCATTGCCGATGCCAGCAAGGCCGGCAATGCCACCGATGCGGCCATTCGCGCCATTGCGCCCTACGTGCACAATCACCTGGTTGAAGAGGAGATGGACAGTCTCTCCGCCCCGGCCGAGGCGAATGCGGGGCGGCCCGCGGCGGTTGAGAGGGAGCCTATCGAGATGCCGCAGGCATAGAAATGTCCCGCCCCCGCCAGAGGATGAACCCACCTCACAAGGTGGGTGCTCGCATCTGGGATCCTGGCTTTCGTGTCAACGGACACGAATCTCCATTCCACCAGCTTCTAAAGCTCCCTCAGTTCAATACGTCGGTCCATCGCAGTGTATGGCGGGAACAGGACTTGAGTTAAGTATACGCGAAGTTGTGCCGAGGGAAAGTCTTGACAAAATCCGTTACCAAGTTTTTCTTCAACGCGGCGAGGATGCGCGTGGCGCGGCCCTGAGTGGGGGATGATGAGACCGGTGCGGTCCGGCGGGGTCCTGAATATTGCGGTCGGTGCGACCGGTGTGACCGGATCATTTTCAGCTCAGCTGCTCGGACCCTGCTCGTCGCTCCCGCTCGGCGGCAACGACTCGGCACCAAGTCAATAGTTCACCAGCAAGGTCCACTTTCCGCACGATAGTATGAGCGGGCGGAAAGGAGGGCCTATGGCCACGTTCGAGGAATTTCTAAAGGTCGCTGAGATTTCCCTGAAGGACAAGACCTCCCACAAGCGCATGGACGAGATTATCCACATCATGCGCGAGTACCACGTGCTGCGCGGGCTTACTCCCGAGCGGGCCGTCGAGGTGCTCCAGGCCCTCGGGCCCACCTATGTGAAGATCGGCCAGCTGGCGTCGAACCGCTCCGATCTTTTGCCCAAGGCCTACTGCGATGCCTTCGAGCGGCTGCGCGACGACGCGAACCCCATGGCCTTCGACCAGGTGATCGAGCAGATCGACCGTGCCTACGGGAAGTCGTGGCACGAAGTGTTCGCCTCCATTGACCCGAAGCCCTTAGGGGCCGCCTCCATCGCCCAGGTGCACAGGGCCGCCCTCCTCGACGGCACTACGGTGGCCGTGAAGGTGCGCCGACCCGGCGTGGCCGAGTCCATGGCCGAGGACATCATGCTCATGAAGCACCTGCTGGCCTTGGGGGAGTTCGCCTCCAACGCCCACCGCGATATGCTGCTGTCGCTGGAGGGCTTCGTGGAGGAGATCGAGCGCACCACGGCCAACGAGGTGGATTTCACCCAGGAGCTGGGCAATCTTGTGCGCTTCCACGGCGAGCTGGCCAATGAGGAGGGGGTGACCTCGCCGGTGGCCTATCCGGCCTATTCCACCGAATCGGTGCTCGTCATGGAATTCGTGCAGGGCGTGGAAATCTCCGACACGGCGGCCCTGCGCAGCCGGGGCATCGATGTGGACGCCCTGGCCGGACGGGTGTGCCAGAGCTACGTGACCCAGGTGCTCGACAACGGGTTCTTCCACGCCGACCCGCACCCGGGCAACATTCTCGTGCGCGATGGTGAGGTGGTGTGGATCGACCTGGGCATGGTGGGCACGCTCACCGTTTCGGAGCGTATGCTCGTGGGCAAGGCGTTCACGGCCGTGGCCACCGGCAACGCCTATCTGCTGAAAGAAGCGGTCATGGGGCTCGTGCGGGTGACGGGGCCGGTGGATCACGGGGCTCTGCTCGCGTCGCTGTCGCGTCTTCTGGCCAAGTACAGCACCGCCGAGCTGAAGGAGATCAACGTGGGCACGGTGCTCACCGAGGTCATCGAAGTGCTGCGCGACCAGAATATGGTGATGACCTCGTCGGTAACCATGCTCGCCCGCGGCTTTGTGACCCTTGAGGGGGTTATCGCGCAGATTTCGCCGTCCACCTCGGTTATTGAGATCGTGTCCAAGCACGTCATTGCCCAGCAGGGCGATCCGAAGATGCTCGGCACGCGGGTGCTCGATCTGGTGGTGTCGAGCGCCGCCTCGGTGGAGGCTCTGGCAAAGCTGCCCACCCAGCTGTCGAACACGTTGGAAATGGTGGATCGCGGCCAGATCAAGGTGAACGGGTCCGTCGATGTGTCCTCCCGTATTCTGGCCACGGCCTACGCCTCGGTGGGGCGCTTGTCCCTGGCGCTGCTGTCGGCGGGGCTGTTCATCGGGTCCTCCATCGTGTGCACCACCGCCATGCAGCCGCGGTTTTTGGATGTGCCCCTGCTCGGCGTGCTCGGCTACCTGGGCGCCTTCGTGCTGGGAGGCTATACCGTGTTCCGCATCATGGTGTCGCGCCACCGCCTGCTCAACGACGAGGAACCGCGATAGAGGGTCGGGGGCCGTGCTGCCGGGCACGAGGGCGCAGGCCGCCGGCGCTGCGGTCCATAGGGCGGTGCGCGGTAACGCCGCGTCTACAGCTTTCCGGAGCCGCGGGCGGGGCGGCGGCGCGTGATAAAATGACCCTGCAACTTATTTATTGTGAGTTGGCGGGTTAGCATTCGCGCGACCCGGGGAATAGGAGGCCGTTATGTACAAGAAGATTCTCGTCCCCTACGACAAGTCCGAGCCGGCCCAGCACGCGCTGTCGGCGGCCCTCGATCTGGCTGCCGGGGTGCCCGACGCCCAGATCACCGTGCTCTCGGTGGTGGATTGGCACGACTTCAACGCTGAGACGTTCAAAATTGCCTCGCGCATGTCCGGCGTCATGGGCGACACCATGGACATGGACGTGATGGCCGAGGTGGAGAACGAGGCCATCAAGGCCGACACCGATGCCATCGCCGAGAACATCGCGCCTTTGGTGGGCGACGCCGAAGGCATTGCCATCGCCGTGGTGAACGGATCGCCCCACGACTCCATTACCGCCTATGCCGACGAGGGCGGCTATGACTGCATCGTCATGGGCCACCGCGGCCTGGGTGCCGTGCGCGCCGTGCTCGGCAGCGTGTGCTATTCGGTGCTGCACAAGACCAACGTGCCCGTGCTTATTGTGAAGTAGCCCGTTCCCGCCATTGTCGGCGGACGACGGCCGCTCTGGTGCTGCGGCGTGCCCCAAAAGTGCGATCTGCTCGTTCATAGCGCATGTTTGGGGCGGCAAACGCACCTCGGGGGCCTTCGGGAAGGTAAGGCCTGCCCCGAAAGTGCGATGCGCCCGGGCAGATCGGCGATTTGTGACGGGAAATCTGCGCGAGCGGGGCACAACGAGGGTAAAAGCGCCCCGATTCCTCGAAGCGCCTGGGCGCATCGTTCATTTGTGGCAGGTTCTGTCCGGGAAGCGGGTGGAACGCGAAACGTAAGGAAGCAGAATGGGTCGTTCAGGTGGCGGTGGCTTTTCCGGAGGCGGTGGCTTCGGAGGCGGGTTTGGAAGCGGCGGCGGTGGCTTTGGCGGCGGTTTCTCCGGCGGCTCCGGCCATGGCGGCCGCTCCGCTGGTGGTTCCGGGGGCTCCGGCTTCGGAGGTCCGGGATTCGGCGGGGGCTACCATGGGGGCGGTTACTACGGCGGTGGCTTCGGTGGCGGTAGCTTCTGGGGCGGCCTGCTCGGCGGCCTCATCGGCTCCAGCCGCAGCGGAGGCGGCGGCTCGATGCCTCCGCAGATGCCGCAGTCGAACGGCCCGCAGCAGCCGGGTCCCGGCGGCTCTGGAAACGGTGGCGGTCCGGGCGGCTCGCAGCCGGGCTCGGGAGGTCCGGGCGTGCCTCCGTCCGGATCGGGCGGCTCGAACTCGCCTCAGCGCAAGTCTCCCAACAGCGGCCTCGGCACCGTGTTCGTGGTTCTGGCGGCGGTGCTGCTCGTAGTGTTGCTGATGGTGGCCCTCGGCGGCGGCAGCTGCTCGGGTGCCGATATTCCCCGTTCCACGGTGGAGCGCACGGCCCTCGCGCCCGGCTCCGCGAACGAAACCGGCTACTTCACCGACGAGGACGGCGATTGGATTCACGATCCCGCCAAGCTGGAGCGCGGGCTGCGCCACTTCTACGAGGAGACGGGCGTGCAGCCCTATGTGTACATCCTGCCGAACGGGTCGGTGCGTTCCTATCAGGAGCTGCAATCCATTGCCGAGGAGAAGTACAGCGAGTTGTTCACCGATCAGGCCCACTTTGTGCTGGTGTTCTGCGACGACGGCAACGGGCGCTTCAACGCTGCGTATTGGGCCGGGGCGCAGACAGGATCTGTGCTCGACGACGAGGCCATCAACATCTTCAAGGGCTATCTGAGCCAGAACTACGACGACATGAGCCTGTCCGAGGAGGAGATATTCTCGAAGGCGTTTGCCGACACCGCCGACCGTATCATGGAGGTGACACCTTCGCCGCTGCCAATTATCGCGGTGTGCGGAGCGGTCATAATTGTCGCCGTCGTCGTGTTCGTTATCGTGCGCAACCGCCGCCTGGCCAAGCAGCGCGAGGCCGAGCGCATGGAGCAGATTCTGAACACGCCGCTGGAATCGTTTGCCGACGGCGAGCTTGAGGACTTGGAAAAGAAGTACACGGCCTCGGCTACGGGAGCCTCGGACGCACCGCCCGTACAACCTACGAGGCCCCCGCAGTAAGAAGGTCGGCCCCGGCCACGAAAGGCCTCCGGGGTCGCCGAAGGGAGCACCGCGCCCGCTGGCGCTTGCCGACAACGTCCCGCTTCCGCGCGGGGCAACCGAACCGGGCCGATTCGGCCAGATAGGAGATGCACCATGGGTATCCTCGATCGCTTCACCTCCATCGTGAAGGCGAACATCAACGAGCTGCTGGACAAAGCGGAAGACCCCGAGAAGATGGTCGACCAGTACCTGCGCGAGATGACCGAGTCCCTCGCCGAGGTGCGCGAGGCCACGGCCGGTGTCATGGCCGAGGAGCGCCGCTGCAAGAAGCTCGTGGACGAGAACCGCGCCGAGATGGAGAAGTACGAGGAGCTGGCCCGCAAGGCCCTGGCTGCCGGCAACGAGGCCGATGCCCGGGTGTTCCTGGCGAAGAAGCAGGAGCTGGCAGGGCGCAGCGAGGGGCTCGTCGTGGCCTTTGAGGGCGCCAAGGCCAATGCCGACAAAATGCGCCAGATGCACGACAAGCTGGTGGCCGATATCGAGGAGCTGAACGCGCGCAAGGCTGCCATCAAGGCCAAGGCCGCCGTGGCCAAGACCCAGTCCAAGGTGAACGAGATGACCTCCGCGAGCGATCGCGCCGAAGGTGCCCGCAGCGCCTTCGACCGCATGGAGGCCAAGGCTGACGAGATGCTCGATCGCGCCAACGCCGTGGCCGAGCTGTCCGAGAGGCCGGCCGACCCCACCGAGGACTTGGCCAAGAAGTACGCCGAGGCCGGCGCCACCGCCGCCGTGGACGACGACCTGGCCCGCCTCAAGAAGGAAATGGGCCTGGAATAGCGTAGTTTCCCCGCCGAGCCCGAGGGCCTCGATCCTTCGGGCTCGGCGGCTTTATGCCAGGCTCTCCGCGCGTATTCCTTGAATCCTGGCAACTCGACGGCGTAGCGGCCTACTGCTCGGCGAGGTATTCCCAAAAGGCCTGGGCGGCGGCGGAGAGGGGCTCGCCCTTGCGTTTGACGGCATAGGTGCCGAAGGGGACATCGGGGCGCAGGGTGACGGGTACAAGGGGGTAATCGGGAATGGGCTCGACGTTCTCGCTGGGTGGCAGGCCGAACATGAGCGCGTCGTTTTGTAGGGCAACGCCAGTAAGCAGATCGATGTTTGACGTGGTCATGAGCACATTTGGCGCAACGCCGAGCTCGGTGCAGGTTTCCATGAAATAGCGGTGCAGGTGGTCGCGCTTACCGAAGGTGACGAAGGGCTGGCCGTCCAGATCGCGGGCCTCAAGATGGTCGCGCCGGGCGAGGGGGTTGGCGAGGGGCACGTGCACGTAGGTGCCGGTTTCCACGATGAGGGCGTAATCGAAGTCGCCCAGGTACGCGGGGGCCGATCCCACGATGCCGATGTCGGATTCGCCGGATTTCACCATGGAAAGGGCCACATCGGTGGGGGAGCTCTCCACGGAAAGCAGCATGCCGGGATGGCTCTCGGCGAAGCAGTCGATGAGGTCCTTCGGAAGCGTGAGCGCCGCGCCGGGCACGAGCGACACCGATAGCTGGGGCACTCGCTCGCTCCGGCCGCCCTCGCCGAGGTAGCGACGCTCCAGGGCGCGATAGGCCTCTACCACTGGCCGAGCGTCGGCCATGAGGGCGCGGCCGGCTTCGGTGGCCTCCAGGGAACCGTCGCGGTTGGCCACGAGGGGCTCTCCCACTTCCTGTTCCAGGTTGTGCACGGCCTTGCTAAGGGCCTGACGGGTGATGAACAGCTCGTCGGCGGCCTTGGTATAGCTTCTCAGGCGCACGACGGCGATGAAGTACTCGAGTTGGCGAATGTCCACGGCTTCCCTCCCTGTCGGTCGTGGCGCCTGCCGGCGGTGGGCAGGCAGGCAGCTCCATTCTTACCGCAACTACGGCAGGGGAAGCAAGCAAAAATCAGTTGCGGTCGGGCAAGCGGAAGATGCTTTGCCAACGGGATAGCCGCCGTTAAGATCGACGGTGCCCGCACGGGCCCAACGCAAGGAGGCGCCGGGCGGAGCGGGCGCCCGCTATGGAGCGGGCGAGGGAAGGCCCGCACAGGATCCAAGCGCAGAAGAGCGCAGGGTCGGGCGGGCCGCGATTCAAGGAGGGATATCATGACCCAAAGTCAGTTTTCTCGTCGCGACTTTCTTAAGATCGGCGCCGTGGGCGCCGCTGGTGCCGCCGCAGCGGGCCTTGCCGGCTGTGCGCCCGCGGGCGACAAGGCCGCCGGTACCGCCGACACCGGTGCCGCTGCTGGCAGCGAAGGTGCCGTCAGCACCAACGATGTGGTGCTGAAGCTCGGTGACGAGCTGCCGAAGTGGTCGTTCATGGTGGCGCCCGATCCCATTCCCGAGGATCAGATTACCGAGGTGAAGGAGAACGATATCATCGTCGTGGGCGCCGGTATGTCGGGCCTGACCACAGCCGTTGCCGCCGCCGAGAAGGGCGGGAAGGTGACGCTGTTTTCCGCTTCTAGCGGTCCCATCAGCCGCGGCGGCTCCAACTACGCTCGCAACTCCAAGGTGATGGAGGAGTTGAAGGTGGAGCCCTTCAACCCGACGCCGTTCTACTACCATGAGATGCGCGCCGCCTCCTTCGCCGTTGACCAGCGCAAGTGGATGCGCGGCTACAATGAGTCCGAAGAGGCCATGAACTGGATGATCGACATCGCCAACGAAGCGGGGCTGCAGGTCATCCTCGAGCGTGACAATAATTTCGATCTGGGCCCCCACTACGCCCATGCATTCTCGACGCTGGGCGACTCGGCCATGGTGTCCACGGGCCAGCAAGGCGCCGTGGAGGCCCTTGAGAAGAAGGCCCTGGAATACGGCGTGGAGATTATCTACGACATGAAGGCCGAGCAGCTTATCCGCGAGGACGGTGGTCGTGTGACCGGCGTCGTGGCCAGCAAGATCAACGGATCGGGCGAGGGCTACGTGCAGTTCAACGGCAAGTACATCGTGCTGGCTACGGGCGACTACTCCACCGATAAGGAGATGCTCGCCTGCTACTGCCCCGAGGCGCTGCAGTACGTGGGCTACGAGCAGGGCGAGACCGACTACAACACGAGCTTCCAGATGGGCGGCATCTACGGCGGCGACGGTCAGAAGATGGGCCTGTGGATCGGCGCGGCCTGGCAGCACGCGCCGGCGGCTCCCATGTACCAGGGCGGCTGGGGCGGCGGCCATGAGCCCTGCGGCTTCCACTGGGGTCTGAACGTGAACACCCGCACCGAGCGCTACCAGCGCGAGGACGTGTCGGCTCCCTACACGGCCCACTATCTGCTGTCCCAGCCCGACAACATCGCCTACGGCATTTGGACGAAGAACTACCCGCAGACGATCATCGATCGCGGCCAGGAGTGGTTCCTGTTCGGCAGCGACTACACCCTGCCGCCGAAGACCGCCGAGGAAATGATCGCCATCTGGGACGCCGGTGTGGAAGAGGGCTCCTACTACAAGGCCGACACGCTGGACGATCTGGCCGGACAGCTCGATCTTGACGCTGCGAAGCTGAAGGAGGTCGTGGCCCGCTACAACGAGCTGTGCAAGAAGGGGGTCGACGAGGACTTCTACAAGGATCCCACCTACCTGGTGGAGATCGAGGAGACGGGCCCCTACTACGCCGCGAAGAACACCTGCACGTTCATGACCATCATGGGCGGTTTGCGCACGAGCGTGGACATGGAGGTGTGCGACGAGGACGACGAGCCCATCCCGGGTCTGTTCAACGTGGGCTGCATGGTGGGCGACATGTACGCCAATGAGTACAACTTCGCCATCCCCGGCAACAGCTACGGCATCAACTGCCTCACCTTCGGCTACACGCTCGGCCATCGCCTGGCCGCCGGCGACTTCGAATAAGCCGACTTCCCGCCGCCGGCGCGGCTCGCTTCTCGTGGGCTGGGCCGGCAGCCGGAGCGCTATCACGCTCCCAAGCGCGACCCCTCCCCTGAGCGCGGACGTCACCCCTCCCGGCGTCCGCGCTTTCTCATGCCCCCTCCTCTTGTCGTCCGAGACCATCCTCTACGAGGTCGATAAGCTCCTGCTGGGTGTGCACATCGAGCTTCATGTAGATGTGCTTGACGTGGGTCTTCACGGTGCTGTACGACAGGGTGGGCTGGTCGCTGATGGCTCGTCCGTTACGGCCGCGGGCAAGCAGGGCGCACAGTTCCACCTCGCGCTTGGTAAGACCATGCTGCGTGCCGCCGCTTTGCTGCGGGGTGGAGGGGCTAGCCAGCTCGAAGGGCCTCCTCCCTGGAAGTCGGATGTGGGCAACTCAAAGGGCTCTCCTCCCCTCCGTAGATCAGATCAAGGGCCTCTTGCGCAGATCTGACATGCAGCTTCTCGTAAATATGGGAGAGGTGCGTCTTCACGGTGCCCTCCGACAGCACAAGTTGCTTTTGGATGACCGGCCGGGAACGTCCTTGGGCGAGTAGGGTGAGAACTTGGGCTTCCCGCGCAGAGAGGCCATGCCGCTGTCCGACAAAGCAGCATCGCCGTTCGATGAGCTCCACCACTGAGGCTCCATTGCTTTCGATTGGGATCTCGGGCTCACCGTCGAGGGCGTACTCGTTAAGCTCCTGGGTGGAGGTGAAGCGGGGCAGGTCGCGTTCGTAGAGAAGTCGCGGATGGACGGCCACAATGAGGATGAGCAGATAAGAAACGAATACGAGGACAAACGATGGAGCCGCAGCACTTGCCTCCAGCAAGGCTATCCAAATGAGGGAGAGGACGCTATAGGGGGCGAGGGATACGCCGGCGAGGAAATAGGGGTTTCCTCCGGTCTCCCCAATTGCTCTGGAAAGAACGACCCAGAGCATGATATGGGAGAAAAACTCTATGGCACTCTGCACGATGTCGAAGGCATTGAGCCATGTGGGATCAAGGCTCGGTTGTAGAGAAGCAAGCGTGATGCTGGCGGCTATGACGAGGAAAGCCGGCTGGTATCGATAACTGAGCGGTCTCTCAATCAAAGGCAGAAGGAAGGTCGTCGTGAGTCCGACCAACAGGAGGCAGGCAAGGGCCGTCTGGCTGAGAGCGGCGGCGGTGTCAGTGGCGGCCAGCAGGGTGCGCAGGCTGCCCCAGTTGCCCACCGAGCTTGCTGCGCCCATAGCGACAATGGCGATGCCGGAGGAGGCTTGGAGCAGGTACGTATGGAGGCGTGCCTTGCGCGAGAAGGATGCACGGAGAGGGGCAGCTGCGGGGCTTGCATGTTTTTGGCGACGAGCGAGTAGCAGCGACCCGAACGCGGCGAGGGGACAGAGGAAGCATACGGCGATTTGTGCCGCTGCCGTAAGGAGGTGAGTGGTGATAACGCTGGCAAGCTGCTCCGCCACCTGCGATCCGATAATGAGCGTGACGACTCGCTGCGCCGATGCGGTCTGAGCGAGGGTGATGTAGAGCGTGGCAACAGTCCAAAGATAGCAGAACCCCAGGGTAAAGGAAGCGCCTCCGCCCAGCAGTAGGGGATTGAGCAGGGTCTGGTTGTATGCGAGGGCGTAGCAGAGAGTGCTGAAGCTCATGAGCAGGGGAAGGCACAGCTCGAAAGCGCGGCTCAGGCCCGAGATGAGTCTTGCGGCGACGAGGAAGAAGAGGGACGACGCAATAGCACCACCGTAGTAGGCGTACCTCATGAGCTCAAAGGAGGCATTGGTGTTTGAGGGCTCAAGGAACACGGCTCCGTAGCCGGAAAGATTCGTCCATATGCCCATGATAACTATGGCCCCTGCGAGGGAGAGCAACTCAAGGCGATCCCCTCCTAGCTTGCCTTGCCTTTTTGCTTGACGTGACAGCATCCGATCCCTCCTTCTCCTCGGCATGATGATTCGACCGCATCGGCGGTCGTTCATGCGCTTCGGATTATAAAAACCCTGGTGCTGTGTATCATCGTCCAACCTGGACGATAGTAGTTCGCCCGTTCACAATCCTCCGAACACAGCGATGCAAAAGGCTTAGTCGCCGCCTAACTTGATCCTAGGTAAACCGTACTGCTATACGGTCTACCTGCGAATTCTACAGGGAAACGAGAAGGAGGAAACGAGATGAGAGAGATCGCAAGCGTATCACGGCGTGATTTTCTGCAAAGAACAGGCGTTGCGGCCGTCGGTGCCGCTCTCGGTGCAACTGCCTTGGGCATGGTGGCTTGCTCGGACGGCAGTTCGTTGGCTGAGACGAGCGCTGGATTGGAAGATTCGTGGGATAGGGAAGCCGATGTTGTCGTTGTCGGCTTTGGAGGGGCCGGCGCTTGCGCTGCTATTGCGGCAGCCGATGCCGGAGCAAGCGTTGTCCTGCTTGAGAAATGCGCTGAGGCCGATCATTTATGCAACACCCTTATGTCTGGCGGCATTTTCCATTCGCCCGATCCCGACGGCGATCCTGAAGCCCTCAAGCAGTACTTGCGTGGCATGTTCTCGGGGGAGAACCTCGACACGAAATACGAAGGTGAGCAGTCTCCGCTTTTCGTTGATGAGATTGTCGAGAAATTTGCCGAGTACGAGCCCAAGAACGCCGAGTTCATGCAAAGTCTCGACCCCGAATTCAATATCATCGAGCGCGGTGGGGCGGCCTTTCCCGATTTCCCCGGCGCCGAGGCATCGGGCTACAAGAGCTATAACAGCTCCTATGGCAAGTCGGCCACCGGTCCGAAGTTCCCCACCATCGATATGCCCAAGGAGGACACAGCGGCGGGTTTGGCGTTCTTCAACTGCCTGAAGACTGGTGTAGCGGATCGTGCCGACGCCATCGAAGTCGTTTACGAGACGCCAGGTAAAAAGCTCATTCAGAATGAGAATGGCGAGGTCATCGGTATTGTGGCCCTGCAAGGCGAGAGCGAGGTGCGCATCAAGGCGAAACGCGGTGTCATTCTCACCACAGGCGGCTTCGAGTACAACGAGGAGATGCGCCGCGCCTTCCTCGAGGGCGAGGGCATCACCGGCTGGGGTTTCTACGGCACGCTGTCCAACGAGGGCGACGGTATCCGCATGGGTTGCGAGATCGGCGCGCAGCTCGCCAAGGTGGGCAAAGCGGCTTCGCGTCTCATCTGGGCCTGCCCTGACGTGACGAAGAACAATTGCATGGTTGGCTCCATCACCGACTCCGTGGGCGGTGCCGGCACTATCGTGGTGAACGCTGAGGGTCGTCGTTTCATGAATGAAACGCTCATTACCAAGGACCCCTCCCGCTACTTCTCCTACAAGAATGCCGTTCACATGGACATCGAGAAGCTCCAATTCCCGAACAATCCCTCTTACATGATTATCGACGAGACGAAGCGCACCTCCGGCCCGCTCGTGAATCTGACACTCTCCACCTGCGGTTTCGGCATCATTCCGTGGGATGAGGACAACCAGACAGCCATCGATAACGGCTGGCTCATCAAGGCTGACACCATTGAGGAGTTGGCTCAGAAGATTCGCGACGGCCATCCGCAGAATATGGCCCGCATGGATCCCGCGGTGCTCGTGGAGACCATGAATGCCTATCAGAAGATGGTGGACACTGGCGTTGACGAGGAGTTCGGTCGCACGAGCAAGTCCAAGGACCCCATCACGGGCGAGGAGGTGGACAAGGGGTTCCAGCCCATCAGCACTCCGCCGTTCTACGCCATGCCCCTCGTGGCCGGTGGCCCGAACACTAAGGGCGGCTTGCAGACCGACGGCAACCGTCATGTTGTGAACTGGGGTAACGAGGTGATTCCTCGCCTGTATTCTGCCGGCGAGATGTCCTCGGCATTGAAGTTCGTATACCAGGGTGGTGGCAATATCACCGAGTGCATCGTGTGTGGCCGCATTGCCGGCGAGAACGCCGCGGCGGAACAGCCCTGGGATGCGGAGTAGCGAAGGAGGCTCCCATGAAATCGAAGAGCAGGCAGGCGCCACTCGCCCTGGCTTCCCTGGCCCTCATCGCCTGTGTGAGCATGGTGGCCTGTGCGCCTAAGGGCGCAAGCGAGATGCCCTCGACGGGCGGCGATGACGCTGCGGCGGAAGTTTCAGTGGATTGGAGCTATGACTCCTCTTGCGAGACGTGCCATACCAAGGAGCCGGCCTCCATCGACGACGCAAGCTGCCTGGTGAGCACTCATGCCGCTCAAGGCAACACGTGCCAAACGTGCCATGCCGACGAAGCGGCCCTAAAAACGGCTCACGAGGGTGCGACGGCTGAGGATGCCGAGAAGCGGGCGACCAAACTGCGCAGTACGACGGTGGACGAGGCGACATGTCTGTCTTGCCATGGCAGCCTGGAGGTGCTGGCCGAGAAGACCGCCTCCTCCGCGGCGCTTACTGACTCTGAGGGCAAGACGGTAAACCCGCATGCCATGCCCGAGAACGAGGACCATGCCGAAACCAACTGCGTGAGCTGCCATTCGATGCACGAGGGCACACCGGCGGTCGAAACGGCTTCCGAATACTGTGAATCGTGCCACCATGCGAACGTGTACGCGTGCCACACATGTCACGACTGAAGCATCGCAGCAAAGATAAGGCCGCGCCGGGTGGGCCGTCTCCCCGCTAGTTCGCCTGAGCACTCCTCATAAGGAAGCCTCTTTCTGCACGCGGACGCCGCCCTCTCGGCGTCCGCGCTTTTGCGTTCGCTGGGGAGCCTTTGTGCCCCGAGCGTCGCGCGGTGTCTGCGGTGGCGGTCTGTGCATGAGCGACCTTGACGGATATTGAGCAGCTTCCCCGAGTCAGCTGACAACGTATTCTCTTCCTTCTAACATGAGCCGGCGCCTATCGAGTGCTGGGAACCGTCGATGACGGCTGTGTCGTCATCGAGCTTTTCCGCATCGGTCACCGCCGCGATATGTATCGGCGACTATGAAGGGGTCGACGAGGGGATGAGCCCATCCCGGGGCCTGTTCAATGTGGGCTGCATGGTGGGCGACATGTACGCCAACGAGTTGCCCCACCCACCGAGGTGGGATTATCCAAGGTCACCGGAAGGGCGCGGCCCTCACGTAAATGAATATATCGAGAACTCGCAGCTCATGCCCTGTATTGATAGGATTTCCACGCTGGGGTTCTGCGGCCGCAAAACGGGGCCTCCTATGCGAAGTACCGCCCCGGATGACGGGACGGCACTGGAAGGGATGCGGGCCGGGGAGGGAAAGCCCGCAGGGGGTTTGCGGAGGAAGCGGGAGAGCGCCTGCGAAGGGGCATCGCGGGCCGGGGAGGGAGAGCCCGCGATGCCCCGGATGGCCGAGTTTCCCTAGGCCACGGCCTCGGCGGCGTACATGCCGGCCATGCGGCCGCCGCTGTAGGCGCACATGAGGGAGAATCCCTCGTAGTCGCAATAGGGGGCGCTCATGAGGGTGCCGTTGTCGGCGCCAGCCACGTACAGGCCCGGGATGACGATGCCCGCATTGTCGATGGCCTGCAAGCGGTCGTTGGTGCGGATGCCGCCGATGGTCACCCAGGCGCTCGGCTCGTACTGCATGGCGTAGAAGGGGCCCGTCTCCACCGGCTGCAGGAAGCAGGCCGGCTTGTAGAACTGCTCGTCCTTGCCCGTGGCGCAGTAGCCGTTGTACTCGTCCAGCGTCGCCACCAGCTCGGGGGCGCCAATAGCCTCGGCCAGGGCCTCCACAGTGTCGGCTTTGAAGATCCAACCTGCATCCACGCCGGCGTCGATGTTCGCCTGTACGTCTTCCAGAGGCTTGTCCTTCAGGGTCATCATGCCGGTGCGCCAGTTCACCTCGTCGGCGCCGCACAGCGTCCACGGGTCGGTGCCGCCGGCCAGACCGTCCACGTAAGCCTGGTCCACCACGGCGTAGTACTGGCCGCCGACCAGCGAGATAGCGCCGCCCAGAGCCAGGGGCAGGTTCGCGAACTTGCCCTCGTTGCTGAAGCGGCGGCCCTGGTTGTTCACGAGCAGGGTGCCGTAGATGCCGATGGAGAAGGCGGCGTTGCCCTTGCCCCACAGGCCGTCGGCGTTCTGGTTGGAACCGGAGAACTCGTTGCCGGCGATGCCCCACTGGGTGGACACCTGGCCGCCGATCTCCTGCACCATCTCGATGCCCTCGCCCACCGACAGGATGCTGCCGAGGGGGTTCACGAAGGTTCCGAAGCGCTCGGTCATCATGTCTACGTTGCCGAGGAAGCCGCCGGTGGCCACGATGACGGCCTTGGCCTTCACGTCGATGACGCTATCGCCCTCGCACTGGATGCCCGCGCAGGTGCCGTCCTCCATGATGAGGCGCTTGCCGGCGGTGTTGAAGATGAACTCGCCGCCGTTGGCCTCAACGAAGCTCTGCAGCGGGCCCATGCGGTCCACGCCCTTGGCCTGGGTCTTGGAGTCCTTCGGATCGGACTGGAAGTTGCAGCGCACCGAGTCGTGACCGGCGCCGTAGTTGTCGGGGCGCAGGCCCGTGGCGACGCCGAACTCGTCGGTGAACTCGTCCACGGTGCTGCCCGACAGCTCCAGGGCCCGCTTCACGGCCGCAGCGTTCGTGGACCAGTGGGAGTACTCCATGATGTGGTTGAAGGCCTCTTCGATGGAGAAGGTGATGCCGGCCTGCTGCTGGAGCTTCGAGCCCACCATGAACGGGCCGCCGGCGATGGAGCCGTTGGAGACGCCCACGTCGCCGCCCTTCTCGATGACGATGACAGACTTGCCGGCGCGCACGGCCTCCACGGCCGCCCACATACCAGCCCCGCCGGCACCGACGATGGCGATGTCGCATTCCTTGGTCTCGTCGGCGGTCTGCATGGCGGCCGCGCCGCCAGGCTCCTCGCCCGTCTCGGCGAGGTCGGCGGCAGGGGCCTTCGGGGCGCACCCGGCCAGGGCCGCGCCAGCGCCCAGGGCGGCGATGCTGCCGAGGGTCAAGAAGCTGCGACGGGAAAACGTGGTGTTGCTCATGGTGATCTCTCCCTCCAAGAGTTGGAATCGATGCCGCCCAGGGCGGCTTTCGGAATCTGCGCCGCACTTCAGCGGCGGGGCGACCGCCCTCTCGGCGGCCGAGCTCATCATGGGGCCGCTGCGACGTTCTGTCGCGGGTGAAGTTGCCCGATCCTCCGGGTGATTGTTGGCTCACCCCTTGTTTCACCCCTGGGTTTCACCTGGTACAATGGGCGCAAACGAAGGGAGGGAGCTATGGGAGCGGGAAATGCCCTGCAGTCCCTTGTGCCGCAGCAGAGCGAGGAAGACGACGGCTTTGTGCCGCTCGTGCCCCTGCGCTTTCTCGGCATGGGCCTGTTCATCGCGTGGCTGTGCTGCACGCATATCGTGGCGGTCTTTCCTGGAAGCGGCTACGAGATGGCTCCGCGCAATGCCTACGATACGGCCATGAGAGTTTTCGACATCGCCTCGTTCCTCGTCTTGGCCTTGGCAGCGATGGGCTTGGGGAGCATCGGGCGGCACGCCGTCCTGTGCGTGGCATCGGTGGTGTTGAGCGCGGCGGGCACGCTCGTCGTGGGGTGGGTGTTGCTCCCGCTGGCCGTGGCGCCGGCGTGGCTGTGGGCCGTGTCCGTTCTGGCTGCGCCGGGCGGTGCGGTGCTGTTCTGCCTGTGGGCCGAGGTGTATGCGCAGCTCGGGCCCACGCGTACCATGGTGTATGGTGCCTGCTCCTGCATCGTGGCCGCGGTCCTCGCCTTTCTCGTGTGCACCATGAGGCCGCCCTATGCCGTGGCGGCCACGAGCTTGTTGCCCCTTCTGTCGCTCGGGTGCGCCCTGGCGAGCGCGCAGCTGGTACCCCGCGAGCCTCAGCGCGCTTCCGGCACCCGCTATCCGGTGCCGGGCAAACTCATCCTCATCATGGCCATCGCCGGCTTTTTGTCGGGCGTGTCCGCCTTGGCGATGGAGAACGTCGAGGGCGTGGGGGCGATGTTCCGCGTGCTGGCCACGGCGCTTGCCGGCGTGGTCATATTGGCCATGGCCATCGTGCGGCGCGATCGCATGGACGTGCGCTTCCTCGCGAGGGTGTCGCTCCCGCTCGCGATACTGGCGCTGCTGCTCATTCCGCTCGGCGGGGTGGGGCTGGGGTACGCGGCCGCGTTCCTGCTGAAGCTCGCCTATGTGTGGTTCACGTTCTTCGTGCTTATTCTGCTGGCGAGCATCTGCTATCGGTTCGAGGTTCCCACATTGCGCATATTCGCGCTCGCTCGCGCCGCAAGTGAGTTCGGCATACTGGCGGGGGTGGCCCTGCGCCGGTTCCTCCATCTGGGCGATTATTTGGCGAATCCGGCGTTTCCGATGGTGTTTTCCCTGGCAGGAATCGTGATCGTGCTCTGCTGCGTGCTGGTATGGAAGAGCGAGAAGTCCGTCAACGGAGACTGGGGCGCCGCCGGCGTGGCGGTAGAGACGAACCAGCAGGTAGTCAGCTCGCGCGAGCGGTTCATGGCTCGTTGCGAGCGCATGGCCGCCGAGCGCAATCTGACGGCGCGGGAGGCCGAGGTCATGGCTCTCATCGCCCAGGGCAAGACGCGCCGCGAGATAGAGCAGGAGCTGTTCCTGTCCGAGAACACGGTGAAGACCCACGCGCGCCACCTGTACGCGAAGCTCGGCGTGGCCACCAAGGCCGAGCTTATCGCCCTGTTCCGGGAGTAGAGGCGCCCCTCTTCTGCCAAGAGGCGCCGTGCTCCGGAAGGGAGCCGCGGCGCCTCTCGCAGGGGGGAGGGCTCGTGGGCTTAGGCTGCGGCGTTGCCGAGGGCGTTTTCCACGGCGGCCATAATGGCCTTGCTGGTAAGGGTGGCTCCCGTCACGACGTCTACCTCCGTGCTGTTGGCCTCCACGATGCGGCCGGGCATGGTGGTCACGGCATCTGTGGCGATGGAGGGCGTCTCGTTCTGCTCGAGGATCTCCACGGCGCCGATAGTGGTGCCGTCGAAGGCCACCTTCACGACAATGGGGCCTTTCTTCCCGTCTGCCACGCCGAGGTACTCGCCGTCGCCGGCTGTGTACTGGGAGAGATCGACCTCTTCGCCGAAGACGGCCAGGGTCGTGGGCACGAAGGCGGCACCGTCTTCGATCATCGATTCCTGCAGGTTGTCGTCCTTGGCCGCCGCGGCATTGCGGCCTGAAATGCGCCCGAAGATCATGCCGCCGCCCAGGTTGCACGAGCCCTGGTAGTGGTTCGACCAAATGTCGCCGAGCTCGCCGGCCTCGTAGAGGTGGGGGATGGCCTCCCCGCGCGGAGTCACGATCTGGCCCTGCTCGTTCTTCACGGGGCCGCCCTGGGTATTTACCAGGGTGTGGGTGAGCTTCACCGCGTAGAAGGGGGCCTCGGCGACGGGGGACAGATCGCCCTTGCGCCCGAAGGCCAGATCGGTGCCCTCTTCGCAAAAGCGGTTCCACTTGGACACCTCGGCCGCGAGATTTTGGGTGCCTTCCTCATCGAATCCCATGGCGGAGGCCAGGGCCTCCAGGGTGTCGGCCTTCAGGATCCAGCCCTTGGCGATTTCCTCCTGGCCATCGGCCGACCAGGACTTATAGAGGGGTCCGCGGCTGAAGATGGCCTGGTCGAGCACTTCGTAGGTGACTTCGGGCAGTACGGGCACATGCCAGGTGCCGGCATAGTTTAAGTGCCCGTGGTTCGTGGCGCCGGTGTCGGTCTCACTGATGAAGCGGCATCCGTTGCCGCCCACGAGAATGCCCTTCAGGTCGCTGTCGTACTTCCAAGTGCAGTCCAGGGTATCGGGGTCCACGAACTCGAAGTTGTTGGTTTGCATGTTGCCCATGTGCCACAAGTCGCAGCCCACCTCCATGGCCATCTTGATGCCGTCGCCGGTGTTGTGCAGTGCGTGGCCGAGCGACTCCCATCCGTTGTAGCCGTTGAAGCTTTGAAGCATCTCGTCGTTGGATTCGTAGCCGCCGCAGGTGAGGATCACACCGTTCTTGGCGCGCACGTTCACCGTGCGGTCGTCGACAGCCACTTCGACTCCGTGGACGATGCGAGTGACCGGATCCTGGATGAGGTGCTGGCCGGCGGCTTCGTACCATACGTCGATGTGGTCTGCCCGCGCTGCTACGGCTTCGCGGAACAGCTTGTAGGCAGCGCCGTCGCCGCGCCCCTCGTGCACTGTCAGCACGCGGAACGACTGCGCGCCGGGCATCTCGGGGTACTCGATCTTCCCTTCCACGAACGCAGGGCTTTCAGCGCCGAGATACTCGATCCACTCTTTGTTCTTCACCATCTCGCCGCAATAGGCCTCGATGATGGCATCGCTGGGGGTTTCGTAGTTGCCGCGCATAGCCTTCACGTAGGAGATGGCGTCGTCGAGGCTCTCCGACCAGCAGAGCAGCTGCATGCAGGCGATGGAGTTGCCGCCCGCTTCCGACTGCGGTGCCTTCTCCAGCAAGAGGACGCGGGCTCCCTCGTCCGCGGCCGCGATGGCGCTGTTGGCGCCGGCGCCTCCGAAGCCGACGACGATCACGTCGTATTCGGCGTCCCAGGCAATGGAGCGCTCGAAGGCGTCGCTGTCTTCTCCCGTAGTGGCCGTGGGTGTTTGCGGGGCGCATCCGGCAAGGGCGGCGCCGCCGAGAAGGCTGCCGGCTGCGAGGGCCGACCCGGTCAGGAAGTTGCGGCGGGAAAGAATGTCATTCATGGGTAACCCCTCCTTCGGGTTGCGGAACTTCGTCCGACGGGACTTGGCGGAGCTCGGGGCTTCGCTGGTTTCCCATCGTCGTCTTTTGCGACCTCCTGCGCATCCCATAAAAGCCTTTTCCGTGCGCTTTCCGTCTCCCATAAAACATGTAAATTTTCCTTCGACCACTTTGTTGGGCGCTGGGGCACCGGCGTTGAGGGGCTGTCGCTGTCTGGAACAGCGCTATACTTGTTTCTATGGAAAAGGGGGAACGCAACATTTTCATCGTGGCGGTGTTCGGCATGGCCTTCTGGTGGCCGATGCTGCGCAACAGCGTGGTGGGCTTTCTGCTCTCGCCCGATCGGGTGGGAGAGGCGTGGGGCCATTGCGGCGTGTGCCTTTTCCTCGTCTTGGCCGCTATTGCGGCAATCGGAATGGCACTGAGCCCAGGAAGGGAGCGCCTCTTCTCCGTGCCACTGCCCCTCGCGGCTGCGGTAGGGCTGCTCGTTGCCTGCGTGCTGGCAAGTGTTCTGGGATTACTGCTTGTTGAATCTCCAGTGCCCGCTCGCGGTGCCTTGGTAATCGCAAATGTGGTAGTGCTGGCTGCTGTCTACGTCGCGCTGCCCATAGCGTGGGGTGCTCTCTTGCTGGAGATGACAGCCTCTTCTCCCAAACGACTCCTGCTCGTCATGTCGGCCTCTTACGCGGTGAGTTTCCTCGTGGGGTACTTGTCCTATGCACCTGCGCCGTGGAATCTCATAAGGCCCGTTGGCGCCCCGCTTATCTCCGGTGCCGCGTGGTTCTGCTGCAGGATGATGGCGGCGAAGAGGGCTGGCTGCTGCATCGCTTCGAGCCCTGCGGTGCCTCCCTCCCGGGAAGGCGCCTCTAGCATTCGGAGCCTGTATGTGCTCGTGCTGGTTATCTTCCTCGTTAGCAGCGTTGCCACGGGGTTCATCAACTCGGGAACGGCGTCCTACGCGCCTTCGATGAACACGCTGGTGCGTGACACGCTCAACGTCATTGTGACACTGGCCATCATAGCGCTCATTGCTGCGTCTAAATCCTTGGAGCGCGTTAAGTTCACGCTTGTTGTCGTGCTGATCGTGCTGCTCTTCAGCGGCATTTTCTTGGCGACGTTGTTCCAGCAGAGTTGGTTCACGGTGGGCATTGGGCTTATGCAAACCAGCAAATCTTGCGTGTCGCTGCTTCTGCTCATGCTGGTGTTGCTGGAGAACTCCCGATCCGATGCGTCCATGACCGCGCGCTCGCTTCTGCTGAAGTTCGTGGTGCCCACCTTGGCGAGCACCTTCATCAGCTATCTGGTCGTTCCGCTCATTGCCGAGGGACTCGGGTTGGCTTACAGCGACTTCTGGGGCGTTCTTTCGCTGCTGCTGGGATTTGCCCTCGGCGTGTTTCTCTTCGTGTTCCTGTCTTCGTTGGTGATTCGCTATTTGCCGGGCGCGACATCTTCTTCGGAAACGTCATTGGGCTCGGAAGCGCCTGCTGGTCCTGATGCAACTGCCGGTGCTATGCGAGAGGTCTATGGACTTACCGAGAAGGAGGCCGAAGTGCTCGCGTTGCTTTTGGAGGGAAACACCTACAAGAAGATAGCGGCCCTCATGTATGTGAGCGACAGCACGGTGCAGTCCCACGCGAAGAGCATCTACCGAAAGGTCGATGTGCACACCAAGCAGGAACTGGTGGATCGCGCCATGGAGCTCAGAGGCCGGCGGACTCTTTGATTTCCCTACCAGCTCCATTCCAGCAGGCGGCTGAGGAGGCGTTGCAACTCGGGGGTTTCGGGGTGTTCGAAGATGCGCTCGCTGGGGCCGTATTCAGCGAGGCGGCCGCCGGAGAGGAAGGCCACGTGGTCGCAGGCGCGGCGGGCGAAGCCCATCTCGTGGGTGACGATGATGAAGCGCGTGCCTTCCTCGGCCAGGTCGCGCACTACGTCGAGCACTTCGGTGGTGAACTCGGGGTCCAGCGCGCTCGTGGGCTCGTCCAGCAGAAGCAGGCGGGGTCGGACGGCGAGGGCACGAGCGATGGCGACGCGCTGCTTCTGGCCACCCGACAGCTGCGCGGGCCGCTTGGCGGCGGCCTCGGCGAGCCCCAGGCGCTCGAGCAGCTCGCGGGCGCGCTCCTCGGCCGCCGCCGGAGTCGCCTCGTGCACCACGCGCAGGGGCAGGGCCACGTTCTCCAACGCGCTCATGTGGTGGAACAGCCCGCTGTCTTGGAAGACGAATCCCAAGGTGGCGCGGTAGGCGCGCAGGCTCTTCTCGTCGGTGCCGATGGGGCGGCCGTCCACAGAGACGGTGCCGCAGGTAGGCGCCTCCAAGCCGCCGATGATGCGCAGCAAGGTGGACTTGCCGCCGCCCGACGGCCCGATGATGGCCAGTGCCCGTACGTCCTCGTCGAAGCTGATGTCGTGCAGCACCTCGGTGCCGTCGAAGGACTTGCTCAGGTTCGCCAGCGTTAGCCGCAGGGGCATGGCCGCCTCGTTGCGCTCTCCGACGCCGCGACCGTCCGCGGCCCTTCCCAGTTCTGCTTCGGGTTTAGTGCTCATAGTCGAGCCTCTTCTCGAAGTGGCGACTTACGGCCATGATGGGCAGCGTGAGCGCCAGGTACAGCGCCCCCAGCAGCAGAAAGCCGCCGAAGAAGTTGTAGTTCGTGGCCGTGATCTCGCGGATGGTCTGGGTCAGCTCGATGACGGCGATGACCGACAGAAGCGACGAGTCCTTGATGATGGACGCCACCTGGCCCGTCAGCGCCGGCAGGGTGCGCGCCACCAGCTGGGGCGCCACCACGTAGCGCAGGGTCTGCGCACGGGTGAAACCCACGGCGCGGGCCGCTTCCAGCTGGCCGGCGTCGAGCGACAGCAGGCTGCCGCGCAGGATTTCCGCGATATAGGCGCCCGAGAACAGCGACAGGATGATGATGCCCGCCAGCACCCGGTTGTCCACGCCCCAGGCCGTGCCGATGATGTAGTAGAAGAAGTACACCTGCACGATGAGCGGCGTGCCCCGGATGATCTTCACGTACAGGTCGCACAGGTAGCGCACGGGCAGCACGCCCGCGCCTTGCCCGGCGGCCACCGCAATCCCGATGACGAGGCTTATGACCAGCGACGCCGCCGAGATACCCACGGTCATGCAGAAACCGTCCCAAAGGCGTACGCGGTACTGGGCGATGAAGTCGAAATTCAGCGCGATGCCCGCCGCCGCGAGCGAGGCCCACACCACGGCCACCACGACCACGCTCACGGCCAGGTAGTTCAGCGCGGCCTTTACCGGGCGTACTGGCGTGCCGGCGCGAGCGATGAAGGGGCGGAAGATGGCGGGTACGCGATTCATGGGGCTAGCTTACTCGAAGTCGAAGAACCACTTGAAGCCGTACTCGTCGAAGGCCTTCTTCTCCTCGGCGAGGTACTTCTCGGTCAGACGGTCGAACTCGCCGTCGGCCTTCGACTGGGCGATGAAGGCGTTCAGTTGGTCGAGCAGCGTGGTGTTGCCCTTCTTCACGGCGATGCCCCATTCCTCGGCATCCTGGAAGGGGATGAACACCGCCTCAGTGGTGTCGGGGTTCGCCTGGTGGTTGCGGTAGATGGTCAGCTGGTCGTACAGGAAGCCGTCGGCCTTGCCCTGCACCACCTCGGTCACGCACGCGCTCTCGTCGGCCAGCCGCACGATCTCGGCGTTCGTGAGGTTCTTCGTGGCGTACACATCGCCGGTCGATCCGGTCTTCACGGCCACCTTCTTGCCCGGCTGGTTCAAATCGTCAATGGAAGCCACCCCGGAATTCGCGTTCGCCAGAATAGCCAGCTGGGCCATGGCGTAGGCGTCCGAGAAGTCCACCGATTGCTTGCGTTCGTCGGTGATGGTCATGGAGCTGATGACCAGGTCGGCCTTGCCTGTCTGCAGCGCGGGAATGAGGCCGTCCCATGCGGTGTTCTCGATCTGCACATCGTAGCCGTAGGCCGCGCCGAAATCGCGGATGAAGTCGACGGCGAGGCCCTCGGGGTTGCCCGCGTCGTCCTTGGTCTCGAAGGGCGGGTAGGCCAGCTCCATGGCCACGCGCAGGGTGGAGCCCTGGCTGGCTGCGGCACCGTCGGCTGCCGGGGAGGTGCTGCTATCGGCGCCCGTGCTACCCGACGAGCAGCCGGCCAGCACGCAGGAAAGCGCCAGCAGGGCGGCGGCCGCTACGGCCACGAAGGCGCGGCGGACGCGCGAGCCGCGGATTGCGAAAGCGGTACGAGTGAGAGAAATGGTGCGGTTCATGGGTGCTCCTTACGCGTTGATGCGGGCGTTCACGTTCGCCTGCATGGCTTTCATGGTACGGCAGGTGACGGCTAGGTTCTCATCGCTGAGGCCATCCGTCAACGTTGCGATAAGTTCGTGAAATGCGGTTGCCGCGACAGCTGCCCGCAGGTGATCGTTGGCTGTGGTAGTTTCCGGGGAGGTTGTTGCGGGTGCTTCTAGAAGGGGACGGGTGAATATTCCGACAGCCGTGGGCATACAGTTATCGATTCCCGTTATAATGGCCGTAGGTGCCCCGTCACGCCTGGGCGGCTTCGAGAAAGGAGCTACCCATGGACACACAAACGGTAACTGCCTTGTGCGACCTCATGCTTGTGGTGATCGGAATCATCGGGCTTGTTCTGATGAGGAAGGAGTGGAGTTAAGGCTCAAAAAGTGTGCTCCCCACGATGAGTAACCGCGAGGTCGTGCTCGATAAATCGACGCCGCAAGTTG